>JAEEJM010000080.1 GCA_016281895.1 Clostridiales bacterium
GCTCCGCTGCCCGTCAGGGCAGGCGCGGTCTGCGCGCGGCGCGCGGTCAGTTGGCCACTTTGACGATGGGGTACCTTATTACCTTGCCGTCCTTCTCGTAGCCCCTGGCCAGCACCTCGACGATCTCGCCCTCGCCGCGGCTCTCGTCCTCGACGTGGAGCACGGCCGAGTGAAGTTCGGGGTTGAAAGTCTTGCCGAGAGCCTCGATCTCCCGTACGCCCATCTTGGAGAGGGTCTCCTCGTAGCTCTTCACGGTCATGCGCAGACCTTCGGCAAGGTTGCCGGAATCACCGGCCTCCAGCGCCCTGTACAGGTTGTCGAAGACGGGCAGCAGGGAGTTCAGCGCCGAGGAGTAGGCCTCCCCGTAGATGCCGTCCTTCTCCTTCTGCGTGCGCCGCCTGAAGTTGTCGTACTCGGCGTAAAGCAGCATGTACTGCTTGTCCTTTTCGGCTCCCGCGGCCCCCGCTGCCTCGAGCTGCTTCTCGAGCTCGGCTATGCGGGCCTCGAGCCTGCGGACCTTCTTCTTTTCATTCTTTTCGGGCCTGCCGGATCTCTCTTCCGTTGCGGCCCCGGCGGCGTCCCCGGCAGTCTCGCCGGCGTCCGAGGACCCGGCGTCCGCCTCCTGAGCGCTGCATGTACAGCCTTCAGCGGGACCGTCGCAGCGGCGCCCGCCGCCGTTTCCGGCGCCGGTCTCTGCGGCGCCATCCCCGCGGCAGGAGCCCTCTCCGGCCTCGGTGTCGCGCCCGGTCTCGTCCTGCCTTGCGGCATCGTCTTTTATGTCATTCATGATCTGTCATCTCCGTTGCAGTTATTCCCGGGTCTGCCGCTCATCCGGCCCCGGACCCGCCGTTTCCGGCGTACGCCCCGGCGCGTCGGCCGGCTCCGGCAGTCCCATTCCCGGCGGCTGGATCGAGTCCATGAGCTCCGAGACCGATCCGCATAGCTGTTCTATGGTCTCGAGCACCTTTGCGTAATCCATCCGCCTCGGCCCCAGCACTCCGATGACTCCCAGCACCCGCCCGTCCTTCATGACCGGCTTGAATACCAGCGAGGAGTTCTCCATCACCTTGACGGGCGATTCCGAACCTATCAGCACGGACACCTCGTCGGACTTCGTGTCCGATACGAGCTTCAGGATCTCGTCCTTCTGCTCGAGCGTCCCGAGCAGGCCGGAGAGCTCGTCGGGGTCGTCGTAGTCTGAGTACTGAAGCAGCCTGTTTATTCCCGAATACTGGAGCTGGCCGCCGTCATACTCGTTGAGCGTGGCGTATACGGTCTTCATTATGGGACCGATCATCTGCGAGTCGCTGCCCATGGCGTTCTCAAGCTCGACCATGACCGGAAGGTTTATCCTGTCGGCGGTCACGCCGGTGAGGTTCGCGTTCAGCGCGGCGACGAGCCTGTTTATCGTCTCCTGGCCGCGCGGCTCCGAGAGCCTGATATGCTTTGACGCCACCCGCCCGAGCGACATGATCATTATGAGCACGAAGTTTCGCTCGTCGATGAAGGCGGACTCGAACCTCGTGACCGTCACCTCGGAATGCTTCGGCTGCAGGGCGATGCCCGTGTAGTTGGTCATTGCCGAGGCTATGCGCGAGGCGCTCAGCAGGATCTGGTCGAGCTCTGCGGACTTGGAGGCGAGGATGCGGTTGATCTGGTTGATCTCGCCCGAGGTCATGCG
Source organism: Clostridiales bacterium (assembly GCA_016281895.1). GTDB lineage: Bacteria > Bacillota > Clostridia > Oscillospirales > CAG-272 > CAG-390. The sequence continues at coordinate 1,682 of JAEEJM010000080.1, forward strand.
GTAGTGCTCTATGAGCTGGTCGACGTAGAAGCGGTAGCCCAGCTGCGACGGCACCCGGCCGGCAGAGGTGTGGGGCTGTTCGAGATAGCCCATCTCCTCGAGCTCCGCCATCTCGTTGCGTATGGTGGCCGACGAGCAGTTGATGCCCGGGAGCTGCATCAGGGACTTTGAGCCGACGGGCTCGCCGCACTCTATGTGGGACTCGATTATGGACTTGAGTATCAGCTTTTTTCTGTCGCTTAATTCCTGCCCTAGCATTGATCTACGGTTCCCCTTTCCGGCCGCCCATGCGACTGCCTTCCTCCTCGCCGCCCATCCGCGTCCGCGCGGCCGCTCCGAAACAAAGGATCCGGCCGTTCCGCGGTTTCTGTCAGCGTTTTTAGCACTCTTGGTAGTTGTTTGCTAACCATCGCATATAATATACCACGAAATCGGCCGGTATTTTGCATTATTTTATGAACGAGATGTTAATATTTTGTTAAATCGGGGCCCTTTCTGTTTTTCACGCCAGGAGATTGCCAAAAAGGCCTCCGGAGCGCGCCTTGAGGCCCGCACATAAGCCTCATGAACCTGCGGCATTGCCTGAAAAAGGCCTCCGGAGCGCGCCTTGAGGCCCGCTCCGGAGGCTCGGGATGTATTCCCGGTGCGCGGATCACTCGACGCAGAGGTACTGGATCGACCTTACCGTGTCGTTTATCACCGAGAACTGGAGGGCGCTGACGCCCCTCTTGTAGGTGTAGATGCCGGAATCCTCGCTGAAGCCCTGGCCGTATGAGGCCGTGACCTTGGAGATCGAGTCGCCGACGCGGACGCCCTCGGCCGTGGCCATGGAGTCGTCGGTGAAGACGATCATGAGCACGTAGTCGATGCCGTTGTCGGGATAGGTGAAGATGGTGAAGCCGTTGTAGACGTAGACCTTGTCCATGCCGACGTAGGCGCAGCTCTCGGACTGCTCGAAGGAGACCGGGTTGCCGAGCGCGGGGATTATGTCGGTGAGCTCGTCGCCGGGGGCGATGTATTTCCCGCCGGCCGGGAAGCAGTAGAGACCGGACCTCTGCGTGCCGGCGTCGGTCTGGTGCCGGACCTCGGTGTTTTCGGGGGGAAGGGTGAGGTCGCCCGCGCCGCTGCCGCCGCCGCAGGAGGCGAGGCCGCAGAGCGCGGCGAGGACCGCGAGTATCAGAGAAATGGTTTTGACCGCATTATTCATAGTAATCCCGTATCCTTTATAATTGATTCTCATTGTATAATGATCGCTACGTGCGGCCGTCCGCCGGCCTGATCACGAATCGGTGCCGGCGTGCGACGGCCCGCCCTTCTTCGCGAGCTCCTCCGCGTAACGCGCGGCGGTGCGGTCCCACGAGGCGCTGAGGTCGGGATCGCCGGACTCGTCGGGGAGACCGTAGTCGTCCCTGAGTATGCGGCCGATCCACGAGCTCACCTTTGCGGCGCCGAGTTCGTTCAGATGGTCGCCGGCGTCGTACGTGTCTGTCGACCAGTCGATGCCGACGGCGTCCTCTTCGGTGATCGCGCTGACGTACCGCACGCCCTCGTATCTCTCGGCGTACCCGACCAGCTGGACGTCCCATTCGTCATACCACGGGTAGTGCCAGGTGTTCGTCGGGGCCTTGAATATGAGCAGCTCGATCCCGTTTTCCGCGCAGGTCTCCCGGATCTTGTCCAGATACTCCCAGCAGACGTCAGGGAAACTCGGGTCGGTGAGGGGCCGGACGATCTCCGACGTGCGTGGCTTTACTCCGGTCATCAGCAGATAGCCGTTGAAGGTGACGGGGTCGCGGCGGAAGAGATATTTCCAGTCGTCGGAATTCAGCTCCGACCAGCGGCTGTGGTAGCGGAGGATGGGGAACACGTAGCTGAGCAGCGACTCGCCCTCGGTGAGCGAGAGCTTAGCGGCCTCGAGCTTGTAGCGGGAGAGTCTCAGTCCGTCGAGAGTCAGGCGGGTGTACTCCTCGTGCTGGACCGAGCCGATCTTCATCTCGACCGCGTTGAAGACGACGACCTTGGGGGTCTCGTATCTGAGCGTCTCGAGCAGATAGTAGTAGGAGTGCCAGATGAGCTGCTGGGACGAGCCCCTGACATAGGAGTTGATGCCGTACTCCTCCCAGAGCACGAGGGGGTTGACGCACTCGTAGAACTCGCAGTCGCCGATGAAGACCGCGCTGTGGCCGTAGCCGGATCCGTAATATTCTCTGACCATGCCGCCCTCATAAGGGAATGACATGTATTTCGGGACGACCAGGGCCTGGGCGAAGGCCAGCAGGAGCGCGGAGAGCAGGAGGAAGGCGCAGACGGCAGCGGCCGCCCTCAGAGCGCGGCGCTTCCCGGCTCTGCCGCCGGTCGCTCCGCCGCCGGACTCCTCTTCGCCGGTCTCATTGACGCCGTCACCGTTGGCTCCGGTCCCGGCGACCCCGTTCTCTATTGCGATATCAGTCCCATTTTTGCTGTCGGTCTGATTATTCAAGCGGGACTTCCTTTCCGAGCAGTCTCAGTTGAAGTATTTTTCCGGTATGGCCGCGTTGACCAGTATGGTCTCGCAGGACACGGGATACAGCCCCTTGTCGTAGACGTAGTAATGGGGCTGGGGATTGAGCAGGTCGTCCCTCCATTTCGTGTAGGCGTCCAGCTGGGCGTCCGTGAGGGCGTAGGCCTTTATCCTGAATCCGCCTCGCATGGGCGTCGAGTCGAAGTGGTACCACTTGGGATCCGAGGAGGTCCCGAGGTTGATCATGTTCCAGAAGTGCGTGCCTATCGTCTGGTAGGGCCTGGAGCGCTCGACCATCACGCACTCGAAGCCGAGGTAGTTGAACACCGCGTGGGCGACGGAGGCGAACGAGAAGCAGTCGCCCGTCTTTCGGCTGGTCAGCGACAGGTAGGCCTCCCGCCTCCAGTCGTCGTGGTCGGCGACGGAGCCGTTGTACTGCAGCTGGCCGACGGTGTTGGCGCTGAGATAGGTGTAGAGGGCGTTGAGCTTGTCCAGGGTGGACATGTTGTCCCTGAATATCTTCTGGCAGAGGTTGCGGACCGCCTCGTTGAGCATCTCCTGGGTCACAGTGCTGTCGTGGACCGTGAGGACCGCGGGCCTGCGGGCGATGTTACCCGAACTGTCGCTGGCCACGAAATACACGGTGTATGTGCCGGGCTGCGTGGTGTCGGCGCCGGAGAGGTCAAGGATGACCAGCGGCTCCTGGCCGCTGTTGTCGGTGACCGTAATGCAGGAGCGCCAGATGATGGCGGTGTCGCCGAGGTCCATGTCGATGCGGTCGTTCAGCACCGTGATCTCGGGCGGGGTGTTGTCGTTGGCAAAGGTTATGGTCGACTCGTACAGGGTCGAGTTGCCCGACGAGTCAGTGAGCCGGATCTTGACCCTTATCGGGTTCTGTCCGTTGTTTACGGGCTGAGTGACGTAGGACACCGTCACCGGCGTCATGTCGACGATGTTGCTGACGAAGGCGGCTGCCTCGGGCAGGGGCGAGCCGAACTTGATCGTCTGCGGAGACACGGTCGCCGTGGGCGGCGTCGTGTCCTTGCAGATGAGCGTCACGTTGTACTCGCCGGCCCCGACCCTTATGGCGAGCGTCTGGAAGCCCGGCTCGTAGGTGTTGATCCTGGTTATGTCAGTGACGTACTCGCCCTCGCCGTCGTTGCCGACAAAGGCCTTGACCGACGGGACGGCCGCGCCGCATTCGATGATCTTTACGGTGTTGATGACGGCAAGGTTGTCGACGACGGTGATCTCTCCGTCCAGCTGGCTCTCGTTGCCGCCCTCGTCGCGCAGCACGAGCGTCACGGGCACCGAACCGACCGACGACAGGTCGGGTGTCTTTCTGAAGGTCACCTCGACGTCAGTCGCGTCCTTTATCTCGATGACGCAGTCGGAGGGCTTGACGCTGCCGCGCCTTCTGACGGTCACCGGTATCACGGTGCCGGTCGGGGCGACGGTGTCGACGACCCTCAGCGAGGTCGTGTACTTCTTACCGTCGACGATCAGTCGGACCTTGTATGTCCCCACATGGCCGAGCGAGTAAGATGAGCCCGATGCGAACTCGGCAGTATGGGCCTTGTCCGCCAGGAAGTCCGAGGCCTCGATGGACGTGCGCCCCGCCTCGACGGTGAGCCTCGACGCCACATAATCCGGCAGGCCGGAGGAGGTCCTGGATATGATAAGGATGGCTACTATGGCCACGAGGAGCACGGTCAGCAGGACGATGGTGACGAGTATGAGCTTCCCTCCGTCCCTGGAGGCGGGCCTGTATCCGTATCTGTTCTTTTTTCCGGAGCCCGCCGTGCCGATTCCGGTGCGGGTCCTTGTCCTCTTCTCTCTCGTGTCGCGGAAATCCACGGTGTCGGTCTGCCGCCCGGTCCGCGTCGTCTGAGCGCGCGGCTGAACGCCGGAGTCTCCTCCGGTACCTCCGGCCGTTCCCGAGCCGTTCTCGGTGCGGGTCTTTCCGTATTTCTTCCTGTAATCCCTGTAATCCATAGACTGTATATACCGATCCCCGGCATCCGCCTCGCAGCGCGCGGCTGATGCGTGCCGTTAATTATAATTTAGCAGAATAATTATATCATTTGAGGCCGCCTTTGTCAATGATTTGTAGATGAAGGAAAAAGAACGGCAGGATGAAAAAAAGCGGGCCCGGAGCAGAGTCCGGACCCGCCGATCTGATATTGATCACAGCACCGCTTCGAGGAACTGCCTGGTCCTCGGGTTCTTCGGGCTGTCGAAGACCTCGGCCGGCGTGCCGCTCTCGAGTATGGTGCCGTCCGCCATGAACAGCACCCTGTCGGCGACCTCGCGCGCGAAGCCCATCTCGTGCGTGACGACGCACATGGTCATTCCCGCGTCGGCAAGCGCCTTCATAAGCTCCAGCACCTCGCCGACCATCTCGGGATCGAGGGCGGACGTGGGCTCGTCGAAGAGTATGACCTGGGGATCCATGGCGAGCGACCTCACGATGGCCACCCGCTGCTTCTGCCCTCCCGAGAGCGTCGACGGATAGACGTCGGCCTTGTCGTCGAGGCCGATGCGCTTCAGCAGCTCGTGCCCCTTTTCCTCGGCCTCCTCTTTTGTCTTGCGCTTGAGCCGGACCGGGGCAAGGGTGAGGTTCTCCATCACCGTGAGGTTGTTGAACAGGTTGAAGTGCTGAAACACCATGCCTATCCTGGCCCGCGCGGAGTCGGTGTCCATGTAGTTGTCGCCGTAGAACCGCCTCATAAGGGCTGCGTAGTCCCTGCCCTCGTTGCGCTCGTGGAGCAGGTCCTCCGCCCTGATCTTCTTTATCAGAGCCTCATCGTCCGCGCCTTCGCGGGCGGACAGTCTGCGGTAGGTCCGCGAGGCCCTGATGATGTCGTTGTGAAGGTAGGGATCGACGGGCGTCAGCAGACGGCCCTCGAGCCAGATCTCCCCGAACGTCGGGTTCTCAAGCAGGTTCATGCATCGCAGCATGGTGGACTTGCCGGAGCCTGAGGCGCCTATGATGACGACCTTCTCGCCCCGGGCGATGTCGCACGACACGCCCTTCAGCACCTTCAGCGAGCCGAAATTCTTGTACAGCCCCCTGATCTCCAACAGCTTCTCAGCGCTCATTCTTCTTCAACTTCCTTTCGATGTGATGCTGAACGAAGGTGAGCAGCATGACTACGGCCAGGTAGAGGGCGGCCGCGGTGAACAGGAAAGCGAGATAGCAGGCCGGAGTGGCCAGGCCCTGCTTTTCGGCCATGCCGAGCAGATCGTACTTCTGCCTGGAGCCGACCTTCAGCACTATGTAGCTGACGACGGAGGTCTCCTTGACGAGGATGATGATCTCGTTGAACATGGCCGGGACCACGACCTTAATGGCCTGAGGGATGATGACCCGGCGCATGGTGGTCAGCCACGACAGTCCGAGGCTCCTCCCCGCCTCCATCTGGCCGACGTCTATAGAGCATATGCCGGACCTGATGATCTCGGCCATGTACGCGCCCGAGTTGATGCCGAAGGCTATGATCGGCACCAGCAGGTTCGTCGACATGCTCTTGAAGGACACGAGGACGGAGTTGTACAGGATGAGCAGCTGGACCAGCGTGGGGGTCCCGCGTATGACGGTTATGTAGAGCACGGCAAAGCGGTCGAGGGCGCGCATCACGGGATTCGTCTTGGGCGATATCCTGATGACGGCCATGGCCACGCCTATGATGAAGCCGATGACTACGGCTCCCAGGGCGATTAACAAGGAATATCCGAGGCTTTCCATGAACAAGCCTCGGAGACTCCATAGCTTTGCGATTTTTTCGGCAAAAGCCATATCAGCTGCTGTGCTTTACGGTGTACTGGTCGATCAGACCGTCTTTGATCATCTTGTCCAGGATCTCGTTGACCTTGGCCACGAGCTCGGTGGCTTCCTTGTTGAAATACATTACGTAGGATTCCATGTCGCCGTCCAGGCACCAGCACTGGAGCTTGTTGCTGTCCTTGCAGATGGACTCGGCGGGCATCTTGTCGATGACGACCGCACTGACCGCCGTGCCGATATCCTGGGACGCGACTATGGCGTTGGAGTACTCGATGGCCGTGGCTCCGCTGCCCTCTATGGCCCCGGTGACCATGTCCGCGCCGGTGGTGCCCTTCTGGCAGCCGATGGCCTTGTTGGACTGCTGCTCGGCGTAGGCGACGACGTCGGCGATCTTCACCACGTCCCCGGTGAAGGTCCCAACAGGGGCGATCACGTACTGGATGGAGGTGGCGTACACTACGGAGGCGAGGGCGACGGCGTCGCGCTCGTCCTTCTTGGACATTCCGGCGGCTCCGACCGCGTTCTTGTCCTTGGCGACCTCGTTCAGGATCTGGTTGAACTCGATGTCGTTGATGACGACCTTGTAGCCCAGTTTCTCGCCGATATAGTTGACGACGTCGATGTCGACGCCGACGACCTTACCTTCGGAGTCGAGATACTCGTACGGGGCGAAGCCCGCGTTGGTGTATACGTTGAGGACCGGCTTGTCGTCCTTTTCGCCGCAGGCCGCGAAGCATAACACGGAGCAGGCGGCAAGTATCACTGCAAGTACTAAAGAGAGCGTTTTCTTCATGACGTTTTCCTTCTTTTGATCATTATCGGATTGCCGACGGACGCGCCGGGCCCCTCTCCGGAACGGAAAGCTCGGCCCCGGTCGTCCGGTGCGTGATAATTATACAGTCGGAAGCGGCATCTGTCAAGAGTTTTTTCAATATTTTTTCATTTTTTCGGCAATCAATGCATATTTTTGCAATAATTGCGGCTTTATTCACCGTTCTCCGCCCTCTGCGCATCCCGCCCGAGCGTCCTGCGCAGGAACCGGCCGGTGTACGAGTCTCCGCACCCGGAGAGGGTCTCGGGCGTGCCCTCGGCGACGAGCGTCCCGCCTCCGTCTCCTCCCTCGGGCCCGAGGTCAATGATCCAGTCGGCGGTCTTGACGACCTCCAGGTTGTGCTCTATGACGAGCACGGTGTTGCCGGCGTCGACCAGCCTCGAGAGGACGTTCAGCAGCCGCGCGACGTCGTCGGTGTGCAGACCCGTCGTCGGCTCGTCGAGGATGTACAGCGTCCTGCCGGTGCTCCTGCGGGTGAGCTCCGTGGCCAGCTTCACGCGCTGGGCCTCGCCGCCGGATATGGTGGTGGAGGCCTGCCCGATCTTTATGTAGCCGAGGCCGACGTCGCACATCGTCTGCAGAAAGCGCCTGATCTTGGGTATGCTGTCGAAGAAGGAGAGCCCTTCCTCCGCGGTCATCTCAAGGACCTCGCTTATGTTCTTGCCCTTGTATCTGACCTCGAGCGTGTCGCGGTTGTAGCGCTTGCCGTGGCACACGTCGCAGGTGACGTAGACGTCTGGCAGGAAATGCATCTCTATGCGGCGCACCCCGTCTCCGCCGCAGGCCTCGCACCTTCCCCCCTTGACGTTGAAAGAGAACCTGCCGGGGCCGTAGCCGCGGGCCACGGCGTCCTGCGTGCGGGCAAACAGCGAGCGTATCTCGTTGAACAGGCCTGTATAAGTGGCCGGGTTGGAGCGCGGAGTGCGGCCTATGGGGCTCTGGTCGATGCATATGACCTTGTCGAGGTTTTCCGCGCCTTCGATCCTGTCGTGTCGGCCGCCCCTGGTCCTGGCGCCGTTGAGCCGCCCGGCAAGCTCGGGATATATGATCCCGTCGACGAGCGATGACTTCCCCGAGCCCGACACCCCCGTGACGCAGACGAAACACCCCAGAGGGATCCTGACGTCTATGTTCTTCAGGTTGTTGACGGCGGCGCCGAACACCTCGAGGAAGAGGCCGTTCCCGGGTCGCCTGGAGGACGGCACCGGTATGGTCCTGCGCCCGGACAGATACTGTCCCGTTATGCTCTCTTCGGACGCGGCGACCTCGTCCGGCGTTCCGCTTGCCACGACGCGGCCGCCGTTCACCCCGGCGCCGGGACCGATGTCGACTATGTGATCTGACCTGCGCATCATGTCCTCGTCGTGCTCGACGACTATGACGGTGTTGCCGAGGTCGCGCAGATCGCAGAGCGTGGATATGAGCCGGTCGTTGTCGCGCTGATGCAGGCCGATGCTTGGCTCGTCGAGCACGTACATGACGCCGACGAGGGCCGAGCCTATCTGCGTGGCCAGCCTTATGCGCTGGGCCTCGCCGCCCGACAGCGTGCCCGCCCTGCGGGAGAGAGTGAGGTAGCCGAGACCGACCCGGTCAAGGAACATCAGCCTCGACCGGATCTCCTTGATGACCTCTTTCACTATCATGCGCTCGGTCGGGGTGAGCCCCGCGTCCGTTTCGCCGACGCTGTCAAGGGCGCGCCTGACGGACATGTCGCAGAAGCGGTCGATGGACAGCCCCCCTACCGTGACCGCCAGGGCCATGTCGTTCAGCCTCCGGCCGCGGCATCTGGCGCAGGGGATCTCCTCTATGAAATCGTCGTAGTACTCGCTGTTCCCGGAGTAGCGCATCCACATCTCGATGTTCTTGACGATGCCCTCGAACTTGACGAGCTGGCGCTTCTCGGCGTGGGCAAAGTACCTCGTCACGTCGTATTTGACGTCGCCCGACCCGTAGAGCAACACGTCCAGCTGCTCCTTCGTAAGGTCCCGGATAGGCGTATCGACGGTGAAGCCGTAACGCTCCCCGACGGCGGCGTAGAGCGGCCCCTTCCAGCTGTCCTCGTCCATGGACTTGAAGCCGTTCACGGCCACCGCCCCTCCCCGCAGCGAAAGGCTGCGGTCCGGGATTATCTTGTCGACCGATATCTGCCTGAACACGCCGAGGCCTGAGCACTCGGGGCAGGCCCCGGCCGGGTTGTTGAACGAGAACATGCGCGGCTCGAGCTCGCCGAAAGAAATGCCGTGCTCCTCGCAGGCGTAGGCCTGGGAGAACTCCATCTCGCACGGTTCGCCCTCGCCCTCGCGCGGAGCCGTCACCACGAGCAGCCTGCCGCCGGACTGAGCCAGAGCCGTCTCGACCGAGTCGGAAAGGCGGGACCTGATCCCCTCCTTCATGACCAGCCTGTCGACGACGATCTCTATGCTGTGGCGGAGGTTCTTATCGAGCGATATGTTCTCCGAGAGGTCGTACATGCTGCCGTCGACGCGCACCCTGGCAAAGCCGGACCTCCTTGCGTCGGCAAGGACCTTCTCATGCATGCCCTTCTGGGCCCTCACGACGGGCGACAGCACCAGAAAGCGCTCGCCCTCGGGAAGGGTGCATATCCTGTCGATGATCTGGTCGACGCTCTGACGCCTTATCTCCCGTCCGCAGACCGGACAGTGCGGCACGCCTATGCGGGCGTAAAGCAGCCTCAGATAGTCGTATATCTCCGTCACGGTGCCGACCGTCGACCTCGGGTTCCTGGAAGTGGTCTTCTGGTCTATGGATATTGCCGGAGAGAGTCCCTCTATGAGGTCCACGTCAGGCTTGTCCAGCTGCCCGAGGAACTGCCTGGCGTACGACGAGAGCGATTCGACGAACCTCCTGTGCCCTTCCGCGTAAAGCGTGTCGAAGGCCAGCGAGGACTTCCCCGAGCCCGACAGGCCCGTGAAGACGACGAGCTTGTCCCTCGGTATGTCCAGGTCAATGTTTTTCAGGTTGTGGACCCTGGCGCCCCTGATCTTTATATAAGCTGACATTATCTCATCCTTTGCCGATCTCCGCTATGCGGTCGCGTATGTAGGCGGCGAGCTCGAAATCCAGCCGCTTTGCCGCGGCCTTCATCTCCGCGGTGAGCTTCGCGACGAGCTCCTCCCTCTCCGCCCTGCCGAGCTTTTCCTTCCGCCCGGCGGCGCCCCTGCGATCGCCTTCCGCCGCGCCGCGGCCGAGGCGCGAGACCGGGTCGGTCTCCTCGCCGCCTACGGCGATGACGTCCCTTACGGCCTTTGCCACGGAGCGCGGGGTTATGCCGTTCTTTTCGTTGTATTCGGTCTGGGCCTTTCTGCGCCGGTTGGTCTCGTCGATGGCGCGGCGCATGGATCCGGTCACGGAGTCGGCGTACATTATGACGCGGCCGTTGACGTTCCTGGCTGCGCGGCCCACGGTCTGTATGAGCGAGGTGTCCGACCGCAGGAAGCCCTCTTTGTCGGCGTCCAAAACCGCGACGAGGGAGACCTCCGGGATGTCCAGACCCTCCCTCAGCAGGTTGATGCCGACCAGCACGTCGAACACGCCCAGCCGCAGGTCGCGGATGAGGGCCGTGCGCTCTATGGTCTCGACGCTGAAATGGATATATCTGACCTTTACTCCGTGTTCGGTGAGAAAGTCCGTTATGTCCTCGGCCATCCGGCGCGTAAGGGTGGTGACGAGCACCCTCTCGTTGCGCGCAGCCCTGGCCCTGATCTCGCCGAGCAGGTCATCGATCTGCCCCTCGACCGGTCTCACCTCGATCTCCGGGTCGACAAGGCCCGTCGGGCGGATCAGCTGCTCGGCGACGGTCTCGCTGTGCTCGCGCTCGTAATCGCCGGGCGTTGCCGATACGAAAACCGCCTGGTTTATCTTCTCCTCGAACTCCTCGAAATAGAGGGGGCGGTTGTCGTAGGCGGACGGCAGGCGGAAGCCGTAGTCTATGAGGTTCTTCTTTCTTGCCGTGTCGCCGCCGCTCATTCCCCTGACCTGCGGCAGGGTGACGTGGCTCTCGTCGACGAACATTATGTAGTCTTTAGGGAAATAGTCGAGCAGGGTGAACGGCGTGGAGCCCGGCTCACGGCCGGACAGGACCCTCGAGTAGTTCTCCACCCCGGAGCAGAAGCCGACCTCGCGCAGCATCTCGAGATCGTATTTGGTCCGCTCGGCTATGCGCTGGGCCTCGAGCAGCCTGTCCTGCCCCTTGAAGAAGGCCACGCGCTCGTTCATCTCGCGCTCGATCTCCGAGAGCGCGGCCTCGCGGCGGTCGTCCGAGACCGCGTAATGGCTCGCGGGATAGATCGCCGCGTAGGTTATCCTGCGGAGCAGCTCGCCGGTAACGACGTTGATCTCGGATATGCGGTCCACCGTGTCGCCGAAGAAC
>JAEEJM010000081.1 GCA_016281895.1 Clostridiales bacterium
CGCGACGTACGTTTACGTCTATGACGGGAACGGGAACATACTCGAGAAGAACAAATACGCCTACGGATATACCGACGCCGCGCACAAAGACATCGCGGGGTCCGTTTCCTATACCTATGAGACGACCGGAAACTGGAAGGATCTTCTGACCGCGATAGGACGCAGGACTATATCATATGACCCCTCTCTCAACCCGGAAAACTGGACGGGAGCGAACTCCGTTCTCACATGGACCGGCAGACGGCTCGATAACTATACTCCCGACGGATCCACACTTATCTCATATAATTACAACTCCGATGGTCTGAGAACAAAAAAGGCCGTGACCTCGTCGGGAACGACCACCGAATATGAGTATGTATACGACAGCGGAGAGCTGATACGGGAGACGAGAACTGTCAAAGTCGGGGAGATCGTAACAAGCCAAAAGGCAATCGACTACTTGCGGCTCGGCGGGGAGCTCATCGGGTTCAGGCTGTACGGCAGCAGCGGCAATACCGTGGACTACACCAGCTACGACGATTACTTCTACGCCCGAACCGCCAACGGGGAGATACGGATCATATACGACGAGGACGGTTTCGTCGCCGCCAGATACAGCTACGACGCCTGGGGCAGGATTACCGGTATCGATGAGGAATACAGCTCGTGTATCGGCGCCCTCAACAGCATCCGGTACAAGGACTACTATTACGATACGGAGTCCGGATTCTACTATCTGCAGAGCAGGTATTATGATCCATCGGTCTGCAGATTCATTTCGGCAGACAGTACGGATTATCTTGGGGCTTCGGGGTCGGTTCTGTCGTTCAATTTGTTTGCTTATTGTGAGAACGGAAGTATTAATGGAAAAGACCCAACTGGAACCGGGCCCTTCAAAGCAATTGGTATACAGTTCTCATTATCAATCGGGTCTATTGTCATTGGATTTGAGCTTTTGTGGTCACTAGACTCTGGTCGGTTTTATGCTTTCTTTTTTGCAGGAAGTGCAGCATCATTTTGTCCCAATTCAATGGTACAATCTGAAAGAGCTCTTATGGAAGATATGATGTATATCATTAGAAAAGTCCCGAAATTTTCAATTTCAAATATTCAATTATTTAAGAAACTCTCTATATCAGTTTCATTTATTGCTGTTCTTGGAAACAGATATTCTGTCTTTCCTGAAGATTACCGAGGTTGGTTCACAGGGATTTCTCTCTCATATTACCATGTTCAAGTCTCAGGAGCGATTGGACATACGGGAAGAAAAATCATTGGATCTTTAGGGATTGGAGTCACTTCTTCATTTACGTCAATCGATGTGTCTCAAACATTCTATATTCAAGTTAATGGTTTTTCCTCTGTTGAAGAACGATTAACATCATTAAGGGCAACCATTAATTCTCATTTAGCATGGCTGAAGTTTTTTGCTTTCTTGTTTGCCTGAACAGAGTCAATGGAAACTATATATTATATTGACTTAAGGGAATTGTTTTTATTCTCTTTGATTGCGTTAGCGGCATCAATTGTTATGCTCGTGTTGCTCATTAGGGTTATAGTTTGGTTTATTAAGGGACATGATTATCGTTTAATAGTAGTAGTTATCTTTGTTATTGTGCTCCTAACAATTGCTTTTGGGTTAATATTATTTTCAACAGATTCGATAAGCACCGTTTGTTTCATAATTAATGCAAAAAAAGACCAGTGTGAAGTTGTGTCCGGTGATTTCTCAATTATTAGTGTCGAAGAAGAGTACCATCGAGATGATTTTTTGGGCTATAGCGTCACTTTTATATGTGAAGGACGCAAGTTTGCAGCAGCTAATCTTTTTACAAATGAAGAAATTGAAGAGCTGAAAAAACTCAATGAAGCCAAGATCTCATTCAATTATATAAAAAAGTCTTTATATATTGTTAAAATTGATTCAGCCAAGTCCGATTGAAGTGGACCCCCCTGCCAATTGACGAAAGAAAACCAATGAAAAATGAAGCCATAATATAATATACGCAAAAGGGACGTCCGACCGTGATATATCCGATGTGATCAACGATATCTACGGATTCAGGTTAAGCCATGAAACGATATCCAACATAGTAGACAGGGTAACGCCGATGGTCATAGAATGGCAGAACAGGAAGCTGGAAAAGATTCATTGACGCCGCACAGCGGTACTCTGTAGTTCGTGAACTGACGCCGGAGATTCTCCGCATGTTCATCTCGAAGAAAGTGATTCATGAGCGGGAAAAACGCACAGCAAAACTTCTCCTCAGCAGATCGACATCTGTTTCCGGTTCATCGGAAACTGGATTGCGCTGAAAAATTGACACTGGGTGTAAAATAGCCGTATGGGTACGAAAGGAAAAGAAAGTCACCGTTTTGGTCGTACACATACTTGCAGAAAAAGCTGGCAAAAGCTCTGAATCCCTTTAAATCCGGACCTCAGCAGATCAGCCCAGTTAAACTGCATGTATAGAGCGTATAGGCTGAGAAGGATTAAAAAAACGGAAAGGACGGGCACCCGACTGTCCGTCCTCTCCGCGGGCACTGTTAAACTAAAACATCCTTATGAGAACCGCCCTTCGGGGCGGCGTCTTCATTTGCCCGCGCAGCGGGCAACTTCATTCCCTCATTGCCGGCGCAGCCGGCACTTCATTTGCGCGAAGCGCAACTTCATCAGCGGGCTCCGCCCGCTTCTTCATTGCCGGCCCGCAGGCCGGCACTTCATTTGCCCGCGCAGCGGGCAACTTCATTCCCTCATTGCCGGCCCGCAGGCCGGCACTTCATTTGCCCGCGCAGCGCAACTTCATCAGCGGGCTCCGCCCGCTTCTTCATTGCCGGCCCGCAGGCCGGCACTTCATTTGCCCGCGCAGCGGGCAACTTCATTCCTTCAGCATCTCCATTATCCCCGCCACTTCGATCCCCTGCGGGCATATTCCCTCGCAGGCCCGGCATCCAATGCACGCCGAAGGCGTCTTTTCGGGATCGAACCGCCTCCAGGCCCTCTGCGGGACGGAGACCACTCCGCTGAAGCAGTTGTCGTTGTATATGTCTATGATCTTCGGTATGTCCAGTTCCATCGGGCACACGGTCGTGCAGTAGCGGCAGCCCGTGCAGGGCACCATGTTGGACTTCTGCATATCCTCACCCATGTCGACGAGCGCCTTGAACTCGGCATTGTTCAGAGGACGGTCGGAGGAGAAGGTCATTACGTTTTGTCTCAGCTGCTCCATGTCCGACATTCCGGAGAGGACCACGGTGGCCCCTACGGTCTGCTGGAAACGGAAACTCCACGCGGGGACCGTCTCGTCCGGCCGCAGCTTATTGAGTTCGGATACGTATTTTTCGCCGATCCGGGCAAGCTTGCCGCCGCGAAGCGGCTCCATTACCCACAGAGGCACTCCGTATTCGCGGAGGAGGGCGACGCTGCCGGCGGCCTTCTCGTAAGTCCAGTCGAACCAGTTGACCTCGAGCTGACAGAAATCGAGCTCGCCGCGGTACGCGTCGAGGAAGCGCCTGAGGCAGTCGATATCTCCGTGACACGAAAAACCTATGTGACCGATCCGGCCGCTCTTCTTCTGCTCGCGAAGATAATCCATTATACCGTACTTCGGGTCGAGGTAGCCGCCGATATTCTTTTCCGTGACGCTGTGAAAGAGATAGAAGTCGAAACGGTCCGTGCAGCATTTGGCAAGCTGCTCTTCGAAGATGCGGGCCGGGGACGAGAACGCCTCCTCGGAGAAGCCCGGGAACTTGTCGGCAAGGAAAAAACTGTCGCGCGGGTACCCGGAGAGGATCTTCCCGACGACCTTTTCGGAGTTTCCGGCGTGATACATGTAGGCGGTGTCGTAGTAGTTTATGCCGTTCTCCATTGCAAAGGCTATCATCTCGGCCGTCAGACCCTCGTCGATGTCGGAGCCCTTTCCTCCGACGACCGGCAGCCTCATGGTGCCAAGGCCCAGGGCCGACAGTTTCAGGCCCATAAAATCTCTGTAGATCATAGTTCATCCCCCGTTCCCGGATCCGTCCGGATCCGCTGCAAAAAACTCTGTGCGGCGCCCCGCGTGCCGCGCGGCGAGACCTGAGGTTCCGCGCTTTCTATGGTATCATATTTTGGTCGTCAAATCAACTGTTTTTTGCCTGTCCGTCCGCCGACGCTCTTCTCCGCCCTTCTCCGGGGCGGACGATCCGGAGCTCATTGACAACGGGGCAAAAACGGTATATAATTAATTGATGAGACCTCGGCGGGGCAGTCCCGGCGAGGCGTTTGATGTGAAAAAAGAGGTCTCAAGTGGGAAACATATTCGAACTGTTCGACAGGATCTCGGGCGGCCGCGGCGCAGTCGTTCCCGAGCCCGCCGGGGTGGAGTGGATAATTGCCGGGCTCGGCAACATAGGCCGTGAATACGAGATGACAAGACACAACATAGGCTTCATGTGCATGGACGTCCTGGCCGGTTCCCTGGGAGTCAGGGTCGACCGCCTGCGCTTCCGCGCGACTACCGGCCGCGCCGCCGTCAACGGACACGGCGTGCTTCTTATGTGCCCGAGGACGTATATGAACAGCTCCGGCGAGGCCATCCGCGACGCCGCCGAGTTCTACAAGGTCCCTCCCGAGAAGATACTCGTCTTCGTGGACGACATCAACCTGGACATCGGCCGGCTGCGCTTTCGCGCCGGGGGATCGGACGGAGGCCACAACGGCCTGAAGAGCATCATCTACCAGCTCAGTTCCGACAGCTTCCCGCGGATCCGCATAGGAGCCGGAAAGAAGCCGCCCGAGTTCGAGATGATCGACTGGGTGCTCTCAAGACTGCCCGAAGGCGACCTTGATCCGCTGAAACAGGCAGTGGTCACGGCGGTCGACAGCGTCGGGGACATACTCGACGGGAAGTACGACAGCGTGATGCAGACCTGTAACGGCTTCCGACCGGAAACATGAAAAAAAAGACCGACAGACTGACGCGGAGCGGGCTGCTGACCGACGCCGTAAGAGAGGACGCGGAATACGCCCAGCTGCTCTCGGCGATATCTCAGCCCTCCCGCAGAAAGCTCCCGCTTGCCGTCACAGGCCTCTGCGAAGGCGCCGCGGCGGCGATGTGCGCCGCGCTGGCCGAAGACCGTCCGGGCGGCGGCCCCGTGCTCGTGCTCTGCCCCGACGAGAAGGACTGCCTGAGAGTGAGGGACGCTCTGTCCGCTTCGGGGACCGCGGCCGCATACTATCCGCCCAGAGACAGAAACGTTCATAACATTGTGTCGTCGCGCGAGTTCGAGCAGGCCCGGCTGGGGGCTCTCACCGCCCTTGTCAGGGGTGAGGTCGCCGCCGTCGTCGCCACACCCGAGGCCGCCGCGGCATTTACGGTGCCGCCGGAGGTGCTCCGCGAGTCCGTCTTCGAACTGGGACCGGACACCTCCGGGGGGCCGGAGCGGCTCTGCGGACAGCTGGCCGCGGCCGGTTACGTGCGCTCTGACATGGCCGAGGGAGCGGGGCAGTTCGCAAGGCGAGGAGGTATCGTCGACTTCTGCCTGCCCGATCCGGTAGCCGCCGACGGCCGGCGCGGAGTCAGGGTGGAATACTTCGGCGACGAGCCGGACCGACTTTGCATATACGATCCCGCCACTCAGCGGGTGACCGAGAATGCCGTCAGAGTGTCCGTCCCGCCGGCGCGCGAGACGGTCCCGTCCGCGGAGGCGCTTGCCGAGATCAAAAAAGCTGTCGCCTCGCTGCGGCGCAGGGCAACCGATCCGCACGTCGCCGAAGAACTGGATTCCGAGCTGTCCTCCGTCGCCGCCGCCATAGACAGCGGATCCGAGCTGCTCTTCGCCGACAAGTACGTGTCCCTTTGCTATCCTCAGAAGAAATGCCTTGCGGACTACTTCCCGGACGGCTCGCTCTGCATAGTCACAGGATACGCCGCGGTAAAGGACAGGCTCAGGGCCGCCGAATGGCACGACGCCGAGGAGGCGAAGGACCTTGTCCTGCGCGGACTCCTCCCCGGAAAATACGCAGAATTCTCCGCGACAGCCGCGCAGATCGAGGGCTTCCTGGCCGCCAGGGGCGCCGTTCTTCTGGATTCCATAATGCAGGGACTGCCCGGGCTCAGCCTGGGCGGGCTCTTCACATTCCGCACAAGGCAGACCGCGGCCTACGCGGACAACCCCGCCCTGCTGAAGGAGGAGCTGGCTTCGCTCGTCTCCGGAGGCTACAGGATCATTCTCATGACCCAGGGGGCCTCCCGGGCCGCGAACTGCGAGGGGCTTCTCGGGGAATGGGGCATTCCGGCCAGGGCCGTACGCGAAGCTGACGGGCGCGATCTTCCGCTGTCCCTGCTTTCGCCCGGCAGCGCTGCCGTGCTCCCCTCGGCGCCTCTGCCGCCTTTCGAGCTCCAGACTCCCAAGATCGCCGTGATCCGCGCCGGCACCGACGGCGATACCGGATCCCGCCGCAGGCAGCAGAAGCCGTCCGCGAAGGCATCGTCGGCCGGACGGATCCTCTCGTACGCGGATCTGCGCGTCGGCGATTATGTAGTCCACGAGACCCACGGCATTGGTATTTTTATGGGAATAACCACCATGAATGTGGGCGGCTCCACCTCCGACTATATCACGATCCAGTATCAGGGGGCGGACCGGCTCTTCATGCCGGTAGACAAGCTCGACCGCGTATCCAAATACATCGGCGCGCGCTCGGACGACGGGACCCTGCGCCTCTCCAAGTTCGGCGGCGCCGAATGGGGGCGCACCAAGGCCAGAACAAAGGCCTCGCTGCGCGAGATAGCAAAGGAGCTCATTGCCCTGTACGCGGAACGCAGCCGCAGACCGGGCTTCGCCTTCCCTCCCGACGACGAGTTTCAGCGGGATTTCGAGGCCGCTTTCGAGTTCGAGGAGACCGACGCCCAGCTCCAGGCCGCCGAGGAGATAAAGCGCGACATGACGAGGCCCGTTCCCATGGACCGCCTGCTGTGCGGCGACGTGGGCTACGGTAAGACAGAGGTATCGTTCCGCGCCATCTACAAGGCCATCCTCGGCGGGAAGCAGGTTGCCATGCTCGTTCCCACGACGATCCTGGCCATGCAGCACTACCAGACGGCGCTCAGCCGCATGCGCGGCTTCCCCGTCAACATCGAGACCGTCTCCCGCTTTGTAACGCCCAAGAGGCGGAAACAGATACTGGACGGCCTGCAGAGAGGTGACGTAGACCTGGTCATAGGCACTCACAGACTGCTTTCGTCCGATGTGAGATTCAAGGATCTCGGGCTGCTCGTCGTCGACGAGGAGCAGCGTTTCGGCGTGGCCCAGAAGGAAAAGATCAAACAGCGCGCGGGCAACATCGACGTGCTGTCTCTGTCGGCGACTCCCATACCCCGGACGCTGAACATGGCAATGACCGGCATCCGCGACATAAGCCTGCTCGACGAGGCCCCCGGCGACCGCTTCCCCGTCCAGACCTACGTGCTGGAGCACGACGATCTCATCATCACCGAGGCGGTGCGGCGCGAGCTGCGGCGCGGCGGCCAGGTGTTCTATCTTTACAACGCGATCGAGACCATCGACGTGCCGGCGGCAAAGCTCAGGGCCGCCTTCCCGGAGGCCCGCATAACCGTGGCCCACGGAAAGATGGACAAGGAACGCCTTGAGGACGTGTGGCGCAGCATGACGGCGGGGGAGATCGACGTGCTGGTCTCGACCACCATAATCGAGACGGGCGTCGACGTCCCCAACGCCAACACGCTCATCGTGGAGAACGCTCACCGGATGGGGCTCTCGCAGCTGCATCAGATCCGCGGACGGGTGGGACGCTCTCCGAGGAGGGCATACGCCTACTTCACCTTCCCGCGCGGGAGGGCGCTCACCGAGATAGCCCAGAAGCGGCTCGAGGCCATCCGCGATTACGCGGAATTCGGGGCGGGTTTTCAGATCGCCATAAGGGACCTAGAGATACGGGGCGCGGGAACCGTGCTCGGGGCCGAACAGCACGGCCATATGGACTCCGTCGGCTACGACCTGTACGTCAAGCTTCTCGAGGAGGCGGTGCTGGAGGAGAAGGGCGAGCCCGTCCCGAAGCGCGCCGACTGCACGGTCAGCCTCGACGGCGACGCCTTCATCCCGGACACATACGTCCAGTCTCCGGTCCAGCGGATGGCCCTGTACAAGCGCATAGCCCATATAGAGGGCCGGGCGGACCGCGACGACCTCGTCGACGAGCTCTGCGACCGCTACGGCGAGCCCCCGGCCGAGACGAGGCGACTGCTGGACGTCGCCCTCGTCCGCGCCTGCGCCGCCGACTGCGGCATCACCTCGGTCACGCAGAACGGGAACGAGGTCCGCATAGTGCCGTCGGACTTCGACATACCGGCCTGGCAGAAGGCGTCCGACCTCACCGGCGGACGGCTGCGCGCCGTGCCGGCCGGCGAACCGTATCTGATCCTGTCGCTTCGCAGGAAGGACGACCCGGCCGGGACTCTAACGGAGCTGTTCGCGGCCTACGCCGGCGCGTCGGGCCGGAAAGGATGAGGGCCGGGTCCGATCGTACGAACATCGGGCCGGACCGGACGAGCATCGGGCCGGACCGGATGAGCATCGGGCCGAAATTCAGCCAATATTCACGGGCGGCATATTTACAAAAAAGTTAAGATATAGTATAATTATTATTTGGGCGGACGCGGCAGAGGAAGGCCGCTCGGCGCCCGGAAAGGTAAGCCGATGAAAAAAAGACCGATACGGAGAATACTGCCTCTGGTCCTTGCGCTCTGCCTGCTTGCGCCTGTCTTCTGCGGCTGTGCGGGATCGATGGGAAAGACCGTCATGAGCCTCGGAAGCGCCAGGATCACGGAGAACATGATCACTTTCTGGCTGTCCCGCTACAAGGCTCAGTTCGTCTACGCCTACGGCAGCGCCGTGAAATCGACGTACGGGGTATCGGATCTTGACGATTTCTGGGCCATGAAATACCAGTCCGACGCCGGGCAAACATATGACGACCTGTTCACCGGCTACATTCTCGACAACGCCCGGACCTATCTCTGCGCCCTGTACCTGTTCGACCAGTTCGGCCTGAAGCTCAGCGACGCCGACGTCGAGGAGGTCGACTCCGCCCTGCGCGACCTGACGGACAACTACGCGGACGGCAACCGGTCCGAGTTCAACACCGTTCTTGCTGCCTACGGCTTCAACTACAAGACGCTGCGCGAGTGCTACCTCGTCGACAAGAAGGTATCGGCGCTCCAGGACTATCTGTTCTCCTCCGGCGGGCCCGAGGCCGTCACCGACGACAAGATCGAGGCCTACTACCGCTCCACCTACTTCCGGATGACCCAGATCTGCATCTTCATCAACCAGTGCCCCGAGCTCACCGACGACGGCCAGTACGTCACCGGCGACGACGGCAATATCAGGTACCGCGACATGAACACGGTCGAGAACCAGGCCGCCAGGGACCGCGCGCAGGCCGCCCTCAACGCCATCAACAACGGGACCGACTTCGCGGCGGTCTCGGATCAGTACAACGAGAACCGCGAGAGCTCCTCTTACGTCAACGGCATCTACATGAGTGCAGACTCGGTCTACACGTCCGGGACCGACCTCACGACGATATACGAGACGCTTGCCGAGATGAACGTCGGCGACGTCAAACTCATCGAACTCGAGAACACGCTGCACATCGTGAAGAAGCTCGAGCTCGACGCCGGAGCCTGGAAGGAGACCGCGAACAGCGACTTCTTCAGCTACTACGACTCGGATTCCCAGTCGTACGTATCGTTCGCCGAATACATCAAGACGCCGCTCTTCCTCAACTACATACAAAAGCGGCTGACCGACTTCTCGGCCGACATCAAGGTCGACGAGGATGCCCTGGCCGGGCTCAAGATCAGCACGGCTCAGGAAAACTATTACTTCTGAAGCACTCCGTCCGGCGGGCCGCGCGCCCGGCCGGGACGGAAATCATAAGAAACGGCGGTTCAACCTAACTTGAAAGACACGGTCAGACTGCGCTCGGGAGCCCTGGTGACCCAGATAAACTCCCGCGAGGCGCAAACAAAAGGGCTGCTTGACCGCAGCATGCTGAAAACGCTCCACCTTGACGCGACAGGCGGACCCATCGCCTATTCCCAGCTCAACGACGGAAGCATAAAGCTCTGGTTCGCCCCCGAACAGGTGACCGGAGCGGAACCCGATACCTGGTACCAGCCCGACTCGCGCACGGAGACCGTCAGGCTTCCCTCCGGCAGCGTGATAGAAAAGACGACCATCCGCAAGGCTGCCGCCCTCGGCTACTACACCGAGGAGAGGCTTAAGAGCATGCACCTGCAGCTGTTCGAAGAGCCCGTGGCGTTCACTCGCAGGTCCTCCGACAAGAGCCTGCTCTATTTCTACGACAGACAGACCACCGTCCGCATGCCGCTCATGTGCGTCCAGTGCGGAAAGGACGTCCGCTTCCGCCGCAAGCTCTGCAAAGCCTGCTACGAGAAGGACCTTGCGGCCAGGCGGGCCGAGGGCGACGCCTATCGCAACCGCGAATACGGCATGGACAGGGCCAGGGTCCTGTTCTTCGACCTCGAGCTCACCGGCTTCTACGACCACGACGAGATCATCTCCGTCAGCATCTACAACGCCTTCGGTCAGAAGCTCATGGACACCCTCGTCAAGCCCGTCCACACGAGAAAGTGGAAGCGCACGGAAAAGATCCACGGGATCACGCCCGACATGGTGGCGGACTCGCCCACGCTCGAGCAGCTTGCGCCCGAGATCAAACGCATCTTTGCCGGGGCCGACAACATCATCGCCTACGGCGTATCCACCGACTACAGCCACATAAGATATATCTACGCCACCGAGGAGGAGCGCCAGGCGCTTAAGGCCAAGGTCCGCGACTGCGCCCAGGAGTTCGTCCGCTACATACAGGAGCACCGCCCGGACGTGGTCCACGCCAGCCTCGCCGACGCCATGGCCTGCTTCGGGATCGAATGGGACGGCGTCGCGCACACGTCCATAGCCGACACCATCGGCTGTCTCAAGGTGTGGGACAAGCTCTTCCCGAACTATTACGTCAACTGAATCATGCGTGAGATCTTTCTCTGCAAATACGGCGAGCTCATCCTGAAGGGGGCCAACAGATCCTCGTTCGAGTCGATCCTGGTAAAGGATCTGCGATACAGACTGTTCCGGACCGGCTGCTACAGGGTCTACCGCAACCAGAGCATCATCTACGTCGTCCCCGAGGACGGCTGCGAGCCGGACGATGACGCGCGCAGGGCGGCCTGGGAGATCATCGGGCGGACCTTCGGGATAGTGGCGGCCAGCCGCTGCGTCGAGACGGAAAAGTCCCTGCCGGCCATATGCTCGGCGGGGGTGTCCTATCTGGCCGACAGGCTCTCACGCGTCCGCACCTTCAAGGTCGAGACCAAACGGGCCGACAAACGCTTCCCCGTCCACTCTTCGGATGTCAGCGCGGAGCTCGGAGCGGCCCTGCTCGGGGCCTTCCCCAACCTGCGCGTCGACGTGCACGACCCCGACGTCGTCGTCAAGTGCGAGATCCGCGAGGGCGGAGCGTACATCAGCGCGGGACAGGAGCGCACGGCCGGCGGAATGCCGGTCGGCTCCAACGGGCGCGGACTTCTGCTCCTTTCCGGCGGCATCGACTCGCCGGTCGCGGGCTGGCTCATGGCCAAGCGCGGCCTTCGCCTGTCCGCCGTCTACTTTGAGGCCTTCCCTTACACGAGCCTTCAGGCCAGGGAGAAGGTCATATCGCTGGCCCGCGAGCTCAGCCTCTGGACAGGGAGCATCGATCTGCACATCGTGTCGCTCACCGGGATCGAGGAGGCCATCTCCCGCGCCTGCGACGAGGCATATTTCACCCTTCTGCTGCGCAGGAGCATGATGCGCATCGCCGACCGCCTGGCCGGCGCCGAGGGCTGCGGAGCCCTGATAACCGGGGAGAGCCTCGGCCAGGTCGCGTCGCAGACCATGGAGGCGCTCGCCGTGACCGGCGCGGTCCCGCAGAGGCCGGTATTCAGGCCCTGCATCGGCCTCGACAAGGAGGAGATCATCGCCTACGCACGCAGGATAGGCACCTTCGAGACCTCCATCCTCCCCTACGAGGACTGCTGCACGGTCTTCACCCCCAGGCATCCCCGCACACGTCCCAAGGCCGAAGGCGTCAAGGCAGAAGAGCTGAAGGCGGCCCTCGGGCCGCTCGAGGACGAGGCGCTGCAGACGGCGCAGACTGTGCGGGTGAGATTCGCCGATACCGGCGTCTGACGCCGGGAAGCCGCCGCAAACCCGAGCCCCGGCAAGCCCGACGACGCCGGGACCGACGGCAAAAACCGGAAAGGAGCGCGTCAGCCGCGCAAGGCCAATGGACGCTTCAGCAAAGAGACCGCGCCTCGACATCCCTTATCCCGTCATAGTCGAGGGCAGATACGACCGCCAGAAGCTCGTCTCCGTCATCAACGCCGAGATCATAACGACCGACGGCTTCGGCATCTTCCGAAACGCGGAAAAGCAGGCCCTGCTGCGCGCCCTGGCCGCCAGGACGCCCGTCATCGTTCTGACCGACCCCGACGGGGCCGGAGGGGTCATCCGCTCAAAGATCTGCGGCATGCTGCCCCCCGACCGGACCGTGCGCCTGTATGTTCCGCGCGTCGAGGGAAAGGAGAAGCGCAAATCCGCCCCGTCGGCGGAGGGCGTGCTGGGCGTCGAGGGAACGGACACCGAGGTCCTGTACAGGCTCTTCCTGCCGTATTCCGGCGGCGCTCCGACGCGACTCTCCGACAATCCCCTGAGCGCCGCCGACCTGTTCCGCGACGGCCTGACCGGCCGGCCAGACAGCAGCGCCCGCAGGGACGCCTTCGGCAGACGGTTCGGCCTGCCCCCCGGGATGAACGCGCGCGCTTTCCTTGCCGCGCTTCGATTCATATGCACTTACGAGGAATACCTTGAAACAATACGCGGATCCGCGGCGAAAGCGGATCCGTTCGACAGGCCGGCCGAACCCGGCCGGGACACATCTGTGATCGGGTGACCATGAAAAACGTTCTTCTTATCGTCAATCCGGTATCCGGAACCCTCCGGGGTCGCGACGGCCTCTTCGACATCGTCGAGGCCTTCTCGAAAAAGGACATCCGCCCGTCCGTGGCCCTCACCAGATACCGCGGACACGCTTCGGCCATCGCCGCCGAGGCGGCCGCGTCCGGCGGCTACGACGCCGTGGTATGCTGCGGCGGCGACGGCACGCTGAACGAGGTAGTGTCCGGCATCATAGGAAAAGGCTCGTCCATCCCCGTGGGCTACATCCCCGCCGGAAGCACCAACGACTTCGCGGCCGGTCTGGGCCTCCCCTCGGTGCCCTCCGAGGCCGCGACGATCTGCGCGGACGCGCTGCTGAGCGCCAAAGGGATCGACCTCGACATCGGGCGGTTCGGAAAGAGCAGGTATTTTGCCTACATCGCCTCCACCGGCGCGTTCACGAACTCCTCCTACTCGACCCCGCAGACGGTCAAGAACACGCTGGGGCACCTTGCCTACGTTCTGCAGGGCGCCATCGACTTCTTCTCAATCAAGCCGTCGCACGTCATATGCGTGGCCGACGGGGTCCGCTTCGACGACGACTACGTCTTCTGCGGCGCCTGCAACTCCTTCTCCGTCGGAGGCATCGTAAAGCTCGACGAAAAGATCGTCGACCTGTCCGACGGACTGTTCGAGGTCGTCCTGGTCAGGAACCCCCGCAGCCCCGGCGAGTTCAACCAGGTCGTCAACGCCCTTATGAGATCCGATCTCAAGTCCGAAATGATCGACTTCGTGCGGGCCTCGGAGGTCTATTTCGAGGTGCCGCCCGAGACACAGTGGAGTCTTGACGGCGAAAAGGCCGCCGGCGGCGATCAGGTCGACATCGTCAACCTCCCGCGCGCCGTCCATCTGCTTCGCTGACATGGCCGGCTTTTCCAATCTGCTCGATACCGTGGCCGCGGTCTCCACCCCCAGGGGAAAGGGCGGCGTCGCTCTCATAAGAGTGAGCGGCCCCGACGCCCTTGCGATCTGCGGCCGCGTCTTTTTCGCCAGGTCAGGCAGATCTCCGGGCGACGAGCCCAGGCACGCCTTTTTCGGCGAGATCCGCTTCCCGGACGGCTGCCGGCGCGCCGGCGAGACCGTCGACACCGGCCTTGCGACCTACTTCCGCGCCCCGGCATCGTTCACCGGCGAGGACACGGTCGAGATCTGCTGCCACGGCGGCGCCCTCGTCACGGCGACCGTCCTCGAGGCGGTGCTCTGCGCGGGGGCCAGGCAGGCCGAGAAGGGCGAGTTCTCCAGGCGCGCCTTCGCGTCGGGAAAGCTCAGTCTCCCGGAGGCCGAGGCCCTGGGGCTGCTCATCGACGCCGAGAGCGAAGACCAGCTGAAGCTGTCTCGCGCGGGCGTCGGAGGGGCTCTGACGGCGGCATGCGAGAGTCTGCGGGCCGGGATCACCGCCCTGCTTGCGGACGTTTACGCGAGGATAGACTTCCCCGAGGAGGATCTGGGCAGCCTCCCGGACGACGAAGTGCGAGCCAGGACGGACGCGCTGGCCGCCGAGACCGAGCGCCTTCTGGGAACATACAGGACCGGGCGGGCCGTAGCCGAGGGCATAGAGACCGTCATCTGCGGCCGGACGAACACCGGAAAGAGCACGCTCTACAACCGTCTGACCGGCGCCGAGAACGCCATAGTCACGGGCTCCGAGGGCACCACCCGCGACGTGCTCTGTTCGACGGTATCCTTCGGCGGGGCCACGCTGAGGCTCTGCGACACCGCCGGCATACGCGGCGCCGCGAGGGACGAGGCCGAGGTGATAGGCATCGGGCGGACCGTCGAGAGGATCGACGGCGCCGAGCTGGTGCTGTTCCTCATAGACGGCTCGCGCGAGCCGGACGCCGACGACATCTCTCTCGCGGAGCGGCTGCGTGGCGCGCGGGGACAGGTCATTGCCCTGCTCACAAAGTGCGACCTCGGCCCCGCGCGTCCGGGGGCGCTCGAGCTCTTCCGCGGCTTTCCCGCGGGCGAGGCCGTATCGGCCGTGACCGGCGAGGGCATCGACCGCCTTGAGAGCCGCGTCCGCGCACTGTTTATTGACGGGGAG
Organism: Clostridiales bacterium; assembly: GCA_016281895.1. Lineage (GTDB taxonomy): Bacteria > Bacillota > Clostridia > Oscillospirales > CAG-272 > CAG-390. The sequence continues at coordinate 15,089 of JAEEJM010000081.1, forward strand.
CTGGATCTGGGCCGCGATTCCGTTGTCACGACGGCCAGGCAGTTCCGCGCGCTCGAGACAGCCTCCGAAGCGCTGCGCGAGGCCGGCGATGCCATTTGCGCCGGCTTTACTGCCGACGTAGTCTCCGTCTGCCTAGAGAGGGCCGCGTCCGCGCTGACCGAACTGGACGGCCGCGGCGCCGGCGCCGTGTCGGCAGACGTGATAGAGGAGATCTTCTCCCGGTTCTGCGTCGGCAAATAAGGCGCCCCGTGGCCGGCGGCCGCCGGGACTCCGCGAGCATAACCGCCATCTCAAAAAAAATGGCTGCCGCAGCCCTACGGCTGTGGCAGCCGATGATTTTTGCGGCTCACCGCCGCAGCAGCGCCACCGCGACGTCGTTCACGTTGGTCCCGGTCGGGCCGGTCACAATGAGCCCTCCCGCAGCCGCCAGCGCGCGGTACGAGTCGTTGTCGCGAAGCGCATCGCCTACGCTGACGCCCGCTCTCTCAAGGTCGGCAAGGGTGGTGTGGTCGACATAGCCGCCGGCCGCGTCGGTCGGGCCGTCCGTGCCGTCGCTGCCGACGGAAAACACGGCGGCGCCTCCTATGCCCGCTAGGCCCGGAGCCGCGGCCAGGGCAAGCTCCTGGTTCCGTCCGCCCTTCCCGCGGCCCCTCACGCGGACGACCGTTTCGCCGCCTGCTATAAGGGCTGCCGGACGCGACTCCCCGCCGCACCGGTCCGCCGCGGCCCGCTCTGCGATGAGTTCTGCCAGCCGCCTTCCGGCCTCCGCGGCCTCGCAGCAGAGCCTGTCCGTAAGCAGGACCGGCTCGTACCCCAGCTCCTCCGCGGCCGCGGCGGCCGCCGAGCACAGTTCGCGCACGGAGCCGCCTATCCTTATCTCGACGTTTTGAAGCGCCTTCGGCGTCTCGGTGTTCAAAAGCTCCCGGGCGGCCGGCGACAACTCCAGCCCGTACTTTTCCGCGACGGCCGCGGCCTGAGCGCAGGTGCTCGTATCCGGGCAGGCCGGCCCGCTGGCAATGACGTCCGGCGCGTCGCCGATCACGTCGCTGAGTATGACGCAGTAGACCCGGGCGGGCGCGCAGGCAAGGGCAAAACGGCCGCCTTTGACGGCGCTGAGCCTTTTGCGTACCGTGTTGATCTCGGTGATGTCTGCCCCGCTCGCCAGCAGCCTCTCAGTGACCGAACGGAGCTCCTCCGCCGGAACGAGCGGCAGCTCGAACAGCGCGCTGCCTCCGCCCGAGAGCAGAAAGACGACCGTATCGTCCGCCCCCAGCCCGCGGACCGCGTCCAGCGCCTCGCGCGTGGCGGCAAAGCCGTTTTCGTCGGGCACGGGATGCCCGGCCTCGAAGCAGCGCACCCCGGGGATCCTGCCCCCGACATGGCCGTATTTGGTGATGAGGATGCCGCCGTCGATATCGCCGAGCTCCTCTGCCGCCGCCGACGCCATGCGCCAGGCCGCCTTTCCCGCGGCGATCAGCACCGTCCTGCCCGGACCCGCGCGAAAGTCCGCGAGCGCCCTGCGGACCGCCTCGTCCGGCAGTACCGCCATTATGCTGCGCTCAATTATCCGGTCAGCGTCGGCTCTCAGTGCGGCATCCATGCAAGTCTCCTTCCGGCCGGACCGCGGACCGCGGCCGGCAATAATACAATATCTCCGCGCCATCCCGCCCGGCGGGAGGCGCACCCGGAGGTCAGAATGATATTATCCAACGTGACCGGGATCGGCGATCCCTTCGTGCTCAGATCCGGCGGAGTCTATTACATGTACGCGACGTCCGCTCCCGACGGATTCCGGTGCTTCTCGTCTTACGACCTTGAGAACTGGACGGACCTCGGCCGCTGCTACAGCGGCTCTCCCTGGGGCGAGGACCGCTTCTGGGCCCCCGAGGTCTACCTCCGCGGCGGAGTCTGTTACATGTTTTACACGGCCGGATGGAAGAAGAATCACAGCCTCCGGATCGGACTTGCCGTTTCCGAGTCGCCGGCCGGGCCGTTCCTCGACGTGACCGGCGGGCCTCTCTTCGACTGCGGCTGCGCGGCTATAGATGCCACCGTGCTGTTCGACGGAGACCGCGCCTTCCTGTACTTCGTAAGGGACTGCAGCGAGAACCGCGTCGACGGCGTCTTCACGAGCGTCATATGCGGCGTCGGCCTCGACTCCGGACTCACCAGCCTTTACGGCGATCCGGTCGAGCTCTGCCGCCCGACTCTCCCGTGGGAGTTCCGGCCGGGCGACTTCCGCCGCTGGAACGAGGGCCCCGCAGTCATAAGGCGCAACGGAAGATACTACATGACCTACTCCGCCAACTGCTACGCGGACAGGCGATACTGCATAGGCTGCGCCGAGTCCCTCTCCCCTCTCGGTCCGTTCGTGAAATACGCGGACGGCCCGGTGCTGCAGGCCTCGGGGAGGGAGTTCTCCGGCCCCGGCCACAACAGCTTCTTCGAGGACGGCGACGGACGCCTCATGACGGCCTTCCACATACACGCCCGCCCCGATCGTCCGGGCGGCGACCGCAGAGCCTGCTTCGCCCCCGTGCTGTTCGACGCCGGCGGAAGGCTGTCCATACCAGGCCCCGGCGGGGACTTCTCACTCTCCGCCCGTCGGTCCGCCGGCGATCCTTCCTCCCGCGGGGGTGATTCCGCTCAATGAGAAAAGTCCTTTACTTTCTGAAGACCAACGCGGTGGTGTGCATCGCCGCCGCCGCGATGACGGTCACCTGCTTCCTTGTGCCCCCGGACGCCCTCTATCTCGGCTATTTCGACTTCCGGACGCTGGCCTGCCTCTTCATAACTCTGGCCGTCGTCTGCGCGCTGCGCAACATCAAATTCTTCACCATCATCGCGAGAAAGACGGTGAAGCTGGCCGGAAATCTGCGCTCACTTGCGCTGATCCTGATAGTCATGACCTTCACGGGGTCAATGATCATAGCCAACGATATGGCGCTGATCACCTTCCTGCCGGTCGGCTATTACGCCCTGTCCGTCGCAAAAAAGGAAAAATACAGCGCCTTCGTCTTCATTCTGCAGAACATCTCGGCCAACCTGGGCGGCATGCTCACGCCGTTCGGAAATCCGCAGAACCTTTATATCTATTCGTTTTACGGCATACCCGCCGGCGAGTTCACTCTTATAATGCTCCCGCTCTTCCTGCTGGCGATATCCATGCTGGCGGCCTGCTGTCTGTTCCTCAAGCCCGAGAAGATCGGGCTCGACGACGATTTCCCGGAGCGGATCAACCGGCCCAGGGCCGCGCTCTACCTTGCCCTCTTTGCCCTGTCCGTCCTGTGCGTGTTCAGGGTGCTGGACTGGAGAGTCTGCCTCTGCGCCGTCACGGTGACGCTTCTTGTCTTCGACCGCGAGGCGCTCAAGAGCGTCGACTATCCGCTGCTGCTCACCTTTGCGTTCTTCTTCGTATTCTCGGGCAACCTGTCCAGGCTCGACACCGTACGGAGGCTCATGGAAAAGCTGCTCTCGGGCGGCGTCCTGCTCCCCGCGCTCGGATCGTGCCAGATCATAAGCAACGTCCCGACGGCGATACTTCTGTCCAGGTTCACGGACAACTACCGCGAGCTGCTCTACGGGGTGAACATAGGCGGAACGGGCACTCCGGTGGCCTCGCTGGCCAGCCTGATCACCCTCAGCGAGTACCGCCTGCTCTATCCGGGCAGGGGCAAGCAGTATCTAGGCCTCTTTGCGCTGATCAATCTGATCTTCCTGGCCGTGCTGGGAGCCGCCGCATTCCTGCTGCTGCGCCTGGGAAACTAAGATCATGGGGCCGAATATCACCGGGCTTCTCCGCCGGCCGAGAGGTCGACCGCGGGCGAGTACAGATAGCCCTGGTAGCAGTCGCAACCGATGTTGTGCAGCATCCAGCGCTGGTCCTCGGTCTCGACGAACTCGGCCAGCACGGTCAGGCTGAGCGACCCGGCCAGATGCGATATGGACGATATGATCTCGCGGCAGTTCTGGTGGGTGAACAGCCCCTTGACCAGCGAGCCGTCGAGCTTTATCATGGTGAAGAGATTTTCCTTGAGGTAGTTGATGGAGGTCTGTCCCATGGAGAAGTCGTCGATGGCCAGGCCGAGGCCCATCTTGCGCAGCTCGCGCAGGGCGGCGATGGTCTCGTCGTTGAAGGACAGCGCGGCCTGCTCGGTCACCTCGATGCATATGTTGCGCCCGGCGAACGGCTCCTTCTCATTCAGCTGTCTGCAGAACTGCAGGTAGCGCGGCGTGGCGACCGTCGTGCCGGTCACGTTGACCGAGAGTTTGATGTCCGGGCCGAAGCGCTCAAGGACGGCCGGCCTGTCGCCGAGAGCCCGAAGAAGGATGTTCTCCTCGAGGTCGGGCAGGAAGCCTCCCTCCTCCGCGAATTTGATGATGAGCGGCGGATAGATCATCCCGTACTCGGGATGCTCCCAGCGCAGCAGCGCCTCGACGCCTATGCAGTGGCCGTCGTAGTGATACTGCGGCTGATAATACAGCACGACCCGGTCCTGTCCGTGGCGCAGATCCGCTCGCAGATCCGCGCACAGACCCTTGGCAAAGTCGCCGTACACGTCGTCGCGCTCGATGAGCATCGAGCCCGTGAGTTCCTGCTCGTTCTTGCGGAAGAAGTCGATGAACGCGGCGTACTGCTGCCTGCCGTCCTCAGCGGTCTTCGCGTCAAGCAGACGGACGAACGGGAAGTATATGAGGACGCCCAGGGCGACGTTGAACAGCTGCAGCAGGCTGCCGGCAAAGGAGCCCGTCGCTATGTAGCCGCCGAGCAGTATGGGCGTGGTCCAGGTCACCTCCGAGGTTATCATCGGCACTATGCCGGTGTAGATCGCGAAGTACGATACGGAATAGCACACGATGGGGACCGTGAGGAACGGCACCAGCATAATGGGGTTGATGATTACGGGCAGTCCGAATACCATCATCTCGTTTATGTTGAACAGCATCGGGAAGGCAGCCGTGATCCCCAGACCCCTCCTCGCCTGGTTGCGAGAGAAGATAAGAATGGATATGAGCAGGCAGATGGTGGCTCCGCAGCCGCCCATCAGCACGAAGCAGTCGAAGAACTCCTTCGTAAGAATGACCTGAGGAGAAGCTCCCGCGGCCACCGCGGCCTGGTTGACGGCCAGACCCGGAGTGAAGAAGTTCTCCATGACCCCCTCGAGGGTGTCGCTGCCGTGTATGCCGAAGAACCAGAGGACCGACGCCAGAAGCACGAAGAAGAAGCCCTTGAAGAAGTCAGCGCTGCCTCTCGCGAACAGCCTGTTGAACGCCAGGTGTATGAGCGCCAGGAACGACTCGGTATCAAAGATGCGGATGATCAGGACGTTGAGCACCGCAAACGTCGCCACGACGATGGTCACGGGGAAGATCGTGGAGAGCATGCGGTTGAACTCGCGGTCGACCCCGTGCGACAGCAGGGACTTTGTGCGCAGCCTGCGGTGCAGGAACAGGTACAGCGACGACGAGCCGAGGCCGGTGATGATGGCCAGGAACATGGATTTCGGCCCCATGTTGTTCATCCCGAACGACTCCAGATGCCCGCCGGCCAGGATGAAGAACGAGATGAGCGATGCCACCGCGGCGCCGGAGTAGACGTCTCTGGAGACGGCCTTGATCTTCATGAACGACCTGCTTATGAAGTACGTCATGTACAGAGAGAGCGTCCCGAATGTCGCCGAATACACAAAGTGGAAAATATCGGCAAGGAAGCCGCCGGCAAATGTGGTTATGAAGGCCTGATACGCCTTTATCGGCAGAGTGTTCAGAATGAGCGCGAAGGCTCCTATGGTCAGTACCGGGATCATATTGACCAGACCGTTGCGTATCGAGCGCACGACGGTCATGTTCTCAAGTCTGCTGACGGACGTAATGAATTTGCTGTTCGGATCGATCCTCAGCGGTTTTCTCAGCGTTCTTTTCTTTCGCATGTTCAATTCTCCCGGATCGGAGTTCCCGGCGCGGCGTCTGCTCACGGATCCGTCTGTTGCCGGAGCGGCGGGAAAGTTCCGCGCCCGGCTTTATTTTTTATTGCCGAACAGGCCCCTTAAGATCGCGTTGGCGCCGGATTTGAGCACGGACTGGAGTGCCGTGCTGGCGACCTGCGAAGCGGCGCTGGTGGTCTTGTTCGTTGCGTCCTTCGCGGACTTCAGCAGGTTCTCGCCGACGCTCTTGGCGACTTCGTTGGCGGCCTGTTTCACGGCTTTGGAGGCGGCGGTCTCGGTCTTCTTTTTCTTCTTGCCGGATTTGGACTTGGTCGAGGTCTTTTTCCCGGAGCTCTTCTTCTCCTCTTCCTCCTCTTCCTCCTCGTCCTCCTCGTCCTCCGTCTCTTCCTCTTCCGTCTCTTCCTCTTCGTCCCCGTCCTGCTCCTCCCCGAGCTTTTTGCGGGCAGCCTCGATCTGCTCGTATGCCGATTCGCGGTCCACGGTCTCGCGGTACTTGAGGTCGAACTCGTCGGCGACGATGTTCTGCTGGATCTCCTTGAAATCGGCGGCGCCCATGTAGCTGCAGGGCGGCAGGATCTTTGCCTTCTCGACGACGGATGGCACGCCCTTCTCGTCAAGGAAGCTCACGAGAGCCTCGCCGGTCCCGAGCTCGGTGAGAGCGGTCTCGGTGTCGAAGGCGGGATTCTTTCTGAAGGAATCCGCGGCGGCCTTTACGGCCTTCATCTCGCCGGGCGTGTATGCGCGCAGGCCGTGCTGGATGCGGTTGGACAGCTGCGACAGGACCTCGTCGGGTATGTCGGACGGCGACTGGGTCACGAAATAGACGCCGACTCCCTTGGACCTTACGAGCTTGACCACCTGGACGATCTTCTCCACGAGGGCCTTGGGCGCGTCGGAGAAGAGCATGTGGGCCTCGTCGAAGAAGAATATGATGCGGGGCTTGGGCAGGTCGCCGACCTCGGGCAGCCTCTCGTAGAGCTCGGTCAGCATCCAGAGCAGGAAGGTGCCGTAGACCTTGGGGCTGCGGGCCAGCCTGACCGAGGACAGGATGTTTATGAAGCCTCGCCCGTCGAAGTCCGTCCGCATCCAGTCGCGGATGTCGAGCATGGGCTCGCCGAACATGACCTCGCCGCCCTCGTTCTCAAGGGCCAGCAGGGCCCTCTGTATGCCGCCGATGCTGGCGGACGTAACGTTGCCGTATTTGTTCGTGTATTCGGTCCGGTTTTCGCCGACGTACCGGAGCATGGCGCGCAGGTCCTTGAAGTCGAGCAGCTGGAGGCCGGCCTCGTCCGCGGCCTTGAAGACCACGTTGAGGACGCCGTCCTGCGCCTCGGAGAGGTTGAGCAGCCTCGAGAGCAGCAGAGGCCCCATGTCTGAGACGGTGACGCGGACGGGATGGCCCGATTCGCCGAATATATCCCAGAAGCGGGTCGGGTAAGCCTTGTAAGTATGGTTTTCTATGCCGAACCGGGCTATGCGCTCGCGCATGTCGTCGCTGTCCCTTCCGGGCCGGATCATGCCGGAGAGATCGCCCTTTACGTCGCTGAAGAACACGGGGACCCCCATGTCGGAGAACGATTCGGCCATGACCTTCATGGTGACGGTCTTTCCGGTGCCCGTCGCTCCGGCTATGAGGCCGTGGCGGTTTGCCATCCCGGGAAGCAAATAGATGCGCTTGTCGGACGAGGCCATCCAGATCTTTCCTTCGGAATACATAGCTGTTTCTCCTTTTCAGTCTTTTACGGCGAAGACGCGCATAAGCAGGGCGCGCATTACGTCGAGCCGCTTCTCCACGGTGTCTTTGATCATGTACTCGTCGACGGTGTGCAGGCTTCCGCCGGACGGGCCGCAGCCGTCTATGGTGGCGACTCCGTGGTGGGCTATGAAGTTGCCGTCGGAACCCCCGCCGGTCACTATGGTCACTATCGGGAAGTCGAGCTCGCGGCCGACCGCCCTCAGCTCCTCCACGAACGCTTTGGTCTTCTCGTGCGGGAACATTGCCGGACGGCGGGAGACCGTCTCGACCTCCACGGTGCAGCGCGGGTTGAACGGCGCTGCCGCCATCTCGTGTATGGTCCGGTCGATCATATCGGCCCTCTCGGGAAGCAGGCAGCGCAGCGACACCGTCATGTCGGCGAAATCGGGGACCTGGCCGTTGTTTTTTCCGCCGTCGAAACGGCCGAAGTTGACGGTCGTGCCCTCTTCGAGATCAAAGAACTCCTGGAGCCTGACGACCCATCTGGCCAGCTCGACGATGGCGCTGGCACCCTTCTCGGGCTCTGTGCCCGAGTGGGCGGCTATGCCGTGCACCGTGATGTGGTAGTTCGCGCCGCTCTTGCGGGTGTCGACGTACTCCTCGGCGGGGCGCCCGGGCTCGAAGATGAGGCAGCGGTCGGCCTTTTCGGCCAGCTCCTCGATGAACTCGCGCGAGTGGACGCTTCCCTTCTCCTCGTCCGAATTCATGCAGACGCAGAAGTTGAAGTTGACCTCGCCGTTCCCGAGCATGGATTTGATGAGATAGTACATGGAGACGCAGCCGCCCTTGCAGTCGGCGCATCCCGGGCCTCTTACGCGGCCCTGCCCGTCAATGGACATGGGGCGGGCCGCCGCCTCTCCGACGGGAAAGACGGTGTCCATGTGGGCGATCATCATGACGTCGATCCGCTCGCTGTCGCTGTTGCGCACGGTGACGAACGGAGCGGCCGTGAAACCGTTTCTGTATTTCTTCTCGGCGACAAGGCCGAGGGCGCGGTAACGTTCGATGAAGAAGTCCGCGACCGCGTTGGTCCCCTCCCCGTTGAAATTGCCGGTGTCGATGCTCATAACATATGCCAGATCCTTGAGATACTCGTCGAGGCTGAACCCTTTCATGCGGTCTTATTACTCACTTTCAGTTATTTTGGACAGATGTCCAATCATTTATTGTATATCATTTTATAATATTAGTCAACTGTTTTTTATCAAGATTTTCCAATATGGATAAAGCTTTCCGCATCTCCGGCCGGTCCGTAAGGCGCGTCGATCCCGGCCTCCGGCACGGTCGGGGCGGTGCTCGTTTTTTTTCGCGCCGAAAAGAGTTGATTTGCCGTGAGAAATATGATAACATAGAATGCGTGCGAATGGCAGCAGCCCGCGCCGGACCCGTACGAAAAAGCGTCCGGATCCGCCCGGCCCGCGCGGGCCCCGGCGGATCCGGACAGCTGCCGGATCCGAATATTCGACCTGAAAGGAAGAGGAAAACGATGTTCGATTACAGGAGTTATTATTTCGACGAGAATGAAAAGCCGCTGGACCGGCTCACCGAGACCGGCGGCTTCACCGCTATATTCAGGACCATAGGCTGGATCGGCGACAGCCTGTCGTCAGGCGAGTTCGAATGCCGCGACCCGTACGGGAAAATGCACTGGGACGACTGCTTCGAGTATTCGGTCGGCCAGTTCGTTGCTCGCATGTGCGGCTCAAAAGTGTACAATTTTTCGCGCGGAGGCATGACGGCGAAGGAGTATATGAGCGGCTGGGCCGAAAGCAAGGGCTTCCTTTCGGCGGACCTGGCAGCCCAGGCCTACGTCATTGCGCTCGGCTGGAACGATCTGTTCAACGGGCGTCAGCCCGAGGGCGACGTCTGCGACATTAACGACGCCGACCCGTCCCTCAACGCCGACACCTTTGCCGGCTGGTACGGCAGGCTCGTGGCCGCATACAAGGCGATCTCCCCCGACGCCAAGTTCTTCTTCGTGACCTGCCCGAGGGTCCAGAATCCCGTGCGCCTTGAGACGGCGCGGGGGCAGGCGGCGCTTCTCAGAAGCCTGGCCGGCCATTTCAGCAATTCATACGTGATAGATCTGTTTACCTACGGGCCGGTCCAGGACGAGGAGTTTCGCAGGGACTTCAACCTGCTCGGCCACCGCAATCCCATGGGATACATGTTCAGCGCCAGGATCGTAGCCTCCTACATAGACTGGATCATAAGGCACAACATGGCCGATTTCAGACGGGTCGGCTATATAAACACCCCTCTGTCCGACAGCGAGATAGCCCGCATGCAGGCCGAGGTCGACGCCGCCGCGTCCGCGGCGGCCGAGGCCGGGCACTGACCGCCGCGGACGCTCCCCGCGTTTCTGACCGGATGCCGCGGCCGCGGCTCAGCCGAGGTCGTCGTAACCGGCGCGGTGCCCGCCTATGAAGCCGTTGCGCTCGCGCTGGGTCCCCTCCGGAAGCAGGCTGGTCCCGCGCAGCACGGCGTTGCGCCCGAAGCGGTCGGTGAGTCTGCCGATCGCCAGGTCGCGCGCCCGCTCCCGCTCGGCGGCGTCCACGTCCGTGAATATGTCGTAGCCTTCGCACCCCTCGTCGCAGACGCCGCTAAAACAGATCCCCAGGCGCCGGACCGGGCACGATGACCCCGCCAGCCGGTCGTAAACGGCCGAGACGTACGGGCGCATGACGGACTCGAGCGCCGTGGCCGTGCTCATGCGGACACCGCCGTGCGACGGCGGCAGCCGGTCCCCGGAATAGCCTATCATTATGTCGATCCGGGAGCATATTACGTGCCTGCGTCGGAGCTCAGCGGCGCCGTTCACGAGCATCTCGCGCATGACCGTGCGCGCCTCGTCCCGCGTATAGTCGCGGGGCAGTATCTGTGAAAAGGATACCGACCTGCTTTTGGTCTTATATGCCTTTATATCCGAAATAAGGCAGGTCTCGCGCCCCCAGGCGTGGTCGATGAGGAGCTCCGCTCCGACGCCGAACAGGCGGTAAAGCAGTTCGGGCGGCGCGCCGGCGACATCCCTCATGGTCGCGATACCGTAGCGTCCGAGCCTCTCGGCGGTCCCGGCGGCGACCTGCCAGAAATCCGTTATGGGCCTGTGATCCCAGAGCGTTTCCCTGTAGGTCGGCTCGTCGAGGAAGCCGATATGGTCGCGCGAGTGCTTCGCGGTCATGTCCAGCGCGATCTTGGCAAGGTAAAGGTTGGTGCCTATGCCGGCGCTGGAAGGCACGCCGGTGGCGGAGGCGATGCCGTTCATAAGGCGCCCTGCAAGTTCCCGCGCGCCGGTGCCGTACATGGACAGGTAGTCGGTCGCGTCTATGAAGGACTCGTCGATGGAATAAACGTGTATGTCCTGCGGCGAGAAATAATCCAGATACAGGGAGTATATGTCCGCCGCGTAGTTTATGTACAGCTGCATGCGCGGCGGAGCGGTTATGAAGCGTATGTCGCGCGGGATGTCAGACATCCGGCAGCGGTTTCCGACGCCCAGCGCCTTCATGCGCGGTGTCACGGCAAGGCACAGCGCGTTGCGCCCCCTGGAGGCGTCGGCGACGACCAGATTGGTCTCGAAGGGATTGAGTCCCCGCTCGGCGCACTCCACGGAGGCGTAAAAGCTCTTCATATCTATGCAAAAATAAGTTCTGCCGTTCATTTCGCCGTTCATTTTTTCACGGTGCGGGCGCCGGGCGCCCCGGGATCAAAGCTTCTTTATGACGTTCACCGCCACTCCCTGGACGGTACAGCCGTCCACGTATATGGGCTCCATGGACCGGTTCTCCGGCTGGAGCCTTATTCTTTTGGCGGAGGGCTCCGGATAATAGCGCTTGAGCGTGGCTCCCTCCTCTGTCAGGGCGACCACGATCTGGCCCGGCTCGGCGGTGTCCTGCATTCTGACGACCACCAGGTCCCCGTCGCAGATCCCGGCGTCCACCATGGAGTCTCCTCCGGCGGTCAGGATGTAAAAGGCGCCGCGCCCGAACAGAGAGGCCGGAAGCCGGACGTAACCGTCTATGTTCCCGTCGGCGATGTTGGGCACGCCGCAGGCCACGCGTCCGAGCACCGGCACGCGAACGCTCTCCGACAGGGCCCTCTTTTCGGTCTGCGTCATGACCGACCTGCGCCCGCTCACGCTGAGCTCCCCGCGGCCGCGCATGTACGCCGCGTACCGCGACGCCGAGCTCTTGGCGATGCCGACCCCGTCCGCTATCTCCTGCAGCGTCGGGGACGTGCCGTGCGACTGCCTGTACCCCTCTATGAAGTCGGCGATCTCCCTGCACCTGTTTTCGTCCTTGGTCCTCATGCGGCGGCCTCGTTTCACTTTCCGGAACATATGTTCCCGTTACTGTCGAAATTATACCACGTCTTTTCCCGGCTGTCAAGACCTTTGCGGAAAAATTTCCGCGCCGGCGTCCGCGAATCGAAACGGCATGGCCCGAAGACCATGCCGTTTCCGAAAAAAGCGAAACTCTGCCGGGGGCGCGCCGTGCGCCCTTATTATATGTGTGTGCACGCGCGCCCGGCACCATTCCTTATGTGTATGCGCGCGCCGGGCCGGTCCCGGCCCCTGCGTCATTTGAACAGCGAGAACCTCATCATGACGCCGGCCAGGGTGTTGGCCACGGTCGACATCGTCTTGATGAAGATGTCCAGGGCGACGCCCAC
>JAEEJM010000082.1 GCA_016281895.1 Clostridiales bacterium
CCGGCGTCGTGGGCGGCGACGAGCACGTCGTTGACGGTCAGCTTTTCATCGCTGTCGGCGTCGGCGAGTTTTACCGGCACCATGGCCATGACGAGCTTGCCTTCTCCGTCGGCGATGTTCACATAAGCCTTGGGCGAGTTGTCCGAGCAGCCTCCGACGGCCGCGAGCGATACCGCCGCAAGCAGCGCGAGCGCGAGCGATACGACGATCCTTGAAAGTGTGCGTTTCATTTTTGCCTCCTTAAACTGCTGTTTATTTGTTTTTATTGTTCGTGCTGTCTCCGTCCGGAGCCGCCTTTCCGGCCTTCTCTTCGGCGCGGCGCCGGCGCTTTGCCCTTATGCGCCTCTCGCGGTTCCGCTCGGCCGAGGTCTTCGCGGGAGGGGGCTTGAGCCCGGCCGCCTCCAGCGCCCTCGGCCACGGGCCAAGAAAGGCCTTTATCGCGGCGGTCTGTTCGTCAGAGAAGTCCGACCTGCGAGGATATCTGTCCCCTCCGCCGGCCAGTATCTCTTCCTGCTTTTCCCTCAGCATGGCGATGCACCTGTCCGCCGAGAAAGCCGGCTCGGCCCGACTGTCTTTTTTCATTATTCTCCTCCGCTTTTACGTTCCGCACCGGCCGCCGCAGCTGTCCCGGTCCGGTGCGGCCGCCTCGGCCCCTCACCGGGCGGAAGCGCGCCCGGACAAAAAAGCTCCCGTGCCGGTATACGGCACGGGATCGCGAATAGACTGGGCACGGCCAAAAGGACTCCGGCAGAAACCGAAGTCTTACGCCTGGGCGCACGGCGCGTGTCCGGTTTCCGCTCCCCATGTCCGGGAACTGCCGGCAGCTGTCCGGCAGGTTTTCCGACTTGAGAGCCTTAGGCTCAGATACGGTAATGACGGTTGCGACGGATTCTCACCGAACTTCCCCCTGATCCTTTTGCGGAACCGGACCGCTCATATTAAGTTTGACATCATTATAGCATCGAAGGCGCGGCAGGTCAATGATTTCCGTCAAAAACGTGAAAAACGCGGGCCCGCGTCAGAGAAGCAGGCCCTCCAGTGCGTCGGCGATCCTGGCCGAGGCGCGGCCGTCGCCGTAAAGGGCGGACGGACGGCACATGGCCGAGTAGGCGGCGGGATCGTCCAGCAGCCGCGAGAACTCGGCGCAGATCTCATCCTCGCCGGTCCCCGTAAGCCTCAGCGTGCCGGCGGCTATCCCTTCGGGGCGCTCCGTACCGTCCCTCATGACGAGTGTGGGCCTGCCAAGGCAGCAGGCCTCTTCCTGTATCCCTCCGGAGTCGGTCAGCACCATGTGGCAGCGGCTGAGGATGTTGTGGAAATCGACAACGTCCATAGGCCCGGCAAGGCGGACGCGGTCGCAGCCGCCGAAGATCTCCCGTGCGGCCTCGCGGACAAGGGGATTCGGATGTACCGGGAACAGCACCTTCACGTCCCCGTGCTCCCAGACTGCTCGCCGGATGGCCCGGAACATGCCGCGCATGGGCCCGCCCAGGTTCTCCCTCCTGTGGGCGGTCACCAGCACGAGGCGGCTGCCCGCGGCCCACTCGAGCGCCGGATGGGAATAGTCCGCGCGCAGCGTCATCCGCAGCGCGTCGGCCACGGTGTTGCCGGTCACGAACACGGACTCCGGCCGCCGGCCCTCCCTCAGAAGATTCATGCGGGCCTCTTCGGTCGGGGCAAAGCTGAAGTCGGCTATCATCGACACCGCCTGGCGGTTGAACTCCTCCGGGAAGGGGCTCGATCTCACATATGTCCTGAGTCCGGCCTCGACGTGCCCGACGGGGATGCCCCTGTAATAGGAGGCAAGGGCCGCGCAGAAGGCGGTGGTCGTATCGCCGTGGACGAGGACGGCCGCCGGCCCGGTCTGCCCGAGGACCGGGTCGAGGCGATCGAGGATGCGGCTCGTGAGCTGCTGCAGAGTCTGCCCGTCCCTCATGACCGACAGGTCGGTGTCCGGGGCGACGCCGAAAGTCCCCAGCACACCGTCGAGCATCCCCCGGTGCTGGCCTGTGACGCAGACTTTCACGTCAAATCTCCCCCTGGAGCGGAGTTCGCTCACAAGGGGGCACATCTTTATTGCGTCGGGACGCGTCCCGAAGACAGTCAGTATCGTTTTCATGTTTTGGCGGCCTCTTTGACCGGAGCCGGGTCCCGGGCTTGACACGGCCCCGAAAACCCGTTATAATTGAGCGGACGAAACACAGTGCCGTACAGGCACGGTCAGGAGGAACTATGCAGAAGCTCAGTGAGATGAAGACCGGCTGTTCCCTCTCGTTCATGAGGGAGATCTCGCCGGAGGTGTTTGCCGCCCTTAAAAAGATGGGCGTCGACTGCTCGGAATACTCTTTCGGATACGACTATTATATGAACAGGGCAGATTTCACGAAGCGCGCCGGAGAATACGCCGCCATGGCGGAGGACGCGGGGATCGCCCAGTGGTCTCTCCACCTTCCCTTCTCCAGGGAGCTCGACATATCCAGCCAGAACAAGGTAATGCGAGCCGTTACGCTCTACACCGACCGCGAACTCATAAAGGCCGCCGCGGCAGCGGGCGTGAAGGTCATGGTGCTGCACCCGTCCAGCGAGCCCATCGACGAGGAGAGCCGTCCGGCCAGGATGGAGCTGTCCCGCCAGGCCATAGAGATGCTGGCCGGTGTCTGCGCCGATTCGGGCTGCAGACTGGCGGTGGAGAACCTGCCCCGGACCTGCCTTTGCAGGACTTCCGACGAGATGATAACGCTGCTCTCCGGCACCGGCGCCGGGATCGTCTTCGACACCAACCACTGCCTCATCGAGGACAACATCGACTTTCTTAAGGCCGTATCGGCGGCCGGGCTGGAGATCCTCTCCATGCACATCAGCGATTACTACCGCGACGCGGACGGCGTGCTCGACGAGAGGCACGACCTGCCCGGCACCGGCATCAACCGCTGGGGCGAGCTGCTGTCGACCGTGCTCGGGACCGGCTACCGGGGACCGCTCATGTACGAGGTCGCCCGCAAGCCCCGCCTGCGCGGCACGGAGGTGTCGAACGAGGAGCTCGCCGAAAACATGAGGAAGCTGAAGCTCGGCCTCATCGGCTGAGCGCCGGAAAGCATGATCGGCCGAGCACAAAACAGCATACGTCCTCCCGGGCCGTTCCCGTTCCGCCTTCGCGCGGAGGGAGCGGCCCGGGCTTTGCGCCGGACTCAGTCCATCTCGACCGTAATGCCCTCGGGTACGGTCAGCCTCGGCCTGCCGCCCCTGTTCTGTTCCACTACGACCGTCCCGAACGGCGTCGGGATCTCGGTGCGGAAGCGGGCAAGACCCAGGGTCGACGGCGCCAGCCTTATGCGCCTGTATCCGGGCTCCAGGATCTCAAGGCCGGTGAGGGCCATGGGCAGCGCGTAGGCCGGGGTCCCGGCCCAGGCGTGGCTGTGATCGAAAACGTAGTTCTCTGGCAGATAGAAGCCCTCCGGCAGGCCCTTGGGGCACTCGCCGACCGGGCCCTTCCACATCGACAGCAGACGAAGGGTCTGCTCCTCCCTCAGGCCGCGCCTCAGTACGGCCTCGAGCCAGAAATGGCAGAAGTACGGCTGGACCTCGCCGAGCGAATCGTCATCCATCACGCGCCTCAGCAGTTCGGCGCATTCGGCGTCAGGCAGGATGCCGCTGTAGGCGGCCAGTATGTTCGCGTGGCGCCGGTAGTATCTCTTTCCGACGTTCTCGGGGAGCCATTTCGACGGGTGCTTTTCCTTAGTGTTCAGGCCCTCGAAGAACAGGCCCCTTTCGCGGTCGTAGAGCCGTGAGCAGACCGCCTCCCTGAGGGCCTCGGCCCGGTCGGAGCAGCGGCACGCCTCGGCATTCCGGCCGAGTTCGGCAAACACTCGCCTCGAGTTGACGAGCGCGTTGTAATAAAACATGCAGAGACAGGTCTGTCCGAGGGCCTTTGGCGGATGATGAAGAGATATTCCGTCCGGGAACAGCCAGTCGACGAACATGTAATCGGGCGGCTCCTCGATGAGGCCGCTGCGTCCGACGTAGGTCTCGAACCGCTCCAGCAGCACGAGCAGGGCCTCCTCGCAGTCGCGCAGAAGAGACGAGTCCCCGGTGTACATGTAGCATCGCCAGAGCATCTCCGCCCAGATCAGGCTGTATGAGGTGTGGAAGAGCCTGCCGCCGTTGGATGCTATGAGCGACGCCGTTCTGCGGACGTCGGCGGCGGCCAGCCTCATGTCGCCGTACGTAAACGCCGTCATGCACATCTCGATGTAATAGTCGCCCGTGCAGGCCAGCGGCTCGCAGTGCCTGGGGCTGTCCAGGTGTACGGCCTGTCTGCAGTATTTCAGGCTGTGGGCGCACACGTCCAGGACCCTGTTCAGCTGCCTGTCGCTCGTCGCTGTAACAGCGCGCTCCGGGGCGGGATAGGAGCTGAGGATGAGGCCGATGCGGAAACTGACGGGCTCGTCGGAAAGGTTTTCCGCCACCGCCCGGATCTGGCCTACCCCCTGCAGCTTCTGGCTCATATATCTGGTGCTGCCGGCGACGACCGCCTCCTCGGCGTATTCGCCGCCCCCCGGCGTCTCGGACATGAACAGCTGCACGCGAGCCGCGCCGGCGACCGTTCCCCGTATGGCGGGATAGGCTGCGTAGACCATGTCGAACGGTATGGTCTTCTCGAGTTTCTCGTGCGGACCGAGGCGGATCCGCCCGGCCGCGTTGTACAGCTCCCTGAGCTCGCACGGCGGGACCGGCGATTCCGAAGCGTGCCATATATCCGGCACGCGGACCGCGGGCAGAGGCCTGCCCGGCGCCAGCCGTCCGTCGTACGAGTTCTTCGACACGTAAGCGGGCAGCACCCTGACGGTCCATCCGTCGTCCGTTCCCACGGTCCTTCGGGTCCCGTCGTCAAACGTCACGGTCCCGCTGAGGAAAAAGCCGCCGTGCCCCTGCGAATGCTCGTACATGCCGGTCGGCCCGAGGCGCACCAGGGCAGCGAACGACAGCCTCCCGAAGGCAAAGTCGCCCGACTGCCCCTCGATCTCCCGGGTGAAGAAGAAGGTCTCCGGGCGCGGCAGCGAGTTGTTCAGAAAATCCCCTCCGACCGTGGTGTGGCCGGACAGGACCGCCTTGCCGTTGCAGGTCAGCAGGAAGAACGTGTCCCCTCCTGCGCGAAGGCTCACCCTTGCGACCGGCCGGCCGAAGCTGTAGGTCCTCTCGAACCTCACGACCGCGTACCGCCTGTCCGCGCGGCCCTCGCGTGATATTATGTTATACGGGCTGCCCTGTATCTCCGGATACTGATCCTCCGGGATCCAGACCCACGGAGCTCTCTCCCACATATCGATCCTCCCGAAAAGGCCCGCACGGCAGCGCCACACGGGCCGTATTCTTTTCTGTCAGGCCGGGGTCAGCTGACCGGGTCGGCCAGCATGCCGCCGGTGATGCCGATGGCCGCGGATATGGCGTCGCCCTTGCGGATGGCGTCGAGGCCGGCGACCGAATGCGTGTCCGTGCCGAAGGCGAATCTGCAGCCCGCCTCGACTGCCACCCTCATGACGGCGACCATCGGATCGTCGGCGAAGCCGTTCTCAGGCCGGCCGTAGGTGCCTATGTTCACGTCCAGGCCGACCCCGAGCGACGCGCACTCGGCAAAGTCGGCATAGAGCCTGTCCTTCTGCTCCATTATGAAGGCAAACACGCGCGCCTTCTCGTCCCTGGTTATGCCGCAGGGATAGAAGGGATGGGCGATCAGTGTAGGGACCGAGGCCGCCATCTTGCGGAACTCGCCGTTCTTCATTAGCGACTCGAAAGACGAGAAGCAGAAGTCGGCAAGGTATTTTTCCTCGTCGACGGTCGCGCCGGCGCCGATGAGCGCCCTGACCTCGGCGTATTTCAGCGTCGAGGCCATCCTGTCGGCCATCTCGGGCGATAACTCCGGAAACTTTTCTATTATGCCGGCCGCCAGCCTGTCCCTGTATCCGGCCACGTCGGAGCTCTCCCTGATGACGAAATTCTTCATATGCGTATGGGTGTGCGGCACGAGGACGTAGTCGAACCTGGCGGCGGTAGACGCCAGCATGCCGAGGTTGTCGTCCTTGCCGCAGTACTCGGTCTCTGTTCCGAAGAGGACCTTGACGCCGAGAGTGTCGGCGGGGATGGCGTATTTGCCCTCGAAGCCGTAATCGACTGTCTGCCCCCTGTACCAGGCGCTGGCGCCGGGCACCCTCTCGTCCCACAGATGGTTCGAGATGCCCAGGATGCGGTGGCCGAGCTCATGCGCCCGTTCGACGAAGGCCTTCATGGTAGCCAGCGGGTCGTAGCAGCACGATGAAAACAGCGTATGCGTATGGATATCGTGATCGATTCTCATTTCGGATCCTCTCTGCGGACGTTCATTTTTCTTTTCCGGGCGGCTCGGTCCCGGCGTCTGCGCCGGCGGCGCCCGACTTTGACGGCCTGCGGCACAGCGGCAGTTCCGTCATCCTTAGCTTTGCGCAGCCGTAAGGCACGAATTCTGCGGTCTGTCCGCCGTCAAGGGCAGCGGTGTGAGCCGGATATGCCGCGCAGTTGTAGCGGTAGCCCGGCTCGAGCCCCCAGTCGATGTGGGCGACCCTGACGCTTATAGACAGCGGCGGGTCCTCGGACGAGAACGGCACGTCGGGACGGGCGCGCCGGACCGGCTCGAAGCTCTGCCGCGGGCCGTCGAAGCCGAAGTTCCAGTCGGAGGCCGGATACAGGCGGTAGTCGCAGTAGGGGAACTTGCGCTCGGTGCCGTAGCGAACGTATTCGTACTTCTTCTTTTCCGCCCTGACCGGCAGCGCGTAAAGCAGTGAGCCCGCGCTGAGTGCGTAGAGTCCGCCGGTCGTCCGGGTCAGCCTCCCCTCGGTGCGGAAGCCGAGCGTAATGACTGTCTTCCCTTTCGGGAAGCCCTTTCTTCTTATGAGCCTGCCGTCGAACGGACGGCCGTCGACCGTGACGCGGGTCGCGAAGCCCGGGACCGGTATCTCGAGGGCAAAGTCCGTATCGCCGCCGGCGGTCACGGTGAACGTTATGTCGTTGTCGAAGGGATAGTCGCCGCCGATCTCGAGCTCCACCCGGGTCCCGCGGAAGTCGATGCTCGCCAGGGCGGGCACCGGTGTGACGACCCTCAGTCCGCCGCGCGATCTCATGACCGTGCTCATTGCGAAGTGCGGCCAGGCCTGGCCGTGATTAGCCGTGCAGCAGCCGTAGTTCGGCTCCAGGCCGAACATGTTGGCCTCGGTGCCGTTCGTCCCGAACAGCGAACGGGTGTGCCCCGGGACGCAGGCGTTCTGGTTCGTCATCTGGTCGTACTGATGCGTCCACATGTCGTCGGACAGCGTGGCGGGCAGCGCGTTGAAGGCGAGGCGCTCCAGCCGCTCGGCCCATTTCTGCCGTCCCGTCAGGGCAAAGAGCCACTCGTAGGAGTACATCAGCTCGGCGACCGAGCACAGCTCGAAGCCCCTTATGGGAGACCTGCCGGCAAGGCACTCGTCGCCGTTGAAGGCGCCGGACGGAGTCCCGTGGAAGCGCTCGAGGATGGCGTACAGCCTGTCGGCCTCGCCGGTAGGAGGCTCTCCCAGCACGTCGGCACAGAGCTCGGAGGCCTTCATGCACATGCCCACGTTGACGATGTGGGTGTCGTGCGTCCATTCGTAGTAGAAGCGGTCCCACTTTTTCGAGGCGGCGCCCCAGTCGAGGCCCTGCTCCCTCAGCATCCGGGCAAGATCCAGCAGCCAGGGCTCCTCGCCCCGCAGCTCCTTCAGGCGCCTTATGGCGACAAGCGCCTCGAACCATCTGGAGCGTGACCATTCGAACAGCTTGAGGCTGCCGCTCCTGAGCCCCTCGTACCAGTTGCGGAGGGCGCGGTAAACGGCCTCCGGAACGCGCCCGTCGCCGGAGAGGTCGTAATAGACGAACAGGACCTTGGAGAGCAGCTCGACCGCCCACATGTCGTACTTTTCCCTGGGCGTGTCGCCGTTCGGGCAGATCCAGCCGTCGGACTGCTGACCGGCCAGTATGGCGTCGACGTATCTCTTTGCCCTGGAGATCATGTCTTCGTCCCCGAGCAGATAGGCCAGCGGAATGAAGCCGTCGAGCCAGTAAGGGACGCGCTCCCAGCCCTCGCGGTCGCCTCCGACCCAGCGGCTGTCGCGGACGTCAGGCCAGATCCGGTCGAGCTGTCCCGCCTGGCCCGCGGCCTGGATCTCCAGCTGACGCCTGACCCAGCCGGAAGGCCGCAGTTCGGGACCTTTCAGGAAAGAATATTTAGCGCTCATTATCAACTCCGTCTCCGCGCGGCGCGCGGACGGTCCCGGCACGCGCCGGAGCCGCAAACAGTATTTTCAGACTTTGCGGAACTCAATCTCGTGCGGGGGCGCGTCGCAGACGAGCATCCTCGTCGTGAGCCTGCCGGCGCGGTACTCGAGCCTGCTGAAGCCGTAAAGCTCGTACTTCGACGGGTCGCTGTCGGCGATGATGTAAGGTCCGCCGTCGCCGGCCCCGGCCGGCTTCAGCACCCGCACCCGGATCTTCGCGTCCGGCATGGTCAGCTTTCTGCCTCTGATCTCGATCCTGGTGCCGATAACGCCCGGTTCCTCCCAGGCTCCGTCAAGTTTCGGTCTGTCTCCGATCATTTTTCACTCCGTTCGTCCGCCCGCTGCGGGCTCATTTGATGACTATGCGGCCCTCGACCCTGGCGTCGAGCCCCTGATGGACCGAGAAATACTCCTCGATTATGTTGTTCACCGAAGAGGCCACCACGCGGGGGCGCATCCTGGCCGTGACCTGCTCAAGAGGCACGTCGAAGAACTTCTCGAAATTCACGTAATGATAGTTCTGCAGGGCGATGAGGAACTCGTCGTCGTCGGTGACTTCCTTTCCCCTGAACGAGAGCTCCTCCAGCGTGCGGGTGCTCCTGTCGTAGACGATCCTGACACCCTTCGAGTACTGGTAGAACTCGGTGTGTCCCTCCCAGGCCTCGTCGCGCATGACGTAGCCTATCATGTGGCGGAACTCGCTGCCGCTGACCTTGAGCATCCACATCTGGTCGTCGAACGGCGTGTTCTCAATCATGTCCTGGTATTCCACGATGGGACCCATGGCCTTCTTGCGGATCGAACCCGACCCCATTATCATGATGTCGAAGCTGGAGTCCTCCTGGAGCAGGTCGGCGTAAAGGTTGCCCATCTCGGTCTCCTGGATGCGCGACGGGTGAGTCAGCTCCCTGGCGAAGCTCGTGACTATGCGGCGGTACTTCGCGTCCGTACGGCTCTTGTAGCTGTCTATGAGCTTCTCTATCGTCGGGCTTGTGGGCGATGTGGTCTCGTCGAGCTTCTGCAGTCTCCACCCGTACGACACGATCCTGCGGGCCTCGTCGTCGTACTCGATGTCGAAGCGCCCGATCTGCCCCGAGCCGGTCCCGGCCTGGACGATCGGGATGCCGTTCACCACCTCGGGCTCCTCCATGAAGGTGTGCGAG
>JAEEJM010000083.1 GCA_016281895.1 Clostridiales bacterium
GGAGTTCTCGTCGGCGCCCGACTACCCGGAGTACGCCCTGAAGAGCCTCTCGTTCATGTACGGGATGCTGGGACCAGCGGTGATCGGCCCCGACGGCCTTATGAAGCGCGGGATCCTGGTGCGGCACCTGGTGCTGCCCGGCTGCAGGCACGATTCGATAGACGCCCTTCGCGGCATTGCCGCCGCCGTGCCGCCCGGGGACGTGATCCTGTCCCTTATGGCCCAGTACACGCCGTCCTTCTACGGAGGCGGCGACGGAAGGCTGAGGCGCAGGGTGACGACGTTCGAATACGAAAGCGTAAGGGAGGAGGCTCTGAGACTGGGTTTCGGAGGCTATATGCAGTCGCCGCGCTCGGCGACCGAAGGCTTCACTCCGGCTTTCACGGACACGCTCACCGTGGATCTCGGCGAGCCTCCAGAGCGGCAGGACTGAACGGAATGATCCCGGGAACCGATTTCGCGGCATCCCGGGATCAGGTCTTTTACGGCGCGGATCAGGTTTTTTTAAGTGCGGATTCGGATTTATTCAGGTGGGGAACTTCAGGAGCCGGGATCAACGGCGATCCTGATGTCGCCGGTAGTCGTGGAGATCTCGCAGCGGCCGCCGGACGAGCCCCCGGGCACGCTGGCCGAGCCAGTGGTCGTATGAGTGACGAAGGTCTTGGGCGTCAGGAGCGTCCCCGTCACGTCGCCCGTGCCGGTCTTCACGGTCAGCTCCGCCGCGTCGCTGCGGTCGAATTTCACGTCCCCCGTGCCGCGGGTCACCGAGAGGGAGCCGGACACTTTGACGTCCCTGAGGACGACGGCGCCCGTCGTGCCTTCCGACGTCAGAGAGGCGCACGTGAGCGACGCCAGCTCGGTCCTGCCCGTCGTAGATCTCAGCGTTACCGCGCCATCGCAGACTACGCCGGACACGTCCGTCCTGCCGGTCGTGACGCTGACCGACAGCTCGCCGGCGACACAGCCGGAGACCCCGATCTTTCCCGTCGTCGACGTCAGCTCCAGCTTTCCGGCAACGTCCGCACGGAAGGATATGTCTCCGGTGGTGACAGTGATCCCGGCCCGGCCGAAAGAAAAGCCGTCGGGAACGCAGACGTCGCCCGTCGAGGCGCTGACGTTTAGACTGTCGTAAGCGTCCCCGGGAAGATAGACCGTTACGGACGTCTTGGCCGTTCCGAACGACAGTTTCTTCGCCGGCTTGCGCTCGTCCCTGAATTCGATCCTGAGCGTGCCGTCCGCGACGGTCACCTCGTGACGGGTGTCCTCGAGCTCCCTGCATTCGACGCGGAGCCTGCCGTCGTCCGACGGCCTGAGCTCGACATCCGCGACCTCGGTGCCGATCTCGACGGAGGAGAACTCGCCGTCGGCGGTATATGTTTCGTCGCGAAGCTTTCCGGTGCTGCCGATCGAGGAGAAGTCGAAGCCCGAAGAAACCGCGGCCCCTGCGATCAGCGCGGCTCCGACGACAAGCAGAACTATGGCGATGACAATGACAGCCGTTTTCATTTCGAACGATCCTTTCTAATGAACAATTTTTTGATGCCCGTGGCCATTGCGCCTCCGAGTCTGGCCGCGCCGGCGGACGCCGCCACGCAGCCGAAGAAGAGGAACACCGACAGGCCGGCGCATACGAACCCGCCTCCGAGCGAGAGCAGGGCGGCAGGCCAGGCGCCTGACACGCCGGACACGACGGAGCCCGCTATGCCCGCGAGTGCGCAGGCCCAGAGCGAGATCTCGACCGCCCAGAGGGCTATGATGAGGGACCACAGAACGGCATACAGCGAGAACACGACCGCGGCCGCGGCGACCAGCAGCGGGAACCAGAGCGGGAAACCGAGGACTATGAGAACGATCTCCCAGGCGGTCAGCGACCGCTTCGGGGCCATGCTCTCCCGGACGATCCTTGTTATGGGCACCTCGGAGACGGTCTGTGACACTATGTCGGCGACCGGGCCGACGCCTGCCACGGCCTGTTCCTCGGTCATGCCTTCCTCCACCCGGTCGTCGATCATCTCGCCGTAGAACGAGACGCGCTCATCTACGTCGTCTTTCGGAAGCCCGGCGAGAGAGCTCCGCAGCTGAGCCAGAAATTCCTGTTTGTTCATTGAGATATTCCATCCTCCCCGGTCACGAACCGATAGATCGATATGATCTCCTTCCACTCTTCGAGAAACTCGCGGATGCGCCGCAGTCCCTCCTGAGTGATGCTGTAATACTTTCGCAGTCTTCCTTCGTGTTCCGCTGTATAGACAGTGAGCTGGCCGGCGGACTCCAGCCGCTTCAGAATAGTGTAAAGTGTGGATTCGGAGAGCTCAATACAGGGCTTCAGGTCCTTTATTATCCTGTAGCCGTACGAGTCGCCGTTCTTTATGGCGGCAAGCACGCAGACGTCGAGCAGACCGCGTTTGAGCTGAATGTCCATGCTATACCTCCCGTTGCGGAATACATCATATCACGAAGTATCGGAAAAGTCAAGAGGAAAACAAAAAAAGGAGCCACCTTTCGATGGCTCCCCGTATTCAGGCAGATGCATTTTTCCTGTCTTTCAGACAGAGGGGTCTCTCTGCAGCGTGATGCTCGGCGAAATACTGACGTCGATTTTCATGACGATATCCTCGTCCATTAGTTCGGCAAGGGTGTATGATCTGCCCGAACCGCCCACAGCGGCCGTCCAGCCGCATCCGCCGTATGTCACACTTAAATCTGACCGGCAGCGGTAAAAGAAGCGCGTGGCGAGGGTCGTGACGTTGGCCGGAATATCGAAGGCCGACACCCGGGTGCATACGACAGGGAAGCCCTGGATCGATGTGACGGAGTCCGGAAGAGAGATCTCGACGATCGAATCCCGCGTGATCGGCGCGCTGACGGGGGAGGAACTGCTCCACAGGCGATCGATACCGGCGGCGCTCAGCCCGTAGCCCGCAGAGCCGAGCTTTGCCGAATAATCCTTCCACCGGTAGTAACCGGCTCTGTTCTCCATGGCGATCTTATCGGCGCCGGTGAACGAGGGAAGGTATTCGCTGAGGATCCAGGACAGACGGACAAGCTCGTCCCGGGTCGCATCCGTAGCCAGGACGTAGACATCGAATTCCCCGCATTGAGGAAACGTGCGGCGCAGTGCCGACCTCTCGCGTTCGGAGGTGCATTCCGAGAGCGATTTTTTTGTGAAATATGCTTCAAACAGATTAAAGACAAACCATTCCGTGTTGCCCGATTGAGTGATCCTTTTCTGGCGCATCGCAATGGAGTCCGTCGACCTCCAGTCCACCGGAGCATGATCCGGCTTTCCGCGTTCGTTGAACGAGTCGGCGAGCTTATCCATCAGCGAATCAAAATCTTCGACGGTAAGCATGCGCGGAACGTGATAATCCATGGAAGAGTCGATGCCGAACGATACGACACGCTTTCCGTCCGCGGTCTCGGGAACGATGATCCGCAGTTCGTCGTACCGTTCAGGATTCTCTATTCCTATGACGGAGACCGTTCCGGGGCCGGTGTCGGCATAGATAAGTCCGGCGACGCCGGTCCGCCCTTTCCCGGAAGGCCCGGAAGTGCCCTCGTCGCCGCCCGGGACCTCCGGCCTGTCCTGCCGGCATGAGACGGAAAAAGAGATCATGACGAGGCATAGTATCAGTGCCGCGGCGCGTACAACTGTTCTTCTCATGCGGGGACCTCCTTCTTTCCCGGAATCATCCGGATAAAAAAACCTCGTCGGGGACGAGGTTTTTCTGGCAGCGGTACTAGGATTCGAACCTAGGTAATGACGGAGTCAGAGTCCGTTGCCTTACCGCTTGGCGATACCGCTTTGCCGCTTTTTTATTGCGCGACGTATATTATACCACACCGTCTGAGGGTTGTCAATGGGTCGGCGAAAAAAACGGGAGCCGGAATCGAAGAGTGAATTCCCAAAGTAAATTCCACAGTGGAATTTGAAGTGGAATTTAGTATGGGAAGAAAAATGTGGTAGAATTTAGTCTGGGAAAAGGAGGCACCAGACTATGAATAA
>JAEEJM010000084.1 GCA_016281895.1 Clostridiales bacterium
GCCGGTCTTTGTGCATGTCGCGGCGATTGCGGGATCGGTCACGGCCGTATGGGCTGCGAGCGGCACCGCTGTCTGGGCGGTGAGGACCTTGCCGCAGACCTTGCAGTGGCTGCCGGCGGTGAGGCCGGTCTTCGTGCATGTGGCTGCGACGGCGGGATCGGTCACGGCCGTATGGGCTGCGAGCGGCACCACGGTCTGAGCCGTGAGGACCTTGCCGCAGACCTTGCAGTGGCTGCCGGCGGTGAGGCCTGTCTTCGTGCATGTCGCGGCGACGGCGGGATCGGTCACGGGCGTATGGACGTGGGGCGGCTCGGTCTCGGGTGCGGCGGTGGTCTCGGGAGTCTTAGTAGTCTCGGGAGTCTTAGTAGTCTCGGGAGTCCTGGTGGTCTCGGGAGTTTTTGTTGTCTCCGGAGTCTTAGTAGTATCCGGAGTTTCGGTCGTCTCGGGGGAAGGATCGGTCTGCGTCTGTGTCGTTTCGGGCCAGCTGTTGGTCTCCGGCGGGTCCTGTACCGATTCGGGTGAGACCGTTGTCCGGTCCTCTGACGAAGTATCGGGCGGAGTTTCCGGGCCGGTGAGATCATCGGTGCCGCCGGGACCGAAGTCTGAGGTCACTTCGGACTGCGGCCGCGTGGTCCCGGCCGGCTCACAGTAAGATGTAACGTCGGACTGTGTTGAGTTCGTTCCTGACGGTTCAGCTCCGGACGTGGCGGCCGGCGAAGACCCGTCCGTTCCGTAGGGATCGGCGCCGGACGCGGCGTCAGGCGACGTCGACGTCGCCCCGGGAGCCGGCATGACGGGCACCGGGGAAGGCACGAAGCACCCGGCGCAGCCGCAAAGGGCGACCGCGGCAAGCAGCAGAACGGCTGCTGCGGCAATTATCGGAATCTGTCTTTTAATCATTTCGATCCTCCGGTTCGGAACTTTCGGCGGTATCCGCCGGGCGGGCGGCGCCTTTTGCGAGACTGTCGGTCAGAATGCCGTAGGCCTTTCTGTAGCCCTCGAAGCCGAGGCCGGTCACTACAGCAAGGGCGCGGTCCGATACGTAAGAGATCCTCCTGTAAGGCTCCCTCGAGAACGGATCGGTCAGGTGGACCTCGACGTAAGGGATCCCGACAGCCCTGAGCGCGTCGGCAATGGCGATGCTCGTGTGGGTGTAGGCCGCCGGATTGATGACGATGCCGTCGGCGCGGCCCGGGGCTGCCTGTATCTCGTCTATTATGTCGCCTTCGCTGTTCGACTGAAAGATCCGGTGCGGCGCTCCTCCGCAGAAGCCGTCGATGAAGGCGCAGAGATCCTTGTATGAGCCTGAGCCGTAGATCTGCGGCTCCCTTTTCCCGAGAAGATTAAGGTTCGGGCCGTTGATGAATAAAACGTCTGGCTGTTTCATAATGCCTCCTTCGGCGACGTGTCATCCGATGCCGAGCTTTTGGGCTATCAGCGCGGCCGTCAGGGCAGGCGACTCCTTCGCGCCGATCCGGACGTCGGCCGTCTGTTCGTATGCAGGCCTGCGCCGTTCGTAGAGAGCGGCAAGGCCCCCCGCCTGCGAGAGCGGCCTTCCGTCCGCGGGCAGCTCGGATATGTCCCTCTCGAGCCACACGACGGTGCCGCAGGACCTGAGCACCGGAACGTCGGGCCCGTATGCCGGGGCTCCGCCGCCGGTGGCTATTACGGCTCCCCGCAGGTGCGAGGCCGTCACGCATGACACGTGTTCCTCCTTGCGGAAGGCCTCCTCGCCGTACCTCTCTAGAAACGTCCGGCAGCTGAGGCCCGTCCTCAGCTCGAGGTCCGCGTCAGTGTCGAAGAAGGGCCTGCCGGTCATCTGCGCAAGTATCCTCCCGACGGAGCTCTTGCCGCAGCCCGGCATGCCTATGAGAACGACCGACGCGAAGTCCGAAGCCGTCCCTGCAAGCACGCTGTCCGTCAGCTCCTTCGGCGACGATGTGCCGAGCCACAGATCCGCCGCGGCGACAGCCTGGGCGCAGAGCATCGGCAGCCCGCCCGAACACGGGACTCCGTGGGCGGCGGCAAGCCTGACAAGGCGCGTCCGGAAGGGATTGTATACCATATCGAGCACCGCGCGCGCACCGGCGACCGTCTCCTCTTCGAATACGCAGGCACCGGTGTCGGGGGAGGTCCCGACGGGCGTCGCGTTCACAAGGACGTAGGGCCTGTCCGCGCAGAGGCGGGCGATCTCGTAAAAGCGGGCGGTGCCGGGATCGCTCCGGCTGACCGTTACGACGTCCCTGAAGCCCATTTTTCCGAGGGCCAGCACCGCGGCCGCAGCGGCGCCGCCGTTGCCGGCGACGACTACCCTCGTCCCGGACGGGATACCTCCGCAGACGGTGCCGAACATGTACATAAAGCCGTCGACGTCCGTGTTGTGGCCGGTCAGCGAACCGTCCGCACCGCGGATTACCGTATTGACGGCGCCGGCCGCCGCGGCGTCATCCGAAAGGGCGGAGAGAAAGGGGATCACTGCCCGCTTGTAAGGTACTGTTATGTTGAATGCGTCGAAGCCGCCGTCTGAGAGCGTCCGGCCGAGATCGTCCGGCGAGGCCGGCAGCAGCTCGTAACGGTAGTCGCCTATCAGCGAATGGACGGCGGGAGAGAGCGAATGATCGAGCCGTCTGCCTATCAGGGCGATCCTCTTGTGCGAATTGCCCGTGTAGCGGGGCGGACGGCGGCGCTGGATGCCGCGCGAGATGTCGAGCACGGTCGAGTACAGCCTTTCGGCTTCGTCGCCATACGGGGCGGATGCCGCGCGTGCCGCCGAGATCACCTCGGCTTCTCTTGATGGGTCGCAGAGCGGCAGGCCGGAGTCCTTCTTGAGCCTTCCTA
Organism: Clostridiales bacterium; assembly: GCA_016281895.1. GTDB lineage: Bacteria > Bacillota > Clostridia > Oscillospirales > CAG-272 > CAG-390. Next base: position 2,839 of record JAEEJM010000084.1, read on the forward strand.
TCTCCTCGGCGGCCTCCAGTCTCTCGGCAAAGGCGGAGGCGATGCGCGAGTCCGCGGCGGATATATCGCGCCTCAGCTCCGGCAGGCCGGGAGCCGCGGGCGGGAGATCCAGAAGCATGTCGGCGACCGCGATGGCGCAGGCCGCCTCGAGCGCCGGAAGCGCGCGGGGGAGAGCGCAGGCGTCGTTGCGGCCCTCGGACCTTATGACGGTCCCGGAGCCGCTCTTCAGCGAAACGGTCCTCATGGGAATGGCGACGGACGGGATCGGTTTGAATACCGCTCTGAATATGAGGGGCATCCCGGTGGTCATACCTCCGGCTATGCCTCCGCAGTTGTTCGAAAGCGTTACGACCCTTCCGGCGCCGGAAAAGGCGTATTCGTCGTTGGCCTCCGAGCCTCGCATGTCACCGAGGCGGAAGCCGGAGCCGAACTCGATGCCCTTGACGGCGGGGATGCCGAACACGGCCGACGATATGCGGCCCTCGGCGCCTGCGAACATGTGCTCGCCGACCCCGGCGGGCAGGCCCGTTACCGCGCATTCGGCGGTTCCGCCGATGCTGTCGCCGTCCTCGCGAACTTTTCTCAGCAGCTCCGCCATGCGCCTGCCGCTTTCTTTATCGATGACGGGAAAGGACGACTCACGGAGAGAGGCCGCAAGTTCCTCCGTTACGTTCAGGGGGTCGAATCCGGCGTCGGCAACGTCCCCGAGAGAACTCACGTGCGAGCAGACGCCGATGCCCCTGTCCCTGAGGTACATGAGGCACAGCGCACCGGCCGCGCATAAGGGGGCTGTCAGGCGGGCTGAAAAGCGGCCTCCGCCCCTCAGGTCCACGGAGGGACCGTACTTCACGACGGCCGGATAGTCGGCGTGCGAGGGCCTCGGCGTGTCCGTGTAATCGGGGCAGTATCTCCCCGGATCGAGGTTGCGTATCCTGATCCTGACCGGGCTTCCGTCCGTGGCGCCGTCAGTAATTCCCGACAGGAACTCGGGCGCGTCGGCCTCGGTACGCGGGCTCGAGTGAGGCTGCCTGCCGGGGGCGCGGCGGAGCATGAACGCGGAGAGGAAGCCCCCGTCGACGGCCACTCCGGCGGGGAAGCCGCGCAGGACCGCGGTGACGTATTCGGTCCTGGAGCCGCCCTCGATATACAGTTTAAGATTGTTTCCGTAAGGATAGTGCATCTGTCAGTTCACCGTTTCGCGGCCGCCGAGGATCAGGGAGTCCGAGAACCCGGGCCAGGATTTCGATATGCACGTTACGTCGTCGGCAAAGACGGCGCCCGTACAGACTGAGGACAGCAGCGCCGCCATAAGGGCGATGCGGTGGTCGCCGCAGGTCCTGACAGAGCCTCCCGACGGGATCTGACTGCCGGGGATGAACAGCGCCATGTCGTCGGCGTACTCGTTCTTATAGGCCCTGGCCCCGAGCGACGTTATGCACGAACAGACCGAATCGGTGCGGTCGCTCTCCTTGTACTGGAGGTGGCCGATGCCGAAAAGGACGGTCTCGCCCTTGGCGGTCAGCGCGACCGCGGCAAGGACCGGCACGAGGTCGGGGAAGTCGCGGCAGTCTATGAGGCCCGGCGAGACAAGTTCCGACGGGACAGTCGTATAGCCCTGCGGAGTTATGTCCAGGCCGGCCCTGAAGGAGCGCAGCAGGTCGAGGATCTCCTTGTCGCCCTGCGAGGAGGCCCTGTCCGGGCCGCTGACCGTAACCGGCACGCTCCCGAGCGTCCCGGCGGCAAGGGCGAAGGCTGCCGCCGACCAGTCCGCGCCGACGCTGACCCTGCCGGGGGACATTAGCCTTGTGCGCGGGACCGTATAGGTCTTTTCTCCGGGCGATACTTCCACGCGGCAGCCGAACTGCGCGAGCGCCCTTACGGTCATATCGACGTAGGGCCGGCTCACCGGGCTGCCGAGTACCTCGACCGAGCCGCCCCGCTGCGACATTGCCAGCAGCAGCGCGCTGACGTACTGCGAGGATATCATGCCGTCTATCGGCACCCGCCCGGTGCCGAGACTGTCCAGCGCCTGCCCGAGTTTCCCTGAAGGTCTAACGGAAAGGCCGGGCCCGGCAATGAATTCGGCGTCGAGCCCGCAGGCCCGGGCGACGGCCATGAGGAATCTGTGCAGCGTTGCGGATTCTCCGCAGCGGAAGACGTAAGTCCCGGATCTGTCCGGCGGCCAGGGGCCGGGGCGGACGGTCAGGCTCCTGCCGTTTTGAACGACCTCGGCCCCGAGCTCGCGGACGCAGTCGACGCAGGCCGATATATCGTCGGAGAGCAGTTCGGAGAACAGTGATATCTCGGTCTCGCCTTCGGCCATGGCCGCAAGTATAAGATATCTCTGCGCCTCCGACTTCGAGTTCGGCAGGGAGAAGCCGGACCTGAAAGGGTCCTTTCTGAGTCTGTACATCACAGGCCTCCGGCGATGAACCCCGCGAGATCGTCCGGGGAGAATTCGCGGACATAAGGCCGGCCGATATCGGACAGGAGGACCATGCGGACGCCGCCGTCCGTTGCCTTCTTGTCCGAGGCCATGGCTGCGGCAAGCTCGGCCGCGCCCGGGCCTTCGGGCCGCACGGGCAGGCCGTAAGAGAGGCACAGCCGCTCGGCCAGGGCGGGGAGATCGGGCCGGCACAGGCCCGCGGCCGCCTCCGCCCTGAGAACCGTGCACATTCCGGCGGCAACGGCCTCGCCGTGCCTGACGGAGAAGCCCGAGAGCGACTCGGCGGCGTGAGCCACGGTGTGACCGAAGTTGAGCGCCATGCGGGCGCCCGTGTCGAACTCGTCGGCCTCGACGAACTCCTTTTTGGCGAGCACGCTCTCGCGTATCAGCAGCCCGGGGTCCGGCTTTCCCGAGCCGAGCGCTTCGGTAAGCCCCGGCCGGCAGACGAGTGAATACTTTATGATCTCGGCCATGCCCGAGGCGTATTCGGCCGCGGGCAGGGTGGAGAGGAACTGAGTGTCGCAGAGGACAGCCTCGGGCCTTCTTATGAGGCCGCAGATGTTCTTGTATCCGGGAAGGTCGACGGCGCTCTTTCCTCCGACGGAAGAGTCGGCGCAGGCCAGCAGCGTCGTGGGGATCTGTATAAGACCGATGCCCCTCATGTATGTGCCGGCGGCGAAGCCGCAGAGGTCGCCGACGGTCCCTCCTCCGAGGGCAACGAGCCTGTCCTGCCTCGTGAAGCCCCCTCCGGCCAGGGCGGCCCACAGCGTCCGGAGGTTTGCGGCCGACTTCAGGTCCTCGCCCGACCGGAGAACGACGGTTCGGACCTCGCGCCCTGAGCGCGCGGCGCCGACCGCCGCCCGGAGCCAGAGCGGGGCGACGTTCGAATCGGTCGCTATCATTACCCTTGCGCTGCCTTCGAGCAGGCCGGGAAGGACCTTTCCAAGAATACAGCCGCCGATATGTACGGGATATCCGTTCTCACCGTGGACGCAGACAGTCTCCAAAGCCGTTCTCCTGCATATTTTATCAGTATAATATTACTATAAAACGCGGAAAAAATCAACTGCGAACGAAAAAACCTCGGCAAACTCGAAAAAAATCCTCCGCGGGTATTGACATCCGCCGGAAAAGTGATATAATATGCGAGTGTGTGTTGTCACACGGAGGCAGTCCGCTGCGAGCTCTGCATGAATGTCTCCATATCCTATCAAAGGAGGGGCTGAAAATGGATTACATTGCAGCTATCACGAAGGAGCAGCTCAAGGAGGAGCTTCCTACGATCAACGTAGGTGACAACGTGCGCGTTCATCAGCGCATAAAGGAAGGCAACAGGCAGAGGATCCAGATGTACGAAGGCACCGTCATCGCCAAGCACGGCGGCGGCATTTCCGAGACCTTCACCGTACGCCGCATCTCTTACGCCGTCGGAGTCGAGAAGACCTTCCCGGTCCATTCTCCCAACGTTGCCAAGGTCGAGATCACCCGTTCGGGCGACGTCAGACGCGCCAAGCTCTACTACCTGCGCGACAGGGTGGGCAAGGCTTCCAAAGTCAAAGAAAAGATCTGACCGCAAAAAAAGTTGCCGGCTGTCCGTGTTCGGACGGCCGGCGTCTTTTATTTCGGGATCAGCGCCGAGAGCGGCGAGCCTCGGCAGACAAGCGTTGTGCCCGCGAAGTTTTTCGGGGCCGTGCCCTCGTGTATAACGGCCACGACCGTCTTTCCCGCGGTGTGACGGAGCACGGCGGCGGCGCACATCTCGGCCGTGGCGGGGTCGAGGTTTGCAAAAGGCTCGTCAAGGAGATAGGCGTCGGCCGGGTAAGCCAGCGCCCGGGCAAGGCCTGCCCTCGCCTTCATCCCTCCCGACAGTTCGGATGGCATGAGGCCGGGCTCGGTGATGCCCAGCTCGGCAAGCAGGGCCTCGGCCTGTCCTGCCGTGCTTCTGCGGCCGCCCAGGACCAGGTTGACGTTGGAAGAGCAGCTCAGCCACGGGAGCAGGACCGAGTTCTGGTAGCTCACCGATATGAGCGGCGGGGCCTCGACTCTCCCGGTGCGGTCGCGGTCGGCTCCGGCCATGATGCCCAGCAGCGTGCTCTTCCCGCAGCCCGAGGGTCCCTCTATGACGTAGACTCCGCCGTCGGCAAAGGTGAACGACAGTCCCCTTATGACCTCGACGGTCCTTCCGTCGGACCTGTAGCTCTTGCATACGTTCTCAAGTATTATCACGCGGCTCCTCCTTGTTTGCGGACGGGCCGCCTTTTTTGGCGGCAAAAAGCTTTCTTACCAGGAACTCGAGCAGCACGCTGAGCAGGATCACGGTCAGCGTCCAGGCGAACAGGTCGGCGGTCTCGAGCTCGTTCTTTGCCGACGAGAGCTGCCTGCCTATAGAAACGGGGAAGAACGACAGCACCTCGGCGGCGATGCCCGCCTTCCAGGCAAGCCCGAGAGAGGTGCTGACAGCGGGGCGCAGGAAGGGCAGCGTCGACGGCAGATAGATCCTCAGCACCTTCTGGGGGAACGGCAGCCGGAACTGCCTGGCCATGCGGACGTGGTCTGGATCGACCGACCGCAGCCCCGTCCTGAAATTTGAATAAACGACGGGCATGACCATGAGGAACGATATGAACGACGGGAGCAGAGCCTTCATCCAGAGCATCACGAGGATGATGAACGAGGCAACGGGGGTCGAGCGTATTACCGAGACGAATGGCGAGAAGATCCGGTCGAATGGTTCGAACACCGCTGCCGGCACGGCCAGAAGCATCCCGGCGGCAATGCCGCACACGGTCCCCGCGACAATGCGCAGAAGCGAGTGAAGCGTGATTTTCCAGAAATCCCGCCCTGCCGCGAGCGATATCAGCCTCTGCGCAGTAAGGAGCGGGGAGGGAAGCAGCAGAGGGTTGCCGACCGCGGCCGCCGCTCCGGTCCAGACGAGGATCCAGAACAGCGCGGACGCGGCGCCCCAGAGCGGCCCTGCGAACCGCTTCCGGGAGACGGGCGGAGCGAGCTTTTCAGCGTTGCCCATCGCCGGTCGTCAGCCGGCCCTGTAGAAGACGTCCTCGGACGGGACGGCTCCTCCGACGGAGGTCGGGATCACGTCGTAGAGCGCCTGCCAGAAGCGCTGAAGCGAGCTCTCCATCACGCTGCCCGTAAGGAAGGTAATGTTGCAGCGGGGAAGCGCGTTCTTCACAAGCGCCTCGGAGGCGGCTATGCCGGCCGCTACGACGGCCTTGGCGGCTGCGTCGGTGTCGCCGGTGACCGTCGCCACAGACGACTCGTATTCGGCCAGGAAGCGGGCAACGGCGGCGGGATGCTGCTCGGCGAACTCCTTCCTGACCACAAGGCAGCCCTGGACGAGCTCGACGCCGGTCATGCTCTTCCACTCGGACGAGAAGTCGATGGCGGTCCTCAGCGACGCGTTCTTGGTGAGCGCCGCGGTCACCTTGGGCTCGGGTATGACGCCGAGGGTGGCGATGCCGGTCGAGAGCGCGGACGTGAGCTCGTCCGGCGTGGTGTAGGTGTAGTCGATCCGGACCTTGTCGGCGATCCCGGCAAGCGTCAGCAGGCTCCTCAGTACGTACTCGGGATTGGAGCCCTGGCCGGGGACGCAGACGGTCTTGCCGGCAAGGTCGGCGACGGAGTTCACAGTGTTGCCGTTTTCGACGAGGTAGAGCACGCCGAGCGTGTTGACGCAGAGCACCTGCACGCCGCCGCCCGTCTTGTTGTAGAGGGTGGCGGCCAGGTTCGTAGGCACGGCGGCGATGTCGACGGCCTTGCTGATCACCTGGGGCGGTATAAGGGTCGCGTCGGAGTAGAGCTCGATGCTGATGTTTGCGACCTCCCCGGATGAGGCCCTGTTGTAGAGCGGGGCGATGCCGAAGCCGGTCGTTCCGTTGAGCACCGCTACCTTTATCTGTGTGTCGTCGGTCGGGACGGTCGATGACTGTTCGCCCGTCTGCGATCCGGCCGGCGAAGAGGTGGTAGTGTCGGGCGTGCCGGACCCCGTGCAGGATGCGGCAAGAAGGACCGCGAGAGCGGCCAGGACTGCGAGTAAGAGTCTGAGTTTTTTCATGGGTTTCTCCTTTATGCTGTGTTTTTATCTTATCGTCACATATATCTTGACGTGAGGGCCTCCCTGTCGGAGATGACGATCTGATCCGCGTCCCTGCGCACGAGCCCGGAGTCCTCAAGTGCCGTGAAGGCCCGGTAGAGCGAGGCCCGGCCCATTCCAAGCACCGCCGCCAGCTCCTTCATGGTGGTCCCGACGGCGACCCTGCCTTCCTCGTTTGCCGACGACTGGAGAAAGAGAGCGAGCTTGCGCTCGTTGCTCCCGGCGGCAAGGTGATGAAAGCGGGTGTTTAGGAAGTTCACCTTTCTCGACAGCAGTTTGATTATGGCCAGTCGGAAGGCACCGTCGGTGTCGCTGCCGAAAAGGTCAAGTACGGCGCCGCGGTCGATCGAGAAGACAGAAAAGCGCGACAGGGCCTCGACCGAGGTCACGACAGGCACGCCTAAGAAGACTCCGGCTATGCCGAAGACATCGCCGGGGCCGATGAACCTGAGCGGCGTTCCGGCGTTTGCGGAGCCCGTGCTGATGGCCGCGCGTCCGCTCAGCACGACTCCTATGAAGGGGACTTCCGGTCCGTACGGCGATACCGCAAGTCCGGGCTCGAACTCAGTGACGGTCCCCGCGGCCAGAAAGGCGTCCCTGAAGCCGTCCGTACACCCGTCGAGCAGCACGCAGTTTCTCACGGTCCCGGCTCCGGGCTGTCTTTTTTCGTTCTCGGTGTTCATCGTTTGCTCCTTGTCTCATTTGAGACACTATTATACCACGTACGGAGGCTTTTGTCAACATATAAGTATAAAAATATAAAATGTCAAAAAACCTCTTTTTTTTTTAATATCAAGGTTGTATAATAATTATAAGTAACAACGGAGGATTGAACATGACACTTGTGATACTTGCCGCCGGCATGGGCTCCCGCTACGGCGGCATGAAGCAGATAGATCCGATAGGACCTCTCGGGGAATTTATTATCGACTATTCCTGTCATGACGCCGTCTGCGCCGGCGTCGAACGCATCGTTTTTGTTATCAAGAAGGAAAACCTCGAAATATTCCGCGAGACCGTCGGACGCCGGGTGAGCCGTTTCGTCCGCTGCGAATACGTTTTTCAGGATCCGCTCGACCTGCCGGAGGGCTTCGTCCTCCCCGAGGGCAGGGTCAAGCCCTGGGGCACCGCGCACGCGGTCCTGGCAGCCAGACACGTCGTCGACGATCCCTTCGTCACCATCAACGCCGATGATTTCTACGGTCCCGGCTCATACCGCACAGTAGTATCATTTCTCGGGTCCGCCGACCGCTCGGCAAGGCCCTTGCCTTTCTGCATGGCGGGCTACATGCTCCGCAACACGCTCACCGATAACGGATCGGTCTCGCGCGGCATCTGCGAGACGCTTCCGGACGGCACCCTTTCCTCCATAACGGAGCGCACGGCCATCTATCCTTCGGGCAGCGACGCGTATTACGTCGAGAACGGTGAGCGGTATCCTCTCGCCGGCTCGTCCGTGGCGTCCATGAACCTCTTCGGCCTGCAGCCCGAGTTCTTCGATTTTGCCCTCGACGGCTTCCGCGACTTCCTCGGCTCCATGAAGGATCCGCTCAGGGACGAGTATTATCTGCCCTTTGCGGTGACCTCCGCCATGAAGTCGGGCTTCTGCACGGTGACCGTCTGCCCGACGGCCGAGAAGTGGTACGGGGTGACATATTCCGCCGACAAGGAATCCGTTCAGGAGAGCATCCGCGGCATGATAGCCGAAGGCAGATACTCTTCCGACCTGTGGAGCGATCTGTGATGGAGATACTCGAGACCGCGCGCGCCTTCGATCTCCCGACCGAGCCCGTCAGCTTCAGGGAGTGCAGGGTGGGGCACATCAACTCGACCTTCTTTCTGTTCGACGGGGCCGGCAGGGGCTACGTCCTTCAGAAGATAAACACGCACGTCTTCCGCGACCCGGAGGGGCTCATGGAGAACGTCTTTGCCGTGACGGATCACATAAGGGGCGTCCTTGCCCGGACCGGCGGCGACGCCGAACGCGGCACCCTCCGCTTCCGGAAGACGGCCGACGGCAGGCTGTTCTTCACCGATCCCGAGGGCCGTGCCTGGAGGCTCTACGACATGATCGACGGCGCCTACAGCATGGAATCCGCCGATCCGGCGACCTTTATGCACGTGGGCACCGCCTTCGGACGCTTCCAGCGTCAGCTCGCGGATTTCGACGCCTCGTCCCTCCGCGAGACCATACCGTTCTTCCACGACACCGTCAGGCGCTTCGGGACCTTCCGCAAGTCCCTCGGGGCCGATCCGGCCGGGAGAGCCGCTTCTGTCGGGGCCGAGATCGACTTCGCCATGGCTCACGAGGGCATATGCTCCTATGTGACGTCCCGCCTTGACGCCGGGCTCATTCCGTCCAGGGTCACGCACAACGACACGAAACTCAACAACATACTCATGGACGAGAAGACCCGCATGCCGCTCTGCGTGATCGACCTCGACACCATCATGCCCGGATCCGTCCTTTACGACTTCGGCGACGCCATCCGCTTCGGAGCCTCGTCGGCGGCCGAGGACGAGACCGACCTGTCAAAGGTGTTCTTCAGGCACGACATGTTCGAGTCGTTCACGAGGGGCTTCCTGCGCGCTCTCGGCGGGGAGCTCTGCTCCGAGGAGCTCGCCTCGCTGCCCATGGGTGCCCTTGTCATCACCTTCGAGACGGGGCTGCGCTTCCTCACAGATCACATAGACGGCGACGTCTACTTCAGGACCTCGTACCCCGGCCAGAACCTCGACCGGGCCAGGAACCAGTTCAGACTGGTCGCGGACCTGGAGAGCAGGATGCCGCTGTTCCTCGATACAGTAGAAAAAATCGCCAAGGAGTAGAGCATGGCAGTTTTATTGACGGGCGGCGCGGGATTCATAGGATCCCACACCTGCGTAGAGCTTCTTGCGGCCGGCAGGGACGTAGTGGTTGCCGACAACTTTTCAAACTCGAAGCCTGTTGTCCTCGACAGGATCAGAAAGATCTCCGGCCGGGACTTCGTCTTTTACGAGACCGACCTGCGCGACGCCGACGGTCTGCGCAGGATCTTCGCGGAGAACGACATCGACGCGGTGATACACTTTGCCGGCCTCAAGGCCGTCGGAGAATCGGTGGCAAAGCCGCTGTATTATTACAGCCACAATCTGACCGTCACGTTCGAGCTGTGCAAGGCCATGCGTGAGGCGGGCTGCGGCGTTATGGTCTTCTCGTCCTCGGCGACGGTCTACGGCCAGAACGGGAAGATGCCCCTCGGCGAGGACTCGCCCCTCGGGCCGACGACGAACCCGTACGGCGAGACCAAGCTCATGCAGGAGCGGATAATCACCGATCTGCAGCGCGCCGGCGAGCTCCGCAGCGCGGTGCTCCTGCGCTACTTCAACCCCATAGGCGCCCATCCGTCGGGCCTTATCGGCGAGGATCCCAACGGCATACCGAACAACCTGCTGCCCTACATCTCCCAGGTCGCCGTCGGCAAGCTCCCGTACGTCAAGGTCTACGGAAACGACTATCCCACCAGGGACGGCACCGGAGTCAGGGACTACATCCACGTGGTCGACCTGGCAAGGGCCCACCTCAAGGCGCTCGACTACGCCGCGCGCAAGTCCTGCGTCAGGGCGTTCAACATAGGCACGGGTACCGGCTACTCGGTGCTCGATGTGATCAAGGCCTTCCGCGACGCCAGCGGAAAGAAGGTGCCGTACAGGACGGTGCACAGAAGGCCGGGCGACGTCGCCGAGTGCTACGCCGATCCGTCCCTTGCCGCGCACGAGCTGCGCTGGAAGGCCGAGTACGGCCTGTCCCGCATGTGCGAGGACGCGTACCGATGGCAGAGCATGAATCCGAGGGGGTATGAAGAGCAATGATATCCGTAAAAGTGCGGCAAGTCCCGGCGGCCGGCGCCGGCAGAGAGTACAGAACGTTCACCCTTTCGGCCGAGGGCTGCCCTCTGTCCGCTACCCTGTGCGATTACGGCGCGCGCTGGATCTCGGCTCCTTTCGTCTTTTCGGACGGGACGTCGCGCGACATGGTCCTGGGCTATTCCGATCCCGCGAACTACGTCCCCCGCGACTACTTCGGAGCCGTCGTCGGGCGATTTGCAAACCGCATAGGCGGCTCTCGCTTCAGCCTCGACGGCGCCGAGTATGTACTCAACGCCAACGACGGGAGGAACCACCTCCACGGCGGCATGGCGGGCTTCGACTGCAAGATCTGGAACGCCGAATGCTGCGACGGCCCCGAGCCCTCGGTCACCTTTTCGGCGCTCTCGCCCGACGGCGACGAGAACTACCCCGGGAATCTCATCGTCAGCCTCCGCTACACCCTCTTGTGCACAGGCGCGCTGAGGCTCGACTACACGGCCTGCTCTGACAGGGCGACCGTGCTCAACATATCGAACCACGCGTATTTCAACCTTGCCGGCGAAGGCCGGGTCGACAGCCACGTGATGAGGATCGACGCCGACAGATATCTGCCCACCGACGCGGAGCTCATCCCGACCGGCGAGATCCGCCCCGTCGACGGCACGGTATTCGACTTCAGGATACCCAAGCCCGTCTCCGAGGCGTCCTGCTCCGGTGACGCCGACATAGCCGCGGCCGGGGGCATCGACCACTGCTTCGTTTTCTCCGAGGGCTCCGGCTTCGGGCCCAGGATATCGGTCGTCTCGCCCGACGGCCGGGTCCGGATGGGCGTCTTCACGAACCAGCCCTGCGTCCAGGTGTACACGGGCAACTTCCTTGCCGACGACGGCGTCCCGTTCAGGAACGGACCCAAGACATTCCGCGGCGCCATCTGTCTTGAGACTCAGAAGATGCCCGACTCCCCGAATCACGTGGGCTTTACCGACTGCGTGCTGAGGCCGGGCAGCGTCTTCCGCTCGCGGACCGAATATCTGTTCAAAGAGATCGATAAAAGGAGATAAAACAGTGAAGCTTACAGTTGACGAAAGATTTGCAAGGCCTTTTGCGTCCGAGGACGAGATAGAGGCCGTAATGCCCGAGATCGCCGCCGCGGCCGCCAAGGTGTTCGCACGCAGCGGGGAAGGGGCCGAGATGCTCGGCTGGCTCGACCTGCCCGAGAACTACGACCGCGCGGAGTACGCCCGCCTCAAGGAGGCCGCCCGCAGGATACGGTCAGACTCCGAGGTCCTCATCGTCATAGGAATCGGCGGCTCTTATCTTGGCTCCAGGGCCGTGATCGAGTTTCTGAAGTCGCCCCGCTACAACGAGCTGAAGAAGGACACGCCGTCGGTGTATTTCTCCGGCGACAACCTCAGCGGCTCCGACCTCGACGAGCTGCTCTCGCTCATAGAGGGCAGGGATTTCTCGGTCAACGTCATCTCCAAGTCCGGCACGACGACCGAGCCCGCCGTGGCCTTCCGCATCTTCCGCGCCGAGCTCGAGAAGCGCTACGGCGCCGAGGGAGCCGCCTCGCGCATCTACGTCACGACAGACGCTCGCAAGGGCACGCTCAAGGCATTTGCCGACAGGGCGGGCTACGAGACCTTCACGGTGCCTGATTCGGTCGGAGGAAGGTTCTCCGTGCTCACCTCGGTCGGCCTACTGCCAATAGCCGTGGCCGGCATCGACACCGACGCGCTGCTTGCCGGCGCCGCCTGCGCCATGAGGGAGCTCGCCGTGCCCGGATCCGCCAATCCCGCCTTCCGTTATGCGGCGCTCCGCAACCTGTTCTACCGCAAGGGCCGCAAGATGGAGATCCTTGCCGGCTACGAGCCGTTCCAGCTCATGCTCAACGAATGGTGGAAGCAGCTGTTCGGCGAGAGCGAGGGCAAGGACGGAAAGGGACTCTATCCTTCGTCCGTCGTCTTCACAACAGACCTTCACTCGCTCGGCCAGTACGTTCAGTCCGGCGAGCGCATAATGTTCGAGACCGTGCTGACCGTCGACAGTCCGTGCTCCACGGCCGCGGTGCCTTACGATCCCGCTGACATCGACGGCCTCAACTTCCTGGCCGGGGCCCCGCTCGACGCCGTCAACAAGGCCGCCATGCAGGGGACGCTCGTCGCCCACGCCGACGGAGGAGTGCCCAACATCGTGCTGCGACTTGCTGAAAGGAGCGAGGAGGCCCTCGGAGAGCTTATCTATTTCTTCGAGTTCTCATGCGCCGTCTCCGGCTACACGCTCGGCGTCAACCCGTTCAACCAGCCCGGCGTCGAGGTCTACAAGCGCAACATGTTCTCCCTCCTCGGCAAGCCCGGCTACGAGGACCCCACGGGCAGGCTCGCCAAAATAATCTGAGCCCGTTTTTGTCCGTCTTCACTTGATTTTTCCGAGTTTTTATTGTAAAATATGATTGACCCGGCGCGCGGCGTCCGCCGATACGGCACGCCGGCCGAGTCCGCGGCGGCCGCCTGCCGCGGCCTGCCGCAGGAACTGAGTGAAAGGATGTCGGAATGGTAAAGCTTATTATCGGAGTAAAGGGTTCCGGAAAGACAAAGACCCTCATCTCCATGGTCAACGAGGCCGTGGAGACCAGCAAGGGCAACGTGGTCTGCATTGAGAAGGGCATCAAACTGCGCTACGACGTCAACCACCGCTGCCGCCTCATCAACGTCGACGAGTACTTCGTTTTCGGCGCCCCTTCGCTCTTCGGCTTCATAGCCGGCATTCTGGCCAGCGACCACGACGTCTCCGAGCTGTTCGTTGATTCCGCCCTGCGCATTTGCGACAACGACGTCGACAGCTTCGAGCGCCTCGTGAACGACGTGGACGAGCTTGCCGACAGGTACAAGGTCAACGTCATCATGACCTCGTCCCTGCCCGTCGAGAGCGCCACCGAAGGGCTACGCAGGTTCCTTTGAACCGAATAAGACAAGGCAACACTTCCGTGCTGCCTTGTTCTCTTACGACGATCCGGGCGCACCGCGGCCCGGCCGCCGGATCTTTCCCTTTTTCAGAATCAAATCAGAAAGGCTTGGACTTGACATGGCTTACATTTACAGCGAACCTTCCCACACTTTCAGCGAGTATCTGCTCCTTCCGGGCTATACGTCCCCCGACTGCATACCCGACAACGTTTCGCTGAAGACCCCCATGGTTAAGTATAAGAGGGGAGAGGAGCCGGACATCAGCCTGTCCATACCCCTCGTCTCCGCCATCATGCAGTCGGTCTCCGACGACCGCATGGCCATCGCCCTTGCAAGGGAGGGCGGCATGTCCTTCATATACGGCTCCCAGTCGGTCGCCGACGAGGCGGCCATGGTCGCCAGAGTGAAGGCGTACAAGTCCGGCTTCGTCAGGAGCGACTCCAACCTCCGCCCCGACGACACGCTCGGCGACGTCATCAGCCTCGTCCGCTCAAAGGGCCACAACACCGTCGCCATAACCGACGACGGGACCAGCGGCGGAAGACTGGTCGGCATCGTCACGGGCAGGGACTACCGCGTATCCCGCATGTCCACGGATCTTAAGGTCCGCGAGTTCATGACTCCGCTGGAAAAGCTCGTCACCGCCCCCGCCAGCACCACCCTCAAGGAGGCCAACGATATCATCTGGGAGCACAAGCTGAACTCCCTGCCTATACTCGACGACGACGGGCGGCTTTTGTACTTTGTCTTCCGCAAGGACTACGCAGAGCATAAGGAGAACCCGCTCGAGCTGCTCGACGGAAAGAAGCGCTTCATGGTGGGGGCCGGTATCAACACGAGGGACTACCGCGAGCGCGTCCCCGCGCTGCTTGACGCCGGCGCCGACGTACTGTGCATCGACGCCTCCGAGGGCTACACCTGCTGGCAGCAGCAGACGCTCGCCTTCATACGCGAGAAGTACGGCGATTCCGTGAAGGTCGGAGCGGGCAACGTCGTGTCGAAAGAGGGCTTCCGCTTCCTTGCCGAGTGCGGCGCGGACTTCGTCAAGGTCGGTATCGGCGGCGGCTCCATATGCATAACCAGGGAGCAGAAGGGAATAGGCCGCGGCCAGGCCACCGCTCTCATCGAGGTAGCCAAGGCCCGCGACGAGTACTTTGCCGAGACGGGCATATACATCCCGGTCTGCTCGGACGGAGGCATCGTCCACGACTACCACATGACGCTGGCCCTGGCCATGGGCGCCGACTTCATCATGCTGGGCAGATACTTTGCCCGCTTTGACGAGTCCCCGACCAACAAGCTGGTCATAAACGGCCAGTTCGTCAAGGAGTACTGGGGAGAGGGCTCCAACCGCGCCCGCAACTGGCAGAGGTACGACCTCGGCCAGGGCAACACCCTCAGCTTCGAGGAGGGCGTCGACTCCTACGTCAGCTACGCCGGCCCGCTTCACGACAACGTGGCCAAGAGCCTCTACAAGGTCCGCTCCACGATGTGCAACGTCGGGGTGACCAACATCCCCGACCTGCAGAAGAACGCCCGCATTACGCTCGTGTCGGCCACCAGCATAGTCGAGGGCGGCGCGCACGACGTCATGCTCAAGACCACCAACATCAAGGTCTGAGTCTTCGCTTCCCCGGCTCTGCCGGCTCTGCCGGCGCCGTCATGATCTCTTCCGCGAGGCCACCGGCCCCGCAAGCAAAAAGCATCCGCGGCGGTAAAAATCGCCGCGGATGCTTTTATGATCTGCTCCGGCAGCTCTGTCCGTCATAAGACGGGACGTCATGCGGACGCGTCGGCCCTCGCCGGGCCGTATCCGGTCGGGGTCGATCGCCGATAAGATCAGGCGTCCCTGCCACCGTCCGCTCCGAGGAGCAGCAGGACCTCGTAGACGCTCTTCACGGGGAGCAGCCTGATCGTCTTCGTCGCCACCGGCCGCTTCTCGAGGTTCCGGTAGGGAACGATCATTCGTGTGAAACCGAGCCTTTCGGCCTCGCGGACGCGCTGCTCGAGCGAGGTCACCGCCCGGCATTCCCCGGCAAGCCCGATCTCTCCGACGGCCGCCAGGTCGTCAGGCACGATCTTGTCCGTTATCGACGAGATCATGGCAAGCGCGACGGCTATGTCCGCTGCCGGCTCGCCTACGGAAAAGCCTCCGATAACGTTTACGTAGAGGTCGTTCTGCGAGAACTTGAGCCCCAGCCTCTTCTCGAGCACGGCGGTTATCATGCATACGCGCGTGTAGTCCACGCCGTTCACCGTGCGCCTGGGCGAGGGGAACGACGTCGAGCTGACAAGCGCCTGGACCTCGGCGATGAGGGGTCTCGTGCCCTCCATGGTGCACACCGCGCAGTTGCCGGACACCTTCTTGGGCCTGCCGGCAAGCAGGACCTCGGAGGGGTTCGGGACCTCGCAAAGGCCTGTGTCGGTCATCTCGAACACGCCTATCTCGTCGGTCGATCCGTATCTGTTCTTAACTGCCCTTATGATCCTGTAAGACTGCTGGCGGTCGCCCTCGAACGAGAGCACCGCGTCGACCATGTGCTCGAGCACCTTGGGCCCGGCTATGGTGCCCTCCTTGTTGACGTGGCCTACCATGATGACGGAGATGTCGTCGTTCTTGGCCTTGGCAATGAAGGCCATGGCGCTCTCGCGGACCTGCGACACCGTTCCCGGCGACGATGCCGATACGGGCGTGTACATGGTCTGTATGGAGTCGACGATGATGACCGAGGGCGCCAGCCTGTCGCACTCGGCGATGATCTTCTCGGTATTTGCCTCGGTCATGACGTACAGGCTGCTGCCGCCGACGCCGAGACGGTCCGCGCGGAGACGGATCTGGCCGGAGGACTCCTCGCCCGAGACGTACAGCACTGCCCGGTCGAGACTCAGCATCCTGCAGATCTGCAGAAGCAGGGTGGACTTTCCTATGCCGGGCTCGCCGGTCAGCAGAACGACGGACCCTTTGACGAGCCCTCCGCCAAGCACGCGGTCAAGCTCGCCGAGGCCGGTGGAGGACCTTATGAACTCGTCCTTCTCGATCTCGGAAACCGGAACCGCCGAGGTGCCTCCGACGGAGCTCCTGCGTGCCTTCTGCGCGCGGTCGTCGGCCTGAGGCTGTGCCTCGACGACGTCCTCGACAAAGGATTCCCAGGCCCCGCACTGGGGGCATTTTCCCATCCACTTAGGCGATCTGTACTCGCACGAGGTGCAAACGAATACGGTCTTAAGCCCCTTCATTCTCTTTGTAGATGAGCTCGGGACCGGTCTTTCCGCGAACAGTGTCCGCGGTGATCCGGACCCCGCTGATGTCCTTCCTGGACGGAAGCTCGAACATCAGATCCATGAGCGTCTGCTCAAGTATGGAGCGCAGGCCGCGCGCTCCGGATCTCTTTTCTTCGGCTATGGCCGCTATCTCCCTGACGGCGCCGTCGTCGAACTCGATGGAGAGCCCGTCCATGCCGAAGAGCTTCGAATACTGCTTCAGCAGGGCGTTGCGCGGCTCGCGGAGTATGCGGACGAGAGCCTCGGTGTCGAGGGCCTCGAGCGGCACTATCACGGGTATGCGTCCCACGAGTTCGGGGATGAGGCCGTACTTGACGATGTCGTGCGACGTCACTCCCTCGAGCGGGCGCAGACTGCTGCCCGAGCCGTCCAGAAGGCCGCTCTGGAAGCCGATCTGCTGAGTCCCGCGGCGCTTCTCGATTATCTTGTCCAGGCCGTCGAAGGCCCCTCCGCAAATGAACAGGATGTTCTCGGTGTTGATGGAGATGAAGTCCTGGTTCGGATGCTTGCGGCCGCCGTTCGGCGGGACGTTGGACACGGTGCCCTCGACGATCTTCAGCAGCGCCTGCTGGACGCCCTCTCCGGAGACGTCGCGGGTTATGGAGCGGTTCTCGCTCTTCCTGGAGATCTTGTCGATCTCGTCGATGTAGATGATGCCGCGCTCGGCCAGTTCGATGTCGAAATCCGCGGCCTGGATGAGTCGCAGGAGGATGTTCTCGACGTCCTCGCCGACGTAGCCGGCCTCGGTGAGCGTGGTGGCGTCGGCGATGGCAAACGGGACCTTAAGGGTCCTGGCGAGCGTCTGGGCAAGGTAGGTCTTTCCGACGCCCGTGGGGCCTATGAGGAGGACGTTGCTCTTCTGGAGCTCGACGTCGCCTTCCGCGCGCTCCTGCTTCTTTCCGCCCTTCCTGTTCTTCTTTCCGCCGGCGCCTCCGTCCTTCGTGAGGATGCGCTTGTAGTGGTTGTACACCGCGACGGACAGGGCTATCTTGGCCCTCTCCTGGCCGATGACGTACTGGTCGAGGACGGCCTTGATCTCGGTGGGCTTCGGGAGGGTCTCGAACGTCAGCGATTCGGCATCGTTGACCTTGCGGTAATAGTCCTTGCTCTTCTCGATGATCTCGCTGCAGGCTTCGACGCAGAAATCGCATATGAAGGCGCCGGAGTTGGAGGGGATGAGGTAGTTTACCTCGTCCTCCGTGAGCCCGCAGAACGAGCAGCGGTGCTGTTTTGACTGACTTGAGGCCATTTCGATTCCTTTGTGCCGACTCAGGCGTGATGCTCGATGATGCGGTCGACTATGCCGTAGTCGAGCGCCTCTGCGGCGGTCATGAAGTTGTCCCTCTCGGTGTCCTTCTCGATCTGTTCGACGGACTTTCCGGTCTTCTCGGCGAGGATGGAGTTGAGCGTGCGCTTGGTCCTGGCAAGCAGGTCGGCTCTGATGAGCACGTCGGTGACCTGCCCCTGGAAGCCGCCGAGGGGCTGATGGATCATGATCTCGCTGTGGGGAAGGGCGATGCGCTTTCCGGCGGCGCCGGCGGCGAGCAGGAAGGCCCCCATTGACGCGGCCATCCCCACGCATATGGTGGAGACGTCGCACTTCACGAAGTTCATCGTGTCGTAGATGGCCATGCCCGCGGTAACGGATCCGCCCGGACTGTTGATGTAGAAGTTGATGTCCTGATCGGGGTTGACGGACTCGAGATAGAGCATCTGGGCGATGACTATCTCAGCCGTCGCGTCGTTTATCTCGTCGGAAAGGAATATGACCCTGTCCTGGAGAAGGCGCGACATGAGGTCGTAGAGGCGCTCACCGTTGCCGGTGCGCTCTATGACGTTGGGTATCAGCACGCTGTCGCGGCGGGCGATGTCTTCGTTCTTCATTTCTGATCGGCGCTGTCGGCCGTCTGTGCGTCAGCCGAGCCTTCCTCGGGCTCGGGCTCCTTGTCGAGATAGGTCACCCTGGCAGCCGCCTTGACGATCTCCATGGCGCGGCGCAGCTTGAGGGTGTCGACGACGTCCTCGGCCGGGATGCTCTCCCTGACCTTGTCGGCCTCCATGTTGTACTGGGAGGCGATGTCGGCGTACTCCTTGTCGGTGTCCTCCTGCGAGATCTCTATCTGCTCGAGCTCGGCGATCTTCTCGAGCGCGAGCCTGGACCTCACCCTTGTCCTGGCGGCGGGACGGGCGTTCTCCTTGTACTGGTCGACCGTCATGCCGAAATACTGAAGGTAGGTCTTGAAATCGAGACCGTTCATGGAGATCCTGGATTCGGTGTCCCTGACCATGCTGTCGACCTCGTTGTCGGTCATGGCCTCGGGGACCTCGCCGGTCAGCAGGTCGGAGAGGCGGGCGTCGAGTTTCTCGGTAAGGTCGCGGTCGGCGGCATCCTCGCGGGACTTGCCGATCTTAGCGGCCACGTCGGCACGGTACTCGGCAAAGGTGTTGAACTCGGAGACCTCGACGGCAAAGTCGTCGTCGAGCTCGGGGAGCTCCTCGTAAGTGAGAGAATGGATCTTCACTTTGAACACGGCGGGCTTGCCGGCCAGATCCTTGGCGTGATAGTCCTCGGGGAAGGTCACGCTGACGTCGAGCTTGTCGCCCGCGGAGCGGCCGATAAGCTGATCCTCGAAGCCGGGGATGAAGGAGCCTGAGCCGAGCTTGAGCTTGTGGCCGGTGTCCTTTCCGCCTTCGAACGGCACGCCGTCGATGAAGCCCTCGTAGTCGATTAGGGCGGTGTCGCCGTTCTGCGCGGCCCTGTCGGTCACGTCGATCTCGCGGGCCTGTCTGTTGCGGACGGCCTCGATCTCGGCGTCGACGGCCTCGTCGGTCACGGGCGTCTTCACGACTTCGACCTCGAGCCCCTTGTATTCGCCGATGCCCACTACCGGCTTCACGTACATCTCGGCCTTCATGAGCAGCTCGTCCTCGTAGGACACGATGTCGAACTTGGGGGCGCTTACGGCCGGACGGCCGGGGGCTTCGACGATCTCTGCGTAATTTGCGTTGATGAGGGAGTTGATGGCGTCCTCGAGGAAGACGCCCGAGCCGTACATCTTTTCGATGATGGAGCGGGGAGCCTTGCCCCTGCGGAAGCCGGGCACGTTGAACCTGCCCGCGTTCTTGCGGTAGGCCTTGGATTTTTCGGCCTCGACGGCTTCGGCCTCGAAGGAGAATTCCACGAGAGCCAGATTCTTTTCGCTGATTTCCGTTTTTGTGACAGTCATTTGTGATATCGGTTCCTTTCAATAATTAAAAACGCATCTTAATAATTTTACTCTAAAAATGCGGATTGTCAAGGGCAATCGGCGATTTGAGCGGACGGGGAGTGAGAATGACGGGCAGCGGGGCGAAATCCAGGCGGTCAGCCGAGATCATCTCGAAGCGGATGCCGCCGCGGACGAAGGCGCATTCCGGGCCGTACACACCGTGTATGTGTCCGAAGTAGCAGCGTCTGACGCCGAAGCGCTCGAGGATCTCGAGCGACGAGCCGCTGACGAAGCCGTTCCAGACGGGAGGAAAGTGCAGGAAGACTATCCGCTCCCCGGCAAAGCCGGAGGGGACGGAGGAGAGGCTGTGGATCAGACGCAGGTCCTCCCTTGCGGAGAGCTTGCCGAAGTCAGCCGGGCCGGCGGTCTTCTGGTTTGCCGGATCGGAAAACCAGCCCCGCGTCCCGCAGACGGCCGCTCCGTCGGCCTCGAACCAGTTGTTGTACAGTATCCTCAGCGAGCTGAAGCTGCGCGAGTCGAAAAAGGCGTTCATCTTTTTTGCGGACGTCCACCAGAAGTCGTGGTTGCCCTTGCCGATGTACTTGGTGCCCGGGAGCGAGTCTACGAAGGCGAAGTCCTCCTCGGCCTGCTCGAGAGTCATGGCCCAAGAGAAGTCACCGGGGATGACCACGTGGTCTTTGGGTCCGACGAGGGCCCGCCAGTTGCGCTCGAGCTTCGATCTGGCGTGCTCCCATCTGCTGTCGAACACCGCCATCGATTTGGAGTCGTCGGCGCCGGACAGGTGCAGGTCGGCTATGGCGAAGAGAGACATTCAGAGGTCCTCCAGCACGGCCCTTTGAAGCTCGGAGGGACGTATCGTCCGTTCGAAGCGTATCTTGCGCTCGTTGAGACCCGCCAGGGGCGCCGGGATGGGCACGCCCGTGAGCACCGAGACCTCTTCCAGGGCCTCGTAGCCGTCGGACGGCTTGCAGTACGTAATGGCCCGGTAGACGCTCTGTGCGAACTTGAAGGGGCTGGCGGTCGACAGGCAGACCGTGAGGGTCCCGTCGCCGGTCTCGGCGCGGTACTGGCCGGCGCAGCAGACGCCGACGGCCGTGTGCGGGTCTATGAGCACGCCGAGGTCCTCGAAGGTCCTGCGTATGGCGGTCTCGGTCTGCTCCTCGTCGGCGTAATAGCCGGAGAACGAGTTCGAGATAAGGCTGTACGTTGACGCGTCGGTCCTGTATCTTCCGGCCTCGGAGAGCTGCCTCATCCACGAGGCCGTGTATTCGGGTCCCGCGGTGTAATACAGGAGCCTCTCGAGGTTGCTGGATATCAGTATGTCCATGGACGGCGATATGGTCGTCCTGAACTCGCGGTTGCGGTCGTAGGTGCCGCCGCGGAAGAAATCCGTAAGGACGTTGTTTGAGTTCGAGGCGCAGATGAGCCTTCGCACAGGCAGACCCGACCGCATGGCCAGATAGCCGGCAAAGATGTCTCCGAAGTTGCCTGTCGGCACGCAGAAGTTGATCTTCTCACCGAGCCTTATGGCGCCCGACTTGACAAGGTCGCAGTAGGCGGAGTAGTAGTAGACGATCTGAGGGACGAGCCTGCCCCAGTTTATGGAGTTGGCGCTCGAGAGGAACCACCCTTTTTCGGAGAGGCGCTCGGCGAGCTTCCTGTCGGCGAAGGCCTTCTTCACCGCGGTCTGGGCGTCGTCGAAGTTGCCCCTGATGCCGTAGACCCCGACATTGGAGCCCGACTGGGTCGCCATCTGAAGCTTCTGGACGCGGCTGACGCCGTCGGCGGGGTAGAACACCTTTATGCGGACCCTTCCGACGTCCCTGAAGCCCTCCAGGGCGGCCTTTCCGGTGTCGCCCGAGGTCGCGACCAGAACAAGCGCGTTCTCGCTCTCGGCGGTCTTGTCGAGCGCGAGGGACAGCAGGCGGGGCATAAGCTGGAGCGCCAGGTCCTTGAATGCGCAGGTGGGGCCGTGCCAGAGTTCGAGGGAGTACAGGCCGTCGCCGAGTTTCGATACGGGCGCGGGGCCGTCGGAGAAGCTCTCGGACGAATAAGCAGCCCTGCAGCAATCGGCAAGCTCAGCGGCGCCGTAGTCGTCGAGATAGAGTCCCAGCACCGCGGCCGCCCTGGACGCGTAGTCCATGGGTATCAGGCTTTCAATGAACTCCTGTCCGGTACCCGGTATGGACTCCGGAACGAACAGGCCGCCGTCGCCGGCGATGCCCTGCTTTATGGTGACCGCCGACGGTACCGGGGAGGTCTTTTCCGTGTCTCTTGTGCTTATGTATCTCATGTTATCTCCTTGATGATCGGTTCGCGGTCCCGGAAGCGGATACTCATCGTCCGCGCAGAGGCTGGCCGCCGTGCGTGCCGATGTTCACCTTCCGCGCGTTACGGCGTTGCGGATGTGGTTGAGCCTTGACAGCGTGTAAGAGGCGCCGTCGCGCTCGAGGTAGACCTCTATTACGTCTATCCTCGGACAGAGGCCGGTGCGGTGCTCGCGTATATAGGTCTGCGCGGCAGAGATCAGATTCTGCCTCTTTCTGCGGTCCACGGACGAGGCCGCGCCGCCGTACAGCGACGAGCTTCCGTCCTCTCTCAGCGTCCGGGTCTTGACCTCGGCAAAGACCAGGTGGTCCCCGTCGCGGAAGATGATGTCGATCTCGCACCTGCCGACCCTGACGTTGCGCCCGAGGATCTCCGCACCGTTCGCGGTCAGATGGTCGCAGGCAAGGTCCTCGCCTGTGAGTCCGACCCGGCCGAGCGAGTTTCTTATACCGTCAGCCATCTATGAGTCGAGAAAGCGGATGAACTTTTTGCGGTGGATCGGCGAGGGGCCGTATTCCCGCAGCGCCCTTATGTGGTCCGCGGTGCCGTAGCCTTTGTTTCGGGCAATGCCGTACTGCGGGTAGGCGGCGTCGAGCTCGAGGCACAGCCGGTCCCTGGTCACCTTGGCAAGGACCGAAGCGGCGGCAATCGACGGACATATGGCGTCGCCGCCTATAACGCAGCGGCCGGGAAGGGAAAAGCCGCGGAATACGTTGCCGTCGACGAGCAGACAGCCCGGCCTGACGGAAAGACCATCGACTGCCCTCCTCATGGCAAGAAGCGTGGCCTCGAGTATGTTGAGCGAGTCGATCTCGGACACGTCGGCCTCCGCTACGCAGCAGGCGACCGCCGACGAGGTTATCGTGTCGTATAACTTCTCGCGCTTTGCGGCGGTGAGCTTTTTCGAGTCGTCAAGGCCCTCGATGACAAGGCCTTCGGGGAGGATGCAGGCGGCGGCGACGACCGGTCCGCACAGCGGACCGCGTCCGGCCTCGTCGATGCCGCATACGGGAGTGCTTTCAGCCCCCGCCAGCCTTTTTTCCGAGCTGTAGTCAAGCATCTTCCGGATCCGCCTCCCCCGTCCGGCCGCCGGCCGGTCTGTCGAGCGTGATGCGCCCGACGGTGCCGCCGCGGAACTCGTCGAGGAGCATGGCAGAGGTGCGGTCGTACGATATCTCGCCGCCGCGGAGGATGAAGCCCCGCTTTCGCGCGATGAGCTCGTAGACCTCAGCGTCGGTAAGCTCGCCGCCGACCTCCTGTTCGGTCAGCCTGTACCTGGCCGCCAGCAGGGACGGATAGTACCTGCGGAGCCTGGATATGAGAATGAGCGATATCTCGTCTGTGTCGAGCACGGCGTCCTTTATGGCGCCCGTGATGGCCAGGTTCTCGGCGCAGGTCCTGTCCGATATCCTGGGCCACAGCACGCCCGGACTGTCGAGCAGGTAGAGCCCGTCGGCCGCCGGGATCCACTGCAGCTCCCTCGTGACGCCGGGTCTGTCCTCGGTCCGGGCCTTGGACGAACCGGCCAGGCGGTTGATGAGCGTCGATTTTCCGACGTTGGGTATGCCGAGCACCATCACGCGGAGCTTTCTTCCTGTCATGCCTTTTCCGGCGTAGCGCTCGAGCCTGTCGGCGCAGAGCGAGGCCACGGCCTCGGGGATCCTGCGCACGCCGCGGCCCTCCGTGCAGTCCGTAAGGAGGCACTGCAGGCCCCTCGACCTGCACCTGTCCATCCAGACCTCCGAGAGCGCGGGGTCTGCCAAAGAGGCCTTGTTGAATACGACGAGGCGCGGTTTGCCCGCGCAGATGCGGTCAATCTCAGGGTTTGCCGAACTGTAGGGTATGCGGGCGTCCCTGACGTCGATCACGGCGTCGACCGAGCCGAGGTTCTCCGATATCAAGCGCCTGGTCCTGGCCATGTGGCCGGGGAACCACTGGATCTGATCGGACGGCATGGCCTGCGGTGATCAGTCGACCGGGCCGAACTCCGAGAACGGAGTCAGCCTCAGCAGCAGGGTACCGAGCACCCTGCGGCAGTCCACGAAGCCGACGAGCGCCGAGCGGCTGTCGGTCGAATGGTTGCGGTTGTCTCCCATAACGAAGAGGCAGCCCTCGGGGACTCTGACGGGGTAGTCGTGAACGGTATTGACATTGAGCCTGTCCTTGTAGCAGGCGTAGTCCTCGGTGAGGACGACGGGGTTCTGCATGTCGCTGTCGTAGACGGTGACGACGAGGCGGTCGCCCTCGGCCCTGATGTCGACATACTCGCCCTCGGTGGCGATGACCCGCTTGACGAGGGGCTCGTTGAAATAGCTTCCCGTCTCGTGGAAGACGACGATGTCGCCCCTTTCTGGAGCCCCGGCGAGCCTCGATACAATGAGCTTCTGGCCGTCGGCAAGCGTATCGTCCATGGACTGGCCGTCGACGATGCAGATCCTGGTTATGCAGCTGAACAGCAGAAAAACTATGCAGAGCGAGAACACGAAGCACTCGAAGATGTCGAACACGTCCTCGGCAAGCGACGGCTTGCGTCTTTTTGGAGCGGCGGCTTCGCTCTCGTTTCCGTTTTTGGGTTCGTTCCCGTTTGCGATCTCGTTCACGTTCTCGTTCACGTTCTCGTTTACGGTCCGGTTCTGGGGATCCATAGGCGCCTCCGAAAAAATATAATCAATATATTATATCATATGGACGACGCGTTTTCAATATAAAACCTGCCGGAAAAAGGGTCCGCAAGCGCCGCGGCTATTGAAAAATCGCCCAAAATGTGATATTCTAATGCCGGCGCACGGCCCCGCATCACGGCGCGGCGCGGCGCTCAGGAAAAGCAGCAGGATGATCACATGAAAGCGGGATATGTAAAATACAAAAAAAAGGCCGGGGAAGAGAAGCCCCGGAAAAACAGAGACGGGAAGACGGTCATAATAATACTGGCCGCCGCCGCGCTCTTCGCCGCCGTGTATATAGCCGTGACGATGGCCATCGCCGCGCCGCGCGGCGGAGGCGGCGAGGAGACGCGCAAGATAAGCTTCCACCCGGCTGATTACACGCGCGACATAACGGCGGATGCCGCGTATATGGAGCTCGACCGACAGTTTTACTACAGCGACCCCTCGTACGGCCTGACGGTCGCCGTTGTGGACGAAGAAGCCGACGAGGTCCCCGCGACATACAGGGCTACTTACCGCTGCATAGCGTCCTATCTGCGCCTCGCCATGGCCGGCGACACCGAGGCCATGAAGGCGTTGCTGTCCGAAAAATACGAGAAAGACGGCGGCAGGGAACTGCGAAGGGTCTCCCCGCAGAAGCTGTACGACATAGTGATAACGGTCAGTTCGAGCGATACGCTCACCGAGAGCGGCGAGGTCCGGGACCGCTTCACGTACGAGGTCGAGTACAAGATAAGGCAGAACGACGGCACGTTCCGTGACGACATGGGTAGCGACTGTTCGAAAAAGGAGTTCTTCACGGTCACCATGAGGGACGGAAAGGCCGAGATCGACGCGATATCGGTCTACCGCACGGTCTCCTGACAATAAAAAATGCGCAATAAAGCCGTAAAAGCAACTGAATAACGTAATAATAAGGCAAATAATAGAAAACACAGGCCCGCTCGCCGAATGCGCGCGGGCCTGTTTTTTGCCTGAAGGAACAGCCGGTGACCGGTCAGGCGAGGTTCTCGATGATGGCGTCGAGCCAGCTGTCGATCTTTGCGGTCTCCTCCTCGGAAAGCTTGTTGCCGAAGATCGGGAAGCCGCCCGAAATATACAAAGTCTCGCCGGCCACGTTGGTACCGGCTTCCTTAATAGTCTTGATGACGGCGTCCTCGGCAGCCTTGTTGCCGTCGAGAATGAGGGCTACATTGGCCGTGCGGGCTTTGGTGAGCTCGCGGCAGAAGAGCCTCAGAGGATCGGGGAGCTCGTTCTTGGCGGAGATGCCCAGAACGACGATGCGCTCCTTGTCGCAGGAATATGCGGGCGGTATCCGGTCTACCGAGTTGATCTGAAGATCGTACTTGGCCTTGAGGTGGTTGCCGATCTCAGCGTATTTGGGTTTGCCGGAGAAATACAGATAACGCATTTTGATAGCCATTTGTTCATCCTCCCAATCAGATTCAATTAATCTTACCATAAAACGGCGGTGCTTGCAATAGGTGTTATCAAATATGTAAAACTTTTATGTAAATCTTTCTGGCCGGCGGAAAGATGCCCTTTGCGCTCTATGTTCTTTCAATCATTGCGCAAAATTTGCATTTTGCGCAATGATGTTATGATCGGCGCGCGTGGTCCTGACGGAGCCCCCTCTTCCCGCTTCCCGCCGCAGCCCGTTCGCTCATATAAAACTGGCACTTGATTTTTTTGCGCGTTTGATGTATAATTCCTCTGCGCGCGCCGGCCGGGGACGCATCGGCCGCTTGCGTACACATCGAAAGGAGTTCGCCGATGCCAAGGGCCAGAGGCACAAATCTCATAGCTTCTAACCGCAAGGCTTATCACGAGTATTTCGTCATTGAAAAGTTCGAGGCCGGCATATCGCTGTCCGGCACCGAGGTCAAGAGCATCCGCGCCGGCAGGGTCAACCTCAAGGACTGCTATGCCGCGGTGTCCTCGAACGAGCTTTTCGTGTACGGCATGCACGTGAGTCCTTACGAACACGGTAATATCTACAACAGGGATCCCGACAGGCCCCGCAAGCTTCTCATGCATCGCCGCGAGATCCTGAATCTCTTCTCTGCCGTGTCCCGCAAGGGCTACGCTCTCATCCCGCTCTCGCTGTATTTCAGAGATTCCCGCGTTAAAGTCGAGCTTGGGCTCTGTAAGGGCAAAAAGCTCTACGACAAGCGCGAGGCTCTGGCGCAAAAGCAGGAGGAGCGCGACAGCGAACGCTATTTCAAGGACGGTTCCGGAATGTGAGCCGTTCTCTTCCCCGAGGGGGCGTAAAGGTTTCGACGGGGATCCGGACTTACGGTAAGCGGGTAGAGCCGGGCAGCTCTTTAAAAGGTCCGCCTTAAATTTAAACGCAGATAACACTGCTCTCGCCGCTTAAGCGGTGACGCGTCCCTGCGGGGGCGCCCGTCCCGCCCGGGAGTATCGCGGCCCGGGACCGGGGCGTCATGCAGCGATGAACGTGAATCACCCGTTAGCCTTTGAAGTGATCACGCATTAAAAGGCTCACCGAACCGGTCTTTTGCGGCCTGTAGACCGGCAAGGGAAACTCTGAACGGACCGATGCACCCGGAGAAAGCCGTACCGATGGGTTTTCGGACGAGGGTTCGATTCCCTCCGCCTCCACCAGAATAGCCTCGTCGAAAGACGAGGCTTTTCAACTAAATCCACCCTGTCGGGTGGGTGAAATCGCTTTCGCGATGAAATCCCGCTTCGCGGGATGAAATCCGCCTCGACGGCGGATGGGTGGATTTGATTTCATCGTGATCAAAGCGAACGATTTCATCCGAGCATCGCGAGGATTTCACCGCGGCTCCCCTCGGGGTCCCCGAAACGAGCCACGCGAGTTTTGGGGAATGGGGCAAACGGCGCGATTTAATGATCCCGACAAATCGGGATTTGCGGAGGTGAAATATTATGTCTCAAAGTTCAAAAATGAATGATGCGTTGAAAAAATACGTAGTGGCACCACTGCAATCTCTCGGTTTCACAGGAGTTTTTCCGCATTATCGTAAAGTCTATGACAATAGAATAGAATTGTTTACGGTTCAGAAAAACAAATGGGGAAACTCATTTACTATTGAGGTGTCAACAATTTATCCGCAACGTGAAGGCGATGAAAAAAACTTTGTCGATTGGAAAGAAAACATTGATGATGTGAATGTATGGGATACTAATTTGCGATATAGACTTCCGGGAATGTTTGACGGTTGGTTTTACTATACAGATGTCTACGCAAAATCATTCCCCTTCTTTGGCAAAGATTTTGTTGCAGTAAGTGAAAAGAACAAACTGGATTTCCATCCTGCAAAAGGTTATAAGCAAATTCAAATTGCAGATGAAACCATTTATGAAAAGATTTGTCGCGAAGTTAACCATCAGATGAAAAAAGCGTTTTCCTGGTGGAAAAAGATGAGCAAATAACAACACGACAAATTCCTGTTTGTAGGAATAAAAATGATTCCGGCAAGCCGGTATTCGCGGGACAGATCTGAGCAGTAAATGACAGGACATTTATCGCTTTTA
>JAEEJM010000085.1 GCA_016281895.1 Clostridiales bacterium
CCGCCCGACCCCGCCCCCGGTCGATCCCGGAGACGACGAGCCCGACGAGCCCGAAGGCCTCACCGACGAGGAGCTTGCCGAACTGATCCGCAGGCAGCAGGAGGAGGCCCGCAGGGCGCGCATAAGGAAGATCGTCACCGTGGTCGCGGTCGTGACCGCAGTGGCCGCGCTCATAGCCGTGTGCCTGGTCCTTCAGTGGATCCGGGCCGAAAGGGCCCAGAAGGAGCGCGACGCGCTTGCCGCGAAGTTCGCCTCCGCCGATCCTTCCGATCCCGCCTCCGTCCCGACGCGAGAGGAGGTGCGCAGGTTCTCCGACCTCATAATGTTAATGCTCTCGGTCTGCGGTCTTGCTCCTCAGACGGGCGAGTTCCGCGACGAATACGCCGTGCGCCTGGCCGCCGCCCATCCCGGGGCCCTGGCCAAGGAGACGCCCGAGGAGAAGCTGTCCGAGCTTGCCGCCCGGTCCTCCGCCATGGACGCCGACGCCGTCCGCACGGTGCTTGGCGCCATCGCCGCCGAGGAGTTCGGCTACGGCGCCGATCCGGCCGACATGCCCCTTATGGCGCGCTTCTGGAGGCGCATGTACGCCTACTGCTACCGCCGCGAGGTCGGCATGCTGCGCCGCTCCTTCCTGTGGTTCGTCCGCAGAAAGCTCTGATCACGCAGAGCTCTGAACATCGCAGGCTCCGGGCAGGGAACCCGTCCGGCACGGAGAGTTCAGAGGGAACCCGTCCGGCCCGGAGAGCCCTGAGAAGACCTTTACAGCAATTCAATTATCCAAAGGAGCATAGAAATGTTACTATCCACCCAGACCAGCAACACAGTCAGCCGTTTCGGCTTTGAAAAGGGCATCCGCGTGCTTAAGGATGCCGGCTTCGACTGCCTTGACTACTCGATGTTCGGCATGAGGAAGCCCGACGATCCGCTCTGCGGAGACAACTGGAGGGAGCTTGCCGAAGAGATGAAGAAGACCGCGGAAGCGGTCGGCATCGGCTTCAACCAGTCGCACGCCCCGTTCAGCTTTCGCTGGCAGGACAAGGAAGTCGAGATGAACTTCGCCCGCCCCATGGTGGAGCGGTCCATCGAGATCTCCGGCATCCTTGGAGTCGACACCTGCATCGTCCACCCGCTCCACTGGTTCGAGTACAAGGGCCATGAGGAGGAGGCAAGGCAGCTGAATCTGGATTACTACAGAGGGCTCATACCGGTCGCCCGCAACGCGGGCGTGCGCGTGTGCATCGAGAACATGTGGCAGACCGAGCTCAAGCGCCGTTGCATAGGCGACGACGTCGGCTCCAGGGGCGCCGACCTCGCCTCCTACGTCGACGAGATAGACAGCGAGTGGATAGTGGCCTGCCTCGACATCGGCCACAGCGGCCTTGTCGGCGAGGAGCCCCAGGACGCCATACGCGCCCTCGGCGGCCGCCTGAAGGCCCTGCACGTCCACGACAACGACTACGTCTCGGACCGCCACACCCTCCCCTTCCTCGGCAGGATCGACTGGACCCAGGTCACGGCAGCGCTGCGCGACGTCGCCTACGACGGAGTCTTCACCTACGAGGCAGACAACTTCATCTCCCGCTTCCCGGACGATTACGTCTTCGAGGCGCTGAAGTTCATGGAGAAGACCGGAAGGTATCTCATCTCCCTCATCTGACGCCACGGCAATCAGATAGGCGCCCGCAGAATCTGCGGGCGCCTGCTTTATTATCCCGGGACCGAGGGCCGACGTCGCGGCCGCCTTATCCCTTGTTTTGCGCGCTCAGAGCGCTCCGTTGGAGCCGAGCACGTCCACGATCTTGTGCCTGACCATCTCCTTGACGGCCGTGCGGCCGGCACCGAGGTACTGCCTCGGATCGAAGTGGGAGGGATTCTCGTAGAGGTACTTGCGGATGGCCGCGGTCATGGCGACGCGGATGTCCGAGTCGATGTTGATCTTGCAGACGGCCATCTTGGCGGCCTTGCGGAGCTGCTCCTCGGGGATGCCGACCGCGTCGGGCATCTGTCCGCCGAGGGCGTTGATCTGCTTCACGAACTCCTGGGGCACCGAGGAGGCGCCGTGGAGGACGATCGGGAAGCCGGGCAGCCTGCGGGAGACCTCCTCGAGTATGTCGAAGCGGAGCGGAGGCGGGACCAGCACGCCGTCGGCGTTCCTCGTGCACTGGGCGGCGGTGAACTTGTACGCGCCGTGCGAGGTCCCGATGGCAATGGCCAGCGAGTCGACGCCCGTGCGGTTGACGAACTCCTCGACCTCCTCGGGCCTCGTGTAGGAGGAATCCGCGGCTGATACCTTGACCTCGTCCTCGATGCCGGCCAGCTTGCCGAGCTCGCCCTCGACGACGACTCCGCGCTCGTGCGCGTACTCGACGACCTTCTTAGTGACGGCGATATTGTCCTCGAAGCTGCGGGAGGAGCCGTCGATCATGACCGACGAGAAACCGCCGTCTATGCAGGACTTGCAGATGTCGAAATCCGCGCCGTGGTCGAGGTGCAGCGCCAGGTCGATGCCGCTGTCCTTGATGGCCGCGTTGGCGAGCGCCATGAGGTACTCGTGCCTCGCGTACTTGCGGGCTCCGGCGGAGACCTGGAGGATGACCGGGGACTTCTCCTCGGCGGCCGCCTCGCAGATGGCCTGGATTATCTCCATGTTGTTGATGTTGAACGCGCCGATCGCGTAGCCTCCTCTGTAGGCCTTCGCGAACATTTCCTTAGTGGTTACAAGTGCCATTTTATATGCCTTTCTTTCAGATTTGCATTTTTGCGGTCCGGCCGGGCAGGTCCCGGACGGAACGCCGGAGACTCAGACCTCGGGGACGCTGATCTCGACCTCGCGGCCCTCTCTGGCGGACCTTGCGATGCCGTCCAGGATGGCCTGGTTGTAGATGATCTGGCTCGACGGCACGGGAGCGGGGGTGCCGTTCTTGATCGCGTCGAGGAAGGAGCGGATCTTGAGATCGAACAGGCCCTCTTTCATCTTGATGATCGGGATCTCGGTGGAGACCTGCTTGCCGGCGACTTCGTGGAAGATGGTCATGGGGCCGCCGACGGTTCCGTTCCAGCACTCGGTGGACGGGATCTTGAGGCCGCCCTTGGTGCCGAGGATGAGCGTGTCGCCCGCGGTGTCCATGTTCATGGCCCAGGAGATGCGGAAGTCTAGGATGATGCCGCCCTCGAGCCTGATGAAGGCTGCGGCGAAATCGTCGACGCCGAACTTGGCGGCGTATTCCTCGCCCTTGCCCGCGGGATAGCCGGAGTACTTCGGGTCCTTGCCGAAGAAATCGGACTTGTAGCCGGAGACCGTAAGGGGCTTCGGATAGCCGATGGCGTTGAGGCACATGTCGAGCGAGTAGCAGCCGATGTCCGCAAGGGCGCCGAGGCCCGCGGTGGCGTCCTCGATGAAGGAGGTGCCGTAGGGGGTCGGGATGCCGCGGCGGCGGCCGCCGCCGGTCTGGATGTAGTATATGTCGCCGAGCTCGCCGGACTGGACGATCTTCTTGATCATCTTCATGTTCTCGTCGAGGCGGGGCTGGAAGCCTATGGAGAGGACCTTTCCGCTGGCCTTCTCGGCCTTCATGACCTCGACGGCCTCGTCGAGGGTGACGGTGAAGGGCTTCTCGAGCATCACGTTGATGCCGGCGTTGAGGGCGTGGATGGCGCAGGGGGCGTGCTGTCTGTTGTAGGTGCAGACTGAGACGGCGTCGAGCTTGAGCGACTTGTCGGCGATGAGCTCCTCGTCGTTGGCATAGTCGGTCTTTACGTTCTCGACTCCGTATTTCTCGAAGAAGGCCTTGGCCTTCCCGGGGATGAGGTCGGCGCCGGCGACGATCTCGACGTCGGGCTGAGCCAGGTAGGACTTGATGTGCGCGCCTGCGATCCATCCGGTGCCTATGATGGCGACGCGGAGCTTGCGGCCTTCGTCGATCTTCTTTTCGGCGGAGGCGGTGAAGGTGTTCAGACCGTCCATAGA
>JAEEJM010000086.1 GCA_016281895.1 Clostridiales bacterium
CGGGATGAAGTCAAGCACGGCGTAGTCGGGATTGAACAGGAAGAACGGGGCGGCCGCTATCAGGCCGAACCTCAGGTACTTCCTCGATGAGACGTCGCTTCTGACCATTTCGTTAAAGCTTCACTCCCCGTCGGGCCGTGTACCGGCTCCGCAGCATTTCTTGTATTTCTTTCCGCTGCCGCAGGGGCAGGGATCGTTGGGTCCGACCTTCTTCTCCGCCCTTACCGGCGCGGACTTGCCCCCGAGGTTCGGCGCGGAAACGGAGGGCGACGGGCGTCTGGCCGGCGCGGCCCCGTTGCGGCCGAAGGACAGGTTGCGCACCCCGGCCGCGGGCGAGCGCACCGCCACGGGCAGCTTTGCCGTGAGGACCTGCCTTACGGTGCGCTGGCGGATCTCGTCGATCATAGCGCCGTACAGCTGGCCTCCGGTTATGCGGTAGACGTTGAGGGGATCGCGCTGGGCGTAGGACTGGAGCATGACGTTCTGCTCCAGGTCCTCCATGTCGTCGATGTGGTCGAGCCACAGCGAATCGATGGCCTCGAGCAGGATGTACCTTTCGAACGGATGGAAGATCCCGGTCTCGTCCTCGGCCTCGCGCCTGGAGTAGAGCGCCATGGCGTTGTCCGATATGATCTTTTCGACCTCGCCGGCGACGGCCGAGGCCTCGCGTCCCTCTGCGAAGTCGAGCTCGCCCTCGGTGACGCCCCAGCCCTGGTATTTGCGGTACAGGGCGTCGATGTCGATGACCGTCCCCTTGCCGCTGTCGGACGGCACGACGGCCGCCTCTACGGAGTCCTCGACCGTGGAGGGTATCATGTTCTTTATCTTTTCGGAGACGTCGCCCTCGAGGATGATCTCGTTGCGCTGGGCGTAGATCTCGCGGCGCTGCTGGTTCAGTATGTCGTCGTACTGGAGAACGTTCTTGCGGCGCTTGAAGTTTGTGCTCTCGACGTTCTTCTGCGCCTTCTCTATGACGTCGGCAAGGATGCGCAGATAGGCGGAGAGATCGCCGCCGTTCTCCTCGTCGGCCATGTTGGCGGAGAGGGCGGCAAAGCGCTTCATGCGCTCGTCGCCGAACAGCCTCATTATGTCGTCCTGGAGCGAGACGTAAAAGGTGGATTCGCCGGGGTCGCCCTGGCGGCCGGAGCGGCCGCGCAGCTGGTTGTCTATGCGCCTCGACTCGTGCCTCTCGGAGCCGATGATGCAAAGGCCTCCGGCGTCGATGACCTTCTGACGGTCGGCGTCCATGCTCTCCTTATACTTCGCGTAGAGCTCGCGGAAGCGGGCGTTGGCCTCCTGCTGGACGGGGTCGTCGGTCTTGATGTTGCAGACGGAGAGCGATATCTGCTCCTGGGTGAACCTGTCCTCCTGGCGCATTGCGCTCTTGGCCATCATCTCGGGGTTGCCGCCGAGCAGGATGTCCGTGCCGCGCCCGGCCATGTTGGTGGCCAGCGTGACGGCGCCCGGCATGCCGGCCTCGGCTATGACCAGGGCCTCGCGGGCGTGGTCTTTCGCGTTCAGCATGTTGAACTTTATGCCGGCCGCCTTGAGCATGCGGCCGAGCGCCTCGGACTTCTCGACCGAGGCCGTGCCTATCAGCACGGGCTGCCCCTTTTTGACGCACTCCGCCACCTTTTTCACTATGGCGGTGAACTTGCTCTTCTCGTCGGTGAAGATGCGGTCGCGGTTGTCGACCCTTATCATAGGCTTGTTCGTGGGGACCTCGACGACGTCGAGTCCGTAGATCTCGCGGAACTCGGCCTCCTCGGTCTTGGCCGTGCCCGTCATGCCGGCCAGCTTCGTGTACATGCGGAAGTAGTTCTGTATGGTGACGGTGGCGACCACGCGGTTCTCGCCGCGTATGTTGACCTTCTCCTTGGCTTCGATGGCCTGGTGCAGGCCGTCCTGATAGCGGCGGCCCTGCATGAGGCGGCCGGTGAACGGGTCGACTATAACGACCTCGCCGTCGATGACGACGTAGTCGACGTCGCGCTTCTTCACGCCGTGCGCGTGGATGGCCTGGTTCATGTTGTGGGCGATCTCGGCGTTCTCGACGTCGTTGAGGTTGTCTATGCCGAAGAACTCCTCGACCTTTTTCTCGCCCCTGGGCGTAAGCACGGCCGTCGAGTGCTTCTCGTCTACGATGTAGTCGCAGTTCTCGCTGTCGGTCTCCTGCTTGGCGTCCATCTCCTTTATGACCTTGGCGTGCAGCCTGCGCGTGCAGGCGTCGCAGCGCTCGTAGATGTCGGAGCTCTTCTCGCCGGTGCCGGAGATGATGAGCGGGGTCCTGGCCTCGTCGATGAGGATCGAGTCGACCTCGTCTATGATGCAGTAATTGTGGCCCCGCTGAAGCAGCTGCCTGCGTTCCTTGGCGATGTTGTCGCGCAGGTAGTCGAAGCCGAACTCGGTGTTGGTGCCGTACGTTATGTCGGCCGCGTACTGCTCCTGCTTGCGGGAGAGCGTCATGGAGTTGAGTATGACGCCGGTGCTCATCCCGAGGAAGCCGTACACGCGGCCCATCTCCTCGGCGTCGCGCTGGGCCAGGTAGTCGTTTACGGTGACGATGTGCACGCCTTTGCCGGATAGGGCGTTGAGGTAGGCAGGCATGGTGGCGACGAGCGTCTTTCCCTCGCCGGTCTTCATCTCGGCTATGCGCCCCTGGTGGAGCAGGACGGCGCCCATGACCTGGACGCGGAACGGCCGCTTCCCGAGCACGCGGTCCGCGGTCTCGCGGACCGCGGCAAAGGCGTCGGGGAGCAGCTGCTCGAGGGTCTCGCCGGCGGCGTAACGCTCGCGCAGGACGCCGGTCACGGCGGCGAGCTCGGCGTCGCTCTTGGCCCTGTACTCGTCCGCCAGGGCATCGACGGCGCTGACCGCGGGTTCGATCTTCTTAAGGGCCCTCTTGCTGTAGTCTCCGAACAGTATGCTTTCAAGTTTCATCTGAGTTATCTCCGGAATAATTCCTACGGGCGCTCAGGCTCCGTATGAATACATATTTCTTCAATTTATATTATACTACTTTGAGGCACTGAATTCAACCTTTTTCGCGATTTTCCGGTGCCGGAACAAAGCCGTCGCACGAGAAACCGCCCGGGCCGTGGCCCGGGCGGATCGTCACTATCTTCCTTCATTGCCGCGCAGCGGCACTTCATTTGCCCGCGAAGCGGGCAACTTCATTGCCGGCGCAGCCGGCACCTCATTTGCGCGCCTCGCGCGCAACTTCATTCCTCAGTTGGAAGCCGGCGTGACCTCTTCGACCTGCATGAAGATGACGATGGAAGAGCCGTCCTCGACGGTCTTGTCGGCGGGCTTGGTGACCACGGCCTTATCGGCGATGGAGGTCATGAGCTCGCCGTTGTACTTCCAGCCGAAGAAGTAGGTCCTGACGTTGCCGTTGTCGAGGGTCTCGCCTTCGGGCGCCTGGATGGTGTCGCCCTCGAAAGTGAAGGTCATGAACTGACCGGTGGAGTCGAGGGAGTAGCTGGCGCTGCGCTTCTCGCAGAGGCTCTCGACGGCCTGGAGCACGGTGGAGCCCTCGTCGAGCTCGAGGTTCTCGATCAGCATGAACAGCTCTTTGCACTCTGTATCGGAATAGATCGTGACGTTGGTCTTTACCTTCTTTACCGCGGGCCCCTGTTTACAGGCCGCGAAAGGAACGGCAAGCAGCAGTACGCAAAGCACGGCTGCGATCACTCTGACGGTTTTTTTCATCTTTTTCCTCCGGGTATATTTAAAATCATTTTTTCGGTCGTGGGCGGATCTCACATCCCGGCCGCGCGGACGCGGCCTCTTTTCTACATTATAACCCATCCGGGCCGGATTGTCAACTCCGGATCGCCCTCCGGACTGCCGCGGTGAGCGTCAGGACGTCCGGGCCGCGGAGAAGAGGAATGCGCGGGGATCGGAGAATACCGAGACGAGGTCCGTGACGGACGAAGCCGCCGCTCCGGTGCCGGACAGCAGGCCCATGGCCTGGCGCCTGGCCCTCTCTGCCTGGTACTCGCTGCGCCACTTGGCCTGGTCGAAGTGGGTGAGGCAGGTGTGGTTGTACTGCGCGACCCGGCGCGTATAGCCGGTCCAGTGGTAGCGGTTCCTGCCGTTCTGGTCCTTGGTGACGGCCGTCAGGTTGTAGTAGAATGGGACGTAGACGGTGGTGTAGGGCATGACGTCCCAGGGCAGGTCCATGTAGGAGTACTGGGCGTCCTGGATGGTTATGGAGGATACCGAGGTGTTGAAGTCTCGGTTGACCCTGACGAGGGCCACGTCGATGCAGTTCTCCTCGGGGCAGTCGCCGCAGACGTTCACGCCGCCGGACACCGTGTCGTAGCTGACCATCACGTGGGTCGTGCAGTAGTCCTTGGGCTCTGTGCCTTTTATGAAGTAGCCGGTCTGGCGCCTCGATCCCCTGGGGTCGTGCGAGCAGGTCTCGGTGGCCAGCAGGCCCGAGTCAACGCAGTATTCGCACTGGACGATGTCGTTCGTGACGTTGAACTTCTTGACCGTCTCGCCGTTCAGCGCGGCCTGCGAGAGCACCTTCTGGTGCAGGGGGAGCATTATGTTGTCGAAGACCGAGAGACAGGGGTTGGTGCCGGGGAGGGTCTTGGGGTAGTCGTAACCGTACCAGACGCCGCAGATGTAATAAGGGGTGTAGCCGATGAACCAGCGGTCGTAGACCTCGCCGGCGGAACCGGTCTTGCCGGCGACGTCGACTCCGGTGAGCTTGCCGAGCGATACGGCGGCGGCCGTTCCGGACTGAACGACGTTCTTCAGCATCAGGTTCATTATGGAGATCGTGTTCTCGCGGAAGGCGACGTGCCCCTTGTAGTTGTTCTCGAGCACCGTGTTGCCCTCGGCGTCGGTCACCTTGAGGTAGGAGTGCGATTCGTTGTAGACGCCGTTGTTCGGGAAGACGGAGTAGGCCGAGGCCATCTCGCGCAGCGTCACTCCGTAGCAGAGCTGTCCGAGACCGAGCGAGGCCAGCGTGATGTCGGACACGGTGGAGCCGTTTGAGAGCTTTTTGGACTCGAGCAGGTCCGTGAGGTTGAGCTTCGTCTTGCAGAAGTTGAACGACTCCTGGAGGCCGACGAGCTCAAGGACTTTGACCGAGATGGTGTTGAGCGACCAGGTGAGCGCGTAGTTGACGTTCGTGAGGCCCCTGTAGGTGCTGCGCTCGGAGCCGAAGGTCTCGGAGTTCTTCGGCCATCCGCTGGCGCTTGCGGTGAAGTTGACGGGCGTGTCGTCGAAGACGGTAGCCCAGGTTATGAGGCCCCTCTCGATCGCCTGTGTATAGACGGCAAGGGGCTTTATGGACGAACCGGGGGACCTCAGCGTCTGGGTGGCGTAGTTCTGCAGGCGGTTGGCCGTCTTCGTGCGCCTGGCGCCGACGACGCCCAGTATGTCTCCGGTAGACGGGTCAATGACGATCGCGCTCGACTGGGCTATGAGGCCGGAGCTGGCCTTCGGGAACTTGGAGTCGTCGAGGTATATGCTCTCGAGCAGCGACTGCACCTCGGTGTCGACGAGGCAGTAGATCTTGAGGCCGCCGTTATACACCATCAGCGAGGCCATTTTCCTCGAGATGCCCTTCTGCTCGATGAGGTCGTCTATGACGTCCTCGATGACCATGTCGGTGTACCAGGAGTTGATGCCCTTGGCCTGGCTCTCGGAGATCGCCTGGCTCTGGGGCGTGCGGATCTCGAGAGTCTGCCCGTGGGCCTCCTCGTACTCGCGCCTGGTGATGAGCCCCTGGTCCATCATCTCGTAGAGGATGTATTCGCGCCTCACCCGGTTCTCCTCGGGATTCGTAACGGGGTTGAACCTGGAGGGGTTCTGCGTTATGCCGGCTATGGCCGCGCACTCGACGAGGGTGAGCTCGGAGACGTCCTTAGAGAAATAGTTGTAGGCCGCGGCCTGAACGCCGTAATAGTTGCTTCCGAAGTTGGCTATGTTGAGGTAGAGCTCGAGGATCTCCTCCTTGTCCTTCTTCGTCTCCAGGTCCAGCGCCCAGAATATCTCCTGGATCTTGCGCTGGATCGTGTAGTCGTCCTCGCCGGTTATGTTCTTAATGAGCTGCTGGGTGATGGTCGACGCGCCGTAGGTGTAGTCCTGCATGCCCGTGAAGAAGTTGACGCCGGCGGCCACGGTGCGCTTCCAGTCGACGCCTTTGTGGGTCTTGAAGCGCTTGTCCTCGATGGCTATGACCGCGTTTATCATGTTCTCGGGGAAGCGGTCGTACGTCACGTAGGTGGAGTCGCTGCCTCCGGATATGGTCTCGCCCGAGTAGAGCACGGCCTCGCCGACGCGGTTGGTCCGGTCGGAGAACTCGTAGCGGTAGAGCTGCGAGGTCTTCGTGCCGTTGGAGACCGCTATGTCGAACTGCGAGATGTCGATGTCGGTCTTGACGTAGTTCTTGATGTAGATCGAGAAAGCGCAGACCATGATGACCCCCGCCAGGGCGAATATCAGCAGGACGGTGATCAGCACGTCGGCCGCGACTTTGACGAATATTCCCAGCGCCCGGAGCAGCGTGTGCCAGGCGTTGGCGATCTCGGAGAACCATTCTATCTTTTTTGTCATGTGAGCATCCTTTATAAGGCCGTTGGAGGCGCCGTTCGCCGCCTCCGGCCGCGCGGTCCGGCGCGGTCCGGCAGGATCCGGAAAAGGCCGGAGGCGTCCGGCGCGGTCCGGAAAACAACAAATATTATATCATAAAAAGCGGAAATAATCAAGAGTCGCGGCGGTGCCGGCTCCTGGTGACCACGGAATCCTGCCCGGCCTCGCGGCGCAGCTCTCCGATGAGGAACTCGGAAAAGGCGACTCCGCCCTCGCGGGCGGCGTAGCGGCCGGCGTCGCTGTAATAGTACGTCACCGGCACCGGGCCGTCGAAGATGGCGCAGAGATTGTCGCACTTGCGGAAGACCTCGGAATCGGCGGAGGGCACGCGTATGAAGATCATTCCGGGCGGCTCGACGGCCGGAGCCGGGCCCCGGCCCCGGGCGGGGGCGTCCGGAGATGAGGGTGCGTCTCCGGCGGAGCCTTCCTTCCCTGCCGCAGCGGGGCCGGCTCCGGGCGCAGAGGCGCGACCGGCAGGCGGTGCGGCGGATGCGACCTGCGCGGAGGCGGAAGAAACGAGCGTGAAGGCGACTCCGGTGTACTCGGCCTCCATCCGCCTCAGTTCGGACGCGCCGAACTCACGCAGATCGGGGGGCGTGTCGTCACCGTTCCCGGCCGGATCGGAGGACGAGAATATGTCCATCTGCCCCTCTGGGTTCGAGCGGCTGCGCTCCGAGAGCGAGGCCAGCGAGCCGTCCAGCATAGCGAGCATCGACGTGCGGGTGGCTCCGGTGCAGTCGAGCGCGCCCGACCTTATGTATGCCTCGGCGACGCGCCTCGACACGTCCTTCTGAGGCATGCGCGTGAGAAAGTCCCTGAGGGACGAGAAAGGCACCTCTTTCCTTGCCTCGACGGCCGCGGCCGCCGTGCCTGCCCCGGCGGAGCGTATGGCGGACAGGCCGAAGAGGATGCTCCCGCCGCTCACGGAGAAGCCCTCCGCGCTGCGGTTTACATCGGGTCCTTCCACCTTCACGCCGTGCTTTTCAGCCTCCGCGACGTATTCGGCCACCTTTTCGGGCATTCCCGCCACGGAATTGAGCAGCGCCGCGAAGAAGGCGGCGGGTCTGTTGGCCTTGAGCCAGGCGGTGCGGAAGGTTATGACCGCGTAGGCCGCGGCGTGGCTCTTGTTGAAGGCGTAGCCGGCAAAGGACGACATGTCGTCGAACAGCCTCCCCGCGGCGGCGGCGCTCATGCCGCGCTCGCGTGCGCCCTCGACGAAGGCTCCGCGCTCGGCCTCCAGGGCCTCCGCCTTCTTTTTCGACATCGCGCGGCGGATAAGGTCCGCTCGGCCGAGCGAATAGCCGGCCATGATCCGGAACACGCTCATCACCTGCTCCTGATATATCAGGCAGCCGTAGGTGGACTCGAGCACCGGTTTCAGAAGCGGATGCGGGTATGTGACGGAGGAGGGATCGCGGCGGCACTCGAGGTATCTCGGGATCGAGTCCATCGGTCCCGGGCGGTAGAGGGCCAGAGCGGTCATTATATCCTGAACGGAGCGGGGGCGAAGCCTGGTTATGAGCCTCGTCATCCCCTCCTTGTCGAGCTGAAACACGCCGGAGGTGCCGCCGGACGAGAGCATGGCGTAGGTCGCGGGGTCGTTCTCGTCGACCTTTGCGATGTCGAAATCCGGCTCGGTGCGCCTTATCTCGGCGCAGGCGTCGTCAATGACGGTAAGGTTGCGCAGG
Organism: Clostridiales bacterium; assembly: GCA_016281895.1. Lineage (GTDB taxonomy): Bacteria > Bacillota > Clostridia > Oscillospirales > CAG-272 > CAG-390. Next base: position 8,301 of record JAEEJM010000086.1, read on the forward strand.
GCAAGCAGGTCGAATTTCAGAAGCCCCAGCTTCCCGACCGTCGCCATGTCGTACTGGGTGACGACCGTGTCGCCGGACAGGGCCAGGGGCACGCGGTCGGCGACGGGCCCCGACGTAATGACCACCCCGGCGGGATGCACCGATACGTTTCTGGGCAGGCCCTCGATGGCCGAGGCGGTGTCGATCAGGCGCTTAACTGACGGCTGGCAGCCGTAGAGCTCCTTCAGAGCGGGCTTCTCAAGCGCCGAGGCCAGCGTGACGTCCGGCTCCCTGGGGATGAGCGAGCACACCCGGTCGGTCTCGTACGGGTCGGTGCCGAGCACCCGAGCGGCGTCCCTCACCGCGGCCCTCGCGGCCAGGGTGCCGAAGGAAATAATCTGACAGACCCTGTCGCGGCCGTAGCGCCCGATAACGTAATCGACGACCTCGCCCCGCCTGTTGTAGTCGAAGTCGACGTCGATATCGGGCATGCTCACGCGCTCGGGGTTGAGGAATCTTTCGAAATAAAGCCCGTAA
>JAEEJM010000087.1 GCA_016281895.1 Clostridiales bacterium
CGACAAGCCCGTCACCGTCACGGTAAGGATCCCCGAGGGACAGACCGTCACCTCCGTGACGGCGGTCTCGCCGACCGCGGCGTCCGAGGCGCTCGGCCTCGAGTGGAGCCAGGACGGCAGGACGCTGACAGTGCGGGTGGTTGCCGGCCTCTGGACCATGCTGAGGATCGAAAAGAACTGAGCCCGGCCGGCCGGAGGATCACGCCGCCCGCGCGAGTCCGGCAGAAACGGATCCGGATGAAAAACACCGGCCTTTGCCTTCCTTTGCCCTCAATAAGATCGAAATAAACAATCCGGAAAAACGGAGGAAAGATCATGAAAAAACTCACGGCATTTATCATCGCGACCGTGGTCGTACTGTCGCTGTTCTGTCTGCCCGCGCAGGCTGCGGCGGATCCGAAGCTGGATCCCGTCAACAGCGCGGTCTCCAAGATCAAGACCATGTGGGGCCTCGGTTACAACGGAAGCGGCAAGATAAGGGACAGGAGCTACGCCGCGGACTTCAACGCCGAATACTACGGGAGCAAGCCGATCGTCACGACGCAGGAGAACAGCGATCAGGTCACGCTCTGGTCGTCTGGCTCGTCTAAAGCGACGCTCGGGACCGGCTTCGTCTGCCACTCCCTCGACGCCAGAAAGGACATCGCGGGGACTGAAGGGACCCCGGGATCGATCTACTGCGCGGCGCTCATGTTCGAGATCGACAGCGGTCTCGGAGAGACCGTCTGCGGCAGCTTCTGCATCGTCATGGGACCCGACAGCGCCAGATGGGGCCGCAAGCTGAACGGCTTCGACGTCTGGCTCGGTCCTTCGCTCAACGTTGACCCGGACGACTACAAACTCGTCTACCACGCGGAAAACCTCGTCGACTTCGGCCTCTGGGAGACTTCCGCGGACGGTTCATACTGCTATATCGAGGCGAACTTCGATCAGCCGATGCAGGCCGCCTATGCCGTGCTGGCGCTTACCTACGACGACCTGGCCACAACTTACGAAGGAAAGATCGCCGCGACCGAACCCGGCCAGGCGGACAATCCGATCTTTACTTTTCTGATGTCCGAATTCGCGGTCTTTGACACCACCCTTGACGGCAGGCCCGCCGCGGAAGGCCCGGAGAGCGGCGCCGCGTCCGGGACAGAGGCGTCCGTAACGGAAGCCCCCGAGACTCAGGCTCCCGAAACGCAGGCTCCCGTGACCCAGGCTCCCGAGACAAAGGCTCCGGAAACGCAGGCCCCGACCACTCAGGAGCCCGCCGCCCAGGCTCCGGCGACTCAGGCTCCGCAGACCCGGGAGCAGGGCGGCGGCGACGGCTCCGCCAAGAAAGGCTGCGGCGGCTCCGCGGCGCTCGCGGCTGTGATATGCTGCTCCGCCGCCGGCGCGGCGTTCTTCCGCAGAAAAAGAAGATCCTGACCGCGATTGCGGCCAATCTTCCGCCCATATTGGATCATCGGTCGCTTTTTTGTCATTATTTCTTGACATAAAGACCGCCGGAAGGTATAATTAAATTTGACAGTCCGAGCTTGCACCTTGGTTTTTTAAACAGATTGTCTTTTAATACAAAAAAGCGAAAGGAAACAGGGACAAATGAAAAAAGTCGCAATATTCGTTCTGACCGTCGCGCTTCTGGCCGCCATGGTGATCCCGGCCTTCACCTCCGCGGCAAACGCGGTCCTTCTCAAGAAGGTCAACTTCCTGACCGACACCTTCGAGACCGTCAACAAGGAATCGGACGGCACCTTCAAGTTCTCGGACAAGTATGACCTCTCCAAGTCCACCGCGGACGCCCTCGTTCCCATCAAAAAGGACGGCGTCTCCGATGACAACTGGAACGCGAAGCTCTCCTACTTCACCCGCACCGGCTACAAGATCTCCGACAGCACCGGCTACACCATCTGCTTCGAGATGGGCGTCCTCCACGGCGGCTGGTTCGGAGTTCCGCTCGCCATCGAGAAGACCTCCGGCGACATCCTCATGATCGGCGGAGCCATGGCTGACAACGGCGAACAGACCGACAGCGCGACCGGGACCAACTGGTCGCAGATCGTCATAGCCCACAACAACCCCAACACCCAGAACAACGTCGGCGAGGGCTACAACGAGCACGGCTGGCTCTTCTACCATCCGAAGCTCACGACCGAGACCGTCGCCTCCGACAACTGCCAGGGCGATGCCGTGACCGAAGCCAAGTTCTCCACCCTCAAGGTCGAGTTCGTCGGCAAGAAGGTCGTTCCTTACTACCTCAACGACAGCGGCGAGTTCGTCAAGATGAGCGACACCTTCACCTATGAAGTCGAAGAGGGCAGCGAGATCGTTCTCGGTACCTTTGCCCGCGAGCAGCACCGCCACGGCATCACGAGGAACATCTATCTCGTCGAGGGCACCGGCCTCAGCCTCTCCGCCATCCAGAACGCCGCCCCCGCCTCCCAGCAGGGTCAGCAGCCTTCCGCTCCCGCCACCGGCGACAACGCCGTCATCTTCGCCACCGTGGGCGCCATCGCCTGCCTGGCGGCCGGCGTGCTCTTCGCCCGCAAGAAGGCCCGCAGCCACTGAGACAGACCGGGGACATCCCCTGTAAAACATGGGAACCGTCAGACTTAACGGCACCGACCTCCGCGAATACCGTCTGGTCCTTGCCGAGAACGCCCGCAACGAATGGTACGGCGCCGACGAGATACTGAACGGCATACTGTTCCGGTATTTCGGCGTACGGCTGTCCGGCAGCGGACGCCGCGAGATAGTCCTCGGATACAACGGAGGCGGAAAGCCTTACGGACTGTTCGGGGCTGAGATCTTTTCGAGATACGGCAACCTTTATTTCGGCGCCGGCAGCGTCTGCATGACGCTGCAGTCGGTGTACGTGTTCCTGGCCAGGTATCTGCGCCCGGATCCGGCCGGCGGAGACATCGACGTCGATATACCGGGGGACGCGCCCGTTTACGCCGCGTCGGGGCCCGACTGGAGCGAGGTCCCGGAGTGGCTGTCCCTGCAGGACCGCATCGTCAGAAGCTGTTTCAAGGTCGAGGCGTACCTGCAGTACGACCATTCGCGCGGCAGTTTTTACACCTATCAGCACAACGGATACAGAAGCAGGCTCGATCTGGCCCGCGCCGAGGACAACCGCGTCACGAACTGCGTCATCACCATGGACTGGGTCCTTAAGGACGTAGGTCTGTTCGACAAGGGCATCCTCAACCACACGTACGACGGGACCTGCGGCTACACCTACGGCTCGGACGAGGTCCGCCGCGGATGCGAGGCCGCCTTCGACATAGTGCCCGTCGACTGCACCGTCAGGGAACTGGCGGAGCGCGGCGATCTCAAGCCCGGCGACGTCATGTTCTTCACCGACCACAACCAGATCATCGTGAACGACCGCACCGCCCTCGACGGCGGACGCGGACACTGCTTCGTGAAGGCGGTCGGCGCAAGATTCCGCTGGTTCGTCGGCGAGAACCGCTGCCTCGATCAGCAGCCCGGCTTCCTGTTCCGTCCCAAGGACGCGGTCTGACGACGCGTCCGGCATATGCCGCCGTCCGCGGGAACGCGGGCGGCGGTTTTGTGCATAAAAATCGAATATTATCGGGAATAACTGTGTTGTCGCGCGGAAATTTCCGATTTTTCTTCAATTTTGTGAATAAAATTGCAAAGCGCTATTGACAATTCGCCCGCGCGGGTGTATTATAGTACAGTATCCCCCGTCAGAGGGGAGTCCCTGCGCGCGGCGCCCTCCGCGGGTCCGTCCCGGCGGCGCGCGGCGGAGGGACAGCAAAGGACAGGGAAGTGTGAGATGGATCGCAAACCGCGTATTTTCATAGACGGCAGCGCCGGGACGACCGGCCTGCGCATCCGGGAGCGGCTGCTCGGCAGGGAAGACGTCGAGCTGATCGGCATACCGGAGGAACTGAGAAAGGACCCGTCCGCAAGGGCGGAGCGAATGAACTCGGCCGACGCGGTCTTTCTGTGTCTGCCCGACGCCGCCGCGGTCGAGGCGGAGGCCCTGATAACGGATCCGGATACCGTCGTCATCGACACCTCCACCGCGCACAGGACCTCTCCCGGCTGGACGTACGGATTCCCCGAGCTGTGCGGGCAGAGGGAGAAGATCGCCGCGTCGAAGCGGATCGCCAACCCGGGCTGCCACGCGAGCGGGTTCATTGCCCTCGTCGAGCCTCTGGTGCTGGCCGGCATCGTCCCGCGCGACAGCATGCTGTCCTGCTTCTCCCTCACCGGGTACTCCGGAGGCGGTAAGAAGATGATAGCGGATTACGAGGATCCATCCCGTGCGGAGGAACTGAGGGCCCCCGTAATGTACGCCCTTTCCCAGGGCCACAAGCACCTGCCCGAGATGGCGGCGGTGTGCGGCCTTGTTCATCCTCCGGCGTTCTGTCCGGCGGTCGGGAATTATTACGCCGGCATGGAGGTCGCCGTGCCGCTCTTCGCGGAGCTCGTCTCCGGCGGCGCGGATGATATAGCCCGCGTTTACGAAGCCTGCTACCCGGAGGGCGTTGTCCGCTTCGCCGGACAGAGCGCGGACCGGCTGTCGGCGGGCAGCTTCGACGGCAGGGACGACATGGAGATCTCGGTCTTCGGACAGGGAGAGCGCATGCTGCTCGTCGCCAGATTCGATAACCTCGGCAAGGGCGCGTCGGGCTCGGCCATACAGAACATGAACCTTGCCCTCGGCCTTCCGGAGACGGCGGGCCTCGTTACCGGCTGAGCGGCGGTATACTGAAAAACAAAACTGGACCCGGGATACGGAGTCCGAAAGGAAATGAAGATATGAAAGAAATCGGGGGCGGCGTCTGCGCCGCCAAGGGATATACGGCCAACGGGATCAACTGCGGCATACGCAGGAACCGCACGAAGAACGACCTCAGCCTGGTGTTCAGCAGCGTTCCCGCCTCGGCGGCCGCGGTGTACACCACAAACCTCGTCAAGGGGGCGCCGCTGACCGTTACAAAGCGCAATATCGAGGACGGCAAGGCTCAGGCCGTCATCTGCAACAGCGGTAACGCGAACACATGCAACGCCAACGGCATCGAGATCGCGGAGAAGATGTGCGAGCTGGCGGCCGGCGAGCTCGGCATATCGCCCTCGGACGTCATAGTGGCCTCCACGGGCGTCATCGGGCAGCCCCTCGACATAGCCCCCATAGCCTCCGGCATCGGCAGGCTGGCAGCCGGGCTGTCCGCCGACGGCAACGACGCGGCCGCCCAGGGCATAATGACCACCGACACCGTAAAGAAGGAGGTCGCCGTCGAGTTCACCGCCGGCGGCAGGACCTGCAGGATCGGCGGAATGGCCAAAGGCAGCGGGATGATACACCCCAACATGGCCACAATGCTCGTGTTCGTCACGACCGACGCGGCGGTATCGCCGTGTATGCTCAGGCAGGCGCTCAGCGAGGACGTCGCCGTGACCTTCAACATGATATCGGTGGACGGCGACACCTCCACGAACGACATGGTCGCGGTCATGGCCAACGGCCTTGCCGGCAATGCCGAGATCGCCGCCCCGGGCGCGGACTACGACGCCTTCCGCGCGGCGCTCCACGAGGTCACCGTGAGGCTGTGCAGGATGATCGCCGCCGACGGCGAGGGCGCCACAAAGCTGCTCGAATGCCGGGTCGAAGGCGCCCGGGACACCGGCACCGCGGCCGCTGTCGCAAAAAGCGTCATCGGATCGAACCTGTTCAAGGCCGCAATGTTCGGCGCGGACGCCAACTGGGGGCGCGTCATATGCGCCGTGGGCTACAGCGGAGCAGACGTCGACGTCGAAAAGATCGACATCTCCTTCGGCAGCCGCGCGGGCAAAGTCGAGGTCTGCAGAAACGGCTCCGGCGTCCCGTTCTCCGAGGAGAAGGCGGCGCAGGTGCTGGCCGAGAACGAGGTTACCGTTACGGTCGGCCTCGGATCCGGGAGCGCGGAAGCCGTCGCCTGGGGCTGCGACCTGACCTACGACTACGTCAAGATCAACGGGGACTATCGCACCTGACCTGCGACCGGATGAGGATCGCGGGAAGCATCGCACCGGACCACCGATCAACTATCGCGGAGGAATGAAATGCTAAACGACCTGTCTAACGCGGACCGCGCCGAGGTCCTGACCCAGGCGCTGCCTTACATAAGGCTGTACAACGGAAAGACCGTGGTTGTAAAGTACGGCGGGAACGCCATGGTGAACGAGACGCTGAGACTTCAGGTAATGGAGGACATCGTTCTACTGTGGCTCATAGGCGTTAAAGTCGTGCTCGTCCACGGCGGCGGGCCCGAGATCAGCGACATGATGAACCGGCTCGGAAAGAAGCCGGAGTTCATCGACGGGCTGAGGGTGACCGACCGGGAGACCGTGGACATAGTGCAGATGGTCCTGGCGGGCAAGGTCAACAAGACCCTTGTCAACATGCTTCAGAACAAGGGCGGCAGGGCCATAGGCCTATCCGGAATGGACGGCCGCATGATCGAGGCCAGGCAGAAGGACGAGCGCCTCGGCTACGTCGGCGAGATCACGGGAGTCAACATAAAGCCCGTCACCGACCTGCTCGAGAAGGGCTATATACCGGTCATATCCACAATAGGCTGCGACAGCCACGGCAACACCTTCAACATCAACGGCGACACGGCGGCTGCCAGCATCGCCGGAGCGCTCGGAGCCGAGCGCCTTATAATGATGACCGACATAGCCGGCATCCTCCGCGACCGCAACGACCTGTCCACCCTCATCCCCGAGATCACGGTCGAGGAAGCCGAGACGCTCCACAGAGAGGGAGTGATCTCGGGCGGCATGATACCCAAGGTCGACTGCTGCATCGAGGCCATAAAGAGGGGCGTCGACAAGGTCATCATAATGGACGGCCGGGTCCCGCACTCCATCCTCATGGAGCTTCTGACCGACGAGGGCGCCGGCACCATGGTATCCGGCGGTCCGCGGGTCTGACAGCCGGTAATCGATCGAGACATCAGGAGTTAAAGTCATGAATATCACCGAGAAAGACAAACAGTATGTGGCCGGTACGTACCGCCGCTTCCCAGTGGAGATCGCCCGCGGCAGCGGGTCCGTAGTGACCGACACGTCGGGCAAGGAATACATAGACATGGGCAGCGGCATAGGCGTCACTTCGTTCGGCATCGCCGACCCGGAATGGAAGGCCGCCGTCGCGGAGCAGCTCGGGAAGGTCCAGCACACCTCTAATCTGTACTACACCGGGCCCTGCGCCGATCTGGCCGAGCAGCTCTGCCTGCGAACCGGACTGTCCAAGGTCTTCTTCTCCAACTCCGGAGCCGAGGCCAACGAGTGCGCGGTGAAGGTCGCCAGAAAATACGCGGCCGAAAAGCACGGCGACGGCTGCTTTACCGTGGTGACGCTCAAAAACAGCTTCCACGGCCGCACGCTCTCCATGCTGGCGGCAACGGGGCAGGAGCATTACCACGAGCTCTTCCGGCCCCTCACTCCCGGCTTTGCCTCGATAGCGGCCGGTGATATGGACGGCCTGCGCGAGCTGGCCGGCAGGGTCGGGATCGCAGGCGTGCTTATAGAATGCGTCCAGGGAGAGGGCGGAGTGGTCGAGATCGGCGCCGGCTTTGCCGCCGAGCTTGCCGCCTGGTGCCGCGACAACGACGTCCTGCTCATGGTTGACGAGGTCCAGACCGGCAACGGCCGGACCGGAGCGCTCTACTCGTACATGAACTACGGCATCGAGCCCGATGTGGTGACTACCGCAAAGGGCCTTGGAGGCGGGCTGCCTCTCGGCGCCGCCATTATAGGAGAGAAGGCACGGAACGTGCTCGGCTTCGGCGACCACGGCTCCACCTTCGGCGGCAACCCCGTCTGCTGCGCCGGCGCCCTGTCCGTGCTGAACAGGATCGACGACGAGCTGCTCGAGGGCGTCAGAAGGAAGGCCGCCTTCCTGCGTGCCAGGTTCGAGGGCGCTCCGGGCATCAAGGGCGTGTCCGGGATGGGTCTCATGATGGGCCTGGCCACCGAGAGGCCGGCCGGCACCGTCGTTTCCGAGCTCATAAGCGAGGGCGTGCTGTGTCTGACCGCCAAGGACAAGGTCCGACTGCTGCCCGCGCTCAATATACCTGACGGACTGCTCGCGCTGGCCGCGGATAAGATCGCGGCCGTCTGCGCCCGGAAGGAGACGAACTGAATCATGCTCGATCCCAATATAAAAAAGGTGCTGCTCATAGGCAGCGGCCCTATAGTCATAGGGCAGGCGGCCGAGTTCGACTACGCCGGCACTCAGGCGTGCAAGATCCTGAAGCGCGAGGGCGTCGAGATCGTGCTGGTCAACTCGAACCCGGCCACCATAATGACGGACCGCACCATGGCGGACAAGATCTATCTCGAGCCGCTCACGGAGCGCACCGTCGAAAGGATAATCGAAGAGGAAAAGCCCGACTCTCTCCTTGCCGGCCTCGGCGGACAGACGGGTCTTACTCTGGCTATGAAACTTGATAAGAGCGGTTTTCTGCGAGATCACGGCGTCAGGGTCCTGGGGACCTCGGCGGCGTCCATCGACCTTGCGGAGGACCGCAAACTGTTCAAGGAGACTATGGAGGGCATAGGCGTGCCCACCATCGCGTCCGACACCGCCAACGATCTTGACGGAGCGCTGGAGGTCGCCGCGCGCATAGGCTATCCCGTTATAATCCGCCCGGCCTTCACCCTCGGCGGCGGAGGCGGAGGAGTCGCGTACAGCGAGGACGAGATGAGATCGGCGGCCGCCACGGGCCTCGAGACCTCGCCCATCAGCCAGATCCTGGTCGAGAAGTACATCGTCGGCTGGGAGGAGATCGAGTTCGAGGCCGTGCGCGACGCGTCCGGCCGCTCCATCACCGTATGCAGCATGGAGAACGTCGATCCCGTCGGCGTGCACACCGGCGACTCCGTCGTCGTCGCGCCGGCCATGACTCTGCCCGCCGGCGATCTCGAGATGCTGCGCCGGGCCTCGCTGAGGATAGTCGAGGCGCTCGACATAAGGGGCGGCTGCAACTGCCAGTTCGCCTACGATCCCGCCACGGCCGACTATTACGTCATCGAGGTCAACCCACGCGTGTCAAGATCCTCCGCCCTGGCCAGCAAGGCCACCGGCTATCCCATAGCAAAGGTCACGACGATGATCGCTCTCGGCTATCTGCTGGAGGAGATCCGCTTCGATCCGTCCGCCGCCGGCACGGCCGCCGACGAGCCCGACGTCGACTACGCGGTCCTCAAGTTCCCGAGGTGGCCGTTCGACAAGTTCACCAACACCAGCCGCCGGCTGGGCACGCAGATGAAGGCCACCGGAGAGGTCATGGCCATAGGCGGCTGCGTCGAGGAGGCCTTCATGAAGGCCGTCCGCGGAGCCGAGATAAGGCAGGAGACTTTCAACCGCAGGTCGGCAAGCGGAGCGCCCCTCGCCGAGAGGCTGAAGCGCGTCAACGATCTGCGCATGTTCACCATCTTCGAGGCACTGAAGAGCGGCGTGACGGTCGACGAGATCAGCCGCGTCACCATGATAAACCCGTTCTTCATCGAGAAGCTCAAGAACCTCGCGGATTTCGAGGACTCGCTGAAGAATATGACCGCGGGCCTCGACACCGGGACGTATCTCAAGGGAAAGAGGCTCGGCTATACCGACAGGGCGCTCGAGGAGCTGTCGGGCTCGCCCGTCCCGTTCAGGGCCAGAGCCTCGTACAGGGCCGTCGACACCTGCAAGGGCGCCTTCGGTCCGGCCGCGTATTATTACTCTTACTACCCCGATGAGCCGGTTCCGGACAAAGGGCCCGGGACAGTTGCCGGGCGCATTCTGGTCCTCGGCTCGGGGCCCATACGCATAGGGCAGGGGATCGAGTTCGACTATTCGTCCGTCAAGTGCGTCGAGGTCCTCCGCAAGCTCGGCTGCGAGGTCATAATAATCAACAACAACCCCGAGACCGTTTCGACCGACTACGACACGGCCGACCGGCTGTATTTCGAGCCTGTCACGGCCGAGGACGTCATGAACGTCATCCGCGAAGAGCGGCCCGAGGGGGTAGTCGTCGCCTTCGGCGGACAGACTGCCATCAAGCTTGCCGCATACCTTGATGCCAACGGGGTCCGCATACTCGGCACCTCGGCCGAGGGGATCGACATCGCCGAGGATCGCGAGAAATTCGACGCCTTCCTTGGCTCCATCAACATGACCAGGCCGAGGGCGGTGTCCGTCGACACTCCCGAGGAGGCGCTCATCGCCGCCCGGATACTGGGCTATCCCGTCCTGCTCCGCCCCTCGTACGTCATAGGGGGCCAGGGCATGTGCGTGGTCAGGACCTCGGACGAGGTCCGCACCTACATGGAGGCCATCCGGGCCGGCGGCATCGGCTCCAACTCCGTACTTGTCGACAAGTACATGCCGGGCACTGAGCTCGAGGTCGACTGCATCTCCGACGGGACCACCGTGCTGATACCCGGCATAATGGAGCACATCGAGCGGGCAGGCATACACTCGGGCGACTCGATAGCCGTATATCCGCCTTACAACCTCACCGAGCACCTGACCGAGCGCCTCACCGACGCCTCGGTAAGGCTGGCCCTGGGGCTGCGGACAAAGGGCATCGTCAACATCCAGTTCCTGATCCAGGACGGCGAGATCTACGTCATCGAGGTCAATCCTCGCGCCAGCCGCACGGTGCCCTACATAAGCAAAGTCACCGGCATACCCATGATCGAGCTTGCCAGCCGGGTGATGCTGGGCGCCAGGCTGTCCGATATGGGCATATCCACGGGCCTCGCGCCAACCGCCAAGTATTACGCGGTCAAGGTGCCGGTCTTCAGCTTCGAGAAGATCTCCGACGCGAATTCCATAATGGGCCCCGAGATGAAGTCCACGGGCGAGGTGCTCGGCATCGGCCGCACCAAGACCGAGGCCCTTTACAAGGGGCTGACCGCCGCGGGTATCGACGTGCACGCGAAGGACAGGCCGTCGGGGCGGGGCATCCTGATATCCGTCGAGGACTACGACTACAGCGACGCCATCCGACTTGCCGAGCGCTTCACCGATCTCGGCATGAGGCTTTACGCGACGCCCGATACGGCGCAGGCCATTCGCAGCCGCGGCATGGAGGTCACGACCGCCCGCAACGTGTGGGAGAACAGCGATATCTACGACCTGCTCGACAACGGCTCCGTATGCTGCGTCGTCTACACCGGCGCCGTCATGGACAGCTCGGTCGGCGATTTCAGACTGCTCCACCGCAAGGCCATGAATCTGCGCATCCCCTGCATGACGTCCATCGACACCGCCATGGCGCTCGCCGACGTTATGAGTGCCTGCTACACGCAGGACAGCACCTTCCTTGTCGACATAAACAGATAAAACACGGCCGGGCGGCCGCACTGCTGCCGCCGGCGGCGAAAGGATAAGCAAATGAATCTGAAAGGCAGATCGTTCTTAAAACTGCTCGATTTCACACCGGAGGAGATCTCCGGCCTTATCGGGCTTGCCGGAGAACTTAAGGCCAAAAAGAAGGCCGGGATCCCCCACAGGCTCTGCGATGGCAAAAACATCGCCCTCATATTCGAAAAGACCAGCACCCGCACGCGCTGCTCCTTCGAGGTCGCCGCCGCCGATCTCGGCATGCATCCGGTGTATCTCGACCCGAAAGGCTCGCAGATAGGGAAGAAGGAGAGCATACCCGACACGGCCCGCGTGCTCGGGCGGATGTTCGACGGCATCGAGTACCGCGGCTTCGGCCAGGAGATCGTGGAGGACCTTGCCAGGTACTCGGGCGTGCCCGTGTGGAACGGCCTGACCAACGAGTTCCACCCGACCCAGGTCCTGGCCGACCTCATGACCGTCGCCGAGCATTTCGGCTCGCTGAAGGGCAGAAAACTCGTCTTTTGCGGCGACGCCCGTTACAACATGGGCAACTCCCTTATGGTGGGGTGCGCCAAGCTGGGACTGGACTTCGTCGCCTGCGCCCCTGAGGCGTACTTCCCGTCGGCCGGGCTTGTCGAAAAGTGCAGGGAGATAGCCGCGTCGACCGGGGGCTCGGTCGAGCTTGTCGCCGATCCCGCGGCCGCGGTGAAGGGAGCCGACGTCATCTACACCGACGTCTGGGTCTCCATGGGCGAGCCGGACGAGGTCTGGGCCGCGCGCATCGCCGACCTGACACCCTACAGGGTGACCTCGGAGCTGATGGACGCCGCCGGGCCGCAGTGCGTGTTCATGCACTGCCTGCCCTCGTTCCACGACCTCGGCACCTCCGTAGGAAGGGAGATCCACGAGCGGTTCGGCATCGACTGCATGGAGGTCACGGACGAGGTGTTCGAGTCGCCCCGTTCGCTTGTCTTCGACGAGGCCGAGAACCGTATGCATACTATCAAGGCGGTAATGGCGGCCACGCTTTGCGGCTGAGCCTGACGCGGAAAAGGAGACGAACATGAAACTTAAAGTCTGCACCGTACAGCCCCCCTATTCCGCGGATCACGGAACTTCAGAAGCAAATTTCAAAAAGACCGTCGAGCTGCTCGACGGCATCGATCCCTCGGCCGATCTGATCGTCCTGCCCGAGGCCTGTGACGTCCCCGCGCTCGCCCGCACTCCCGAGCAGAGGCGCGCCAGCTTCGACCGCTTCCACGGCCCGCTTCTGGAGGCGGCCTCAAGGACCGCCGTGCGCTGCGGGGCCAGGGTGTTCTTCGGCGGCTACAGCCCGGACGGCGACCGCATGTTCAACACCGTTTTCATGGCCGACCGCGACGGAAGGATCAGCGAGGTCTACCGCAAACAGCACCTCACCCCCGGCGAGGTCCGCAAACTGGGCTTCGACGACGGAAAGAGCTACATATGGCAGAGCGGCTGGCCCGATGCGGTCACCGTCGACGGCATCCGCCTTGCCTTCCTTGTCTGCTACGATTTTTACTTCTACGAGGCCTTCCCCGTGCTGGCCCGCATGGAGCCCGATATCATCATCGGCTGCAGCCATCAGCGCAGCGACATGCATTCGGCCCTCGAGACCTCGGTCCGCTTCCTGGCCTACAACACGAACGCCTATGTGGTCCGCTCTTCGGTCAGCATGGGCGAGGATTCGGAACTTGGCGGCTGCTCCGTTATCGCGACCCCTCGCGGCGAGCTGCTTGAGAACCTCGGGAGCAGGGTCGGCGTCGCATATGCGGAGATCGACACCTCGGTCAAATATGAAAAATCCGCGGGCTTCGGCGGCAGCGTTATGCCCCACTGGAAGTACGTCGACGCCGGACGCAGGCCCTGGAAATACCGCCCGGCAGGTCCGTTCATCTGTCCTCCCGACGCGCACATGGCCTATCCGAGGCTCTGCGCCCACAGGGGCTTCAAGGCGGTCGCGCCGGAGAACTCGCTCCCGGCCTACGGTGCCGCCGTCGCCCTGGGCGCCAGCGAGATCGAGTTCGACCTGTGGGAGACCAAAGACGGCGAGATCGTCTCGCTGCACGACAAGAAGCTCGACCGCACCTCCGACGGGACCGGCTACGTCTGGGACTACACTTACGAAGAGCTGCTTAAGTTCGACTTCGGCTCCAAGTTCAGCGAGAGCTTTTCGGGGCTGAGGATCCTCAGATTCGAGGAGATCCTGAAGAAGTTCGCCTGCCAGACCGTTATGAACATCCATGTGAAGCCACATACCAAGACCGAGCCCGAGGACGAGGGCAAGCTGCGCAGGATAGCCGGGCTGATCCGCAGGTACGACTGCACGGGACACGCCTATTTCATGAGCGGAAACGACGCCGTCGTCAGGCAGTTGAGGGAGATCGCCCCCGACATCCCGTGCTGCATGGGCGCGGGAAAGGATCCGTGGGCGATCGTCGAGCGGGCCAAGGAGCTCGGCTGCTGCAAGGTCCAGCTGTTCAAGCCGTATTTCAACCGCGAGATGATAGAGGAGGCCCACCGCTGCGGCATTCGCTGCAACGTGTACTGGGCTGACGATCCCGAAGAGGCGCGCACCTACCTCGACATGGGGGTCGATACCGTCCTCACGAACGACTACCAGCGCATGACCGCCGCGCTCGGCATCAGCTGAACGGCCGGGCGGGGAAGCCGGAGCATATCATTTGACGAAAAGCCGTCTGCCGCACGAAGATCCTTCATGCGGCAGACGGCTTTCAGTATGCGTCCCTCCGGCTGCGGGCGCCGGTCCTGACCGTTCCGGAATGCCTTTGCCGGTCCGGGCCGGAGGTCAGTCGTTCTTTTCTATGAAGCTCAGCAGCTCGCCGAGCGAGTCCCTGGAGACCGTTTTGATGAGCTCGCGGGCGTTGTCTGTCCGGGTTATGTAGTAGTCCCTGCCCGTGATCATATAGCCCTGAAGCTGGTTCACCGGATCGAAGCCGGCTTTCTGCAGGGCGCCCACTATTATTTCCAGTTTTTTCTTTTCCTCTTTGGTCATCTTTCGTCTGCAGAGAAGAGAGGCCGCGCCCGGGGCGTTTTGCATCGCCGGCGCTTTTTTACTGTAAATTATATTATACCACAGATGCTCGCGGATTGCAAACCGGGCCGCGCGGACTCACATGTAGAGCCTTACGGTCTCGTTGTAGCTGTTTACTATGTCCCGGAGCAGATCCAGCCGGGAGAAATCCGCCAGATAGGCGATGTTGATCTCGCGCATCATACTCAGGTTCTCGACCGGCAGGGTGGCTATCTTCCCCTTTTTCAGCTCGTCCAGGCAGGCGCTCCTGGCCATGACCGACACGCCGAAGTTCCGTCGGATCAGGTCTTTGATGGTGGCGATGTTGTCCACCTCCAGCACGACGTTGAAGTCGCTGATGGCCATGTTGTTGCTCTCCAGATGCGCCTCGAACAGGTTTCTGGTCCCGGAGCTTGGCAGGCGAAGTATCATGCGCTCCTTTTTGAGCTCCTCGAGCGTGACCATGCTCTTCCTGGCCAGGGGGTGGTCGGTGGCGACGGCCAGCACAAGGTAGTCCGTGTCCATCAGCAGGTACTTTATAGCCGGGTCGCGGATCCTGCCCTCGACAATGGCCAGATCTATCTCGTATGTCTTCAGTTTGCTATAAAGATCGCTTATAGTATCTGTAATCATTTTTATCTTGGTGCCGGGGTTGGTGGCACAGTAGCGGGCCAGGGCCTCGGAGATCGGGTTGCTCTCCGCGGTGTGCGTGACGCCCACGGTGAGATTGCCTGTCAGGGCGGCCCCGCTGGCAAGGGTGTCCCTCAGTCCCGCGTAGATGGCGGCCAGTTTTTTTGCGGCGTCGACGGCGATCTCGCCCTGCTTCGTAAGGACTATGCCGCTGCGGCTGCGCTCGAAGATCTTGATGCCCAGTTCCTCCTCGAGCGATCTTATGTGCTGGCTGACTGCCGGCTGAGTTATGTTCAGCTTCTCGGAGGCCGCGACAAAACTGCCGCATTCGCACACCTTCAGCAGCGTATAAACTCTGTTATCGAGCATCCGGACCCCCTTATATAACAAAAAATTATGGAGATAGTGTTTTTTATAATTTGACTTTATTGATGTTTGTAATATAATTATATACATTTCCGGGAGCTTTGTCAAGATTCCCGGTCCCGACATCAGGCCGGTCCGCATCCGCGCGCCGGCAGGTTAGTCCGGCCGTCCGCGCCGGGCCGCGTGAACGCCGGCGGTATCGCCGGTCGATAAAGGAGAGTTCACCGACGATGACTGAAAAAGCCAGGGAAAAATATCTGTTCGAGGAAAGCCCGGTCCTGAAGGCGATCATAAGCCTTGCCCTGCCTTCCGTCGCCGGACAGATCATACTGGTCATCTACAATATGGCGGACACCTATTTCGTCGCGATGACGAAGAGCGACGCCATGATCACCGCCGTCACCGTCTGCATGCCCGCGTTCATGTTCCTGTCGGCCATCTCGAATCTGTTCGGGGTGGGCGGCGCCAGCGTGATATCGCGCTTCCTTGGAGCCGGAAGGCGGAGCGAGGCCAGGTTCGCCTCGGGCTTTGCGATCTGGGGCTGCGCCTGCGTGGCGGCCGTTTACTCCCTGGGGACCCTTCTGTTCATGGATGCGTACGTCGATCTGCTCGGCGGATCGGCTCCGGAGGTCCATCCTCTTGCCGTGGGCTATATGAGGGTGGCGGTCGTCGCCGGCGGCGTTATCACGGCAATGAACACGCTGCTGTCGCA
>JAEEJM010000088.1 GCA_016281895.1 Clostridiales bacterium
CGGACCCTGTACTGGAGCCTGTACATGCTCCCCATATTGCTCGTTTTGACCGTCACGAGACGCCATGACGAGGTGTATCTCGAAAAGATGTCCGTGAACGCGTCGGCAAAGCCCAGCGACTCCGGCACCGTGATCCGCAGATCCATGTCGAGCTCGGCGCCGAAGCGGATGTAAGAGAACAGAAGAATGACTGCCGATACCGCCACGGTGAAGAGCAGGGCGATACCGAGATAGCCCGAGGCGCATACGATGCCGGCGGCCATGGACAGAAACAGGGCCGCCATGTCTCTGGCCTTGCCGGGGGCCGACCTGAATCTGATTAGCGAGAAGGCCCCGGCCACGGCTATGCCGGTGCCGATGCTTCCGTTCACGATGATTATCACCGTGGCGACGATGGGCGGCAGCAGCGTCTCGGACAAGAACAGGCTCTTTCCGGCGCCGGTCCTCAGCGAGGAGGCGCAGGCGACGATGAGCCCGCACAGCAGGGCGCAACCGACGCATAGCAGATAGGAGGCGAAGGTGATGTCGCCTGCCGAGGCTGAGGTTAAGCTGTCAAGCATGATCCGTGTCTCCTTTGATGTTGAGGCTCCGGGCGCGCGGCTGCGGCCCGGTCTGCCGGACGACCGGCGCGGACGCGGGGAGGATGAGCCGCGTGTAGGCGGTCCCGTACTTCGAGAACGGCCTCGGGAAGATCCCGAGCCCCCCGAGCATCTCCGAGAGCCAGAGCGGCAGGCCGCCTCCCGTTTTTATCTCCATGAGGGCGGTGCCTTCCGGCAGCAGCGGAACTCCGTCCGTGCCGTCGTCCAGGGCGAGCCGGTCGCCGGTCCGGGCCCTGATCCCGGTGTCGAACGTGATCCGGGTCGACGGGTCGTCCGGCAGGAAAAAGGCGGTGCGCTCGCACAGGATGAGGGCCGAAGGGGCCGGCCAGCCGTAGAGCCGCATTGTGTAATCGAACTCGCGCATGATCTGCGTGTCTGCGGGCATCTCCCGGGTATCGAGATAACCGAGTGCCTGGTGCAGCGACATCGCCAGCCTGCGCTTGTATACGACGCCGTCGACCTTGCACTTGGATTCGAAAAACACCCGGCTGCCCCCGGACGCCCGGCCGTATGACCGCAGCCGCAGCTTCTGCTTGAAATTGGGCGTCTCGAGCGAGTCCCTTATCATCCGGTAGTCCGGCGTGTCGAGGTACAGCGACATCACCGTGCTCCGGCCGAAGCTGTCCGGTACGAGGCGGGGGATGAGCTCCTCCGCCAGCATGCCGAACGATTCGGCGTCCATAGGGTACTTCTTCTCGACGCGCCTGAACGTGTAGGTGAATCCGGACATTGCGGTCCCGTGCCTCAGACGAGGGAGAGATCGCCGGGCCTCACCGTGCCGTTGGTCTCGATGACGTCGGCGCCGTAGTCCCTGTAGCAGCGCGCCAGCTCTTCGGCCGAGGATATCGTGAATATGCCGACGTCGGCGTACTCATGCAGCCCGGCGCAGAATTCGGCGTCGGCACGGCGCTCGCGGCACCACGACGTCAGGGCGTTGCCGTAGGATATCCAGAGGGTGGCCCTTCCGCGGCAGCATGAGCGGAGATGATCCAGCGCGGCGGGGGTCAGGCTTCCGTCGTAATGGATCTCGGCGGCGGGGAACCTTCGGGCGACGTACTCGAGGAAGGGGAGGTTCTTGACCGTCATGGCCAGACGCCCGCCCAGGTCCGCCTCCTCGATGACGCGGAACAGCTCCTCCTGCAGTGCCTGGCTGAAGCCCTGATAGCAGTTGTCGATCTTTACCGTAAGGGAGCCGTTGTCGCGTATGAAGGCGAGGGCCTCGGCGAGGGTCGGGACGCGCTCGCCGCGGAAGCGCTCGCCCTTGAACAGGCCGGCGTCGAGGGCGCGTATCTCGTCCAGCGAGAGGGAGTCCACGGGGGTCTTCTCCCCGATGCTCGAGCCGTCGGCGAGCCGGCAGGTCCGGTTCACGGCCGAGTCGTGGAAGCACACGCAGACGCCGTCGCGGGTGAATTTGGGATCGAGCTCTATGATGTCGTAGCCGGCATCTATGGCCGCGCGGTAGGAGGCGACGGTGTTCTCCGGGTATTCGGAGCTGAGCCCCCTGTGGGCCTGGAAACGGAATCTCTTGTCTTTCATGGCGACCTTTCAGTGTTCACCGCCCGGCGGTGCCCGCGGAGCGGAGGGGATCTCCGGCGGCGGTGCCGGCGGAACGGCGATGCTCTCCGGACGGAGGGGATCTCCGGCGGCGGTGCCCGCGGAACTGCGGTGATCTCCGGACGGAGGGAATCTCCTCACGGCGGTGCCCGCCGCGTGGCGGCGATGTATCATATTTTTCGCGTCTGTTATCGCATAATAATTATAACACCCGCCGCGGGGGTTGTCAACTGCGCGGCGCGCGGCCGATCGTGTCAAGTTGTTGTGGGAGAATTAAGAGACGAGTTCTGAACATAAGTGGGAATAGGCGTTGAGAATGGTGGTGGTACCAACGGATCTCCCATCAGTCAGGCCGGGCAGAATGTGCTCGCGTTCGAAGATGCTCCA
>JAEEJM010000089.1 GCA_016281895.1 Clostridiales bacterium
AAGTCGTTGGGCCATTAGCTCAGCCTGGTCAGAGCCACCGGCCCATAACCGGTTGGTCCGGGGTTCAAATCCCTGATGGCCCACCAGAAAAAGCAGCCGAAAGGCTGCTTTTTCTGATGAAATGACAAGCGCTATAATGACTGCCCGGCGGAGGTGTGTATGGAAGAGAAAAGACTGATAGTCATCGGGGCAGGGAACCGGGGCAGGACCTATTCGGATATCGCCGCGACCGCCGGCAGAGGGTTCCGCGTCGTCGGCGTCGCCGAGCCCCTGAACGAGAGACGCGAGTATATCCGCAGGAAGCACGGACTTCCGGCCGAAAGGTGCTTCCGCAGCTGGGAGGAGATACTGACGCTCCCCAGGTTCGCCGATGCGTGCGTAATAGCCACAATGGACAGGGATCATTTCGCTCCGGCGCTGGAGGCGGTCAGAAAAGGCTACAGCCTGCTTCTGGAAAAGCCGGTCTCGCCGGTCCCCGAGGAATGCCTTACGCTCTGCGCCGAGGCGGAGGCCGCCGGCGTGTCGGTCCTGGTTTGCCACGTGCTGCGCTATACCTCTTTCTTCGTCGCCCTGAAGAGGATAGTGGAGAGCGGAGAGCTCGGGACCGTGATGCACATACAGCACACGGAAGGAGTGGGGAACGTCCATCAGAGCCACAGTTTCGTCAGGGGCAATTGGGCGGTGAGCGCAAAGAGCTCGCCGATGATCCTGCAGAAATCGTGCCACGACACCGACATCATCCGCTGGCTGATCGGGCGGCAGTGCCTGAGGGTCCATTCGTTCGGCTCGCTCGGCTATTTCAGGCGGGAGAACGCACCGGAAGGCTCGCCCGAGTTCTGCGCCGAAGGCTGCCCGCATTCGGACGGTTGTCCTTACGACGCGGTGAAGCTGTACTACGACGACAAGAAGAACGGCTGGTTCAGGACGTCCGCCACGAAGCTGCCGTCGCCGACCGACGATGACGTTATGAAGGCGATCCTGACGACCGATTACGGCCGATGCGTTTTCAAGTGCGACAACGACGTAGTCGATCACCAGACGGTGTCAATGGAGTTCGAGGGCGGCGCGACCGCGGACTTCACGATGGCCGCCTTCAACCGAGGAGGCAGGACTATCCGGATCATGGGCACTCGGGGCGAGCTCAGCGCGTCCATGGGGTCGCCCGAGATCACCGTCTTCGATTTCCTGTCGAGGCAGACTAGGCGTCTGAGAGTGAGCGAGGTCGCACCCGACCAGACTATAGCGGGCGGCCACGGGGGAGGCGACACAGGCGTCGTCCACGCCTTTGCCGACCTTCTGGACGGTCTGGCGCCCTTCGGCCCCCTGGACAGCCTCAAGGCCTCGTGCGAGAGTCACAGGATCGCTTTCGCGGCCGAGGAGTCGAGACTGACCGGGAAAGTCGTCGGGATCGAACCGCTGTACGGCGTCTTCTGAGACGCTCGGCGCAACCAAGGCCGCATTTCCCTCCCGGAGACGGGTCTTGATACTGACGGGCCCTCTTTTTTGCCCGAAGGGGGCCCGTTTGTTATTGATTTATTTCTCAAAATAATATATAATGATATGATGGACCAGAAAAGAGCGGAGGATCGCAACAATGAAAACGAAGGCAGTCAGGCTTTACGGAAAAAACGATCTCAGACTCGAGGAGTTCGAACTTCCCGAGATGGGCGAGGACGAGATCCTTGCCGAGGTCATATCGGATTCCGTATGCATGTCGTCATACAAGGCCGTGTCCATGGGCACCGACCACAAGCGCGTGCCGGCGGACATCGCCGTCAATCCGGTCATAATCGGCCACGAGTTCTGCGGCAGGATACTGAAGGTCGGCAGAAAGTGGCAGGACGAGTTCGAGGAGGGGCAGAAGTTCTCGATCCAGCCCGCCATGAACTACAAGGGCACTATGGACGCGCCCGGTTACTCCTTCCGCTTCATAGGCGGCGACTCCCGGTACGTCGTTATACCTCACATGGTCATGGAGACAGGGAGCCTTCTGCGCTACGACGGGGAAGCGTTCTTCTACGGGTCGCTGGCGGAGCCCGTCTCGTGCATCGTAGGCGCGTTCCATGCGAACTATCACGTGAAGCAGGGGACCTATGTGCACCACATGGGGATCGTCGAGGGCGGCAGGTGCGCCATACTGGCCGGGGTCGGCCCCATGGGCCTCTGCGCCGTCAACTACGCGGTCCGCGGGCCGAGGAAGCCCTCGCTCCTGGTCGTTACCGATATTGACGAGGGCAGGCTACAAAGGGCCGCGAAGGTGTATTCGCCCGAGTGGGCCGCGGAGAACGGAGTTGAGCTGCGCTATGTGAACACCGGTTCTCTCGCGGATCCCGCGGCGGAACTGAGAGTCATGTCCGGAGGCGGCGGTTTCGACGATGTCTTCTGCATGGCTCCGGTGGCGGCCGTGGTGGGTCAGGCGGACGCTATCCTGGCAAAAGACGGATGTCTCAACTTCTTTGCGGGACCGGGCAGGACCGATTTTTCGGCCCCGCTGAACCTCTTCAACGTTCATTACAACGGAACTCACATCGTCGGCACTACGGGCGGCAACACGGAGGACCTGAGGGAGGCCCTGGCCCTTATGGCGGACGGGACGCTGGACCCTGTCGCCATGATCACACACGTGGGCGGGCTCAACACCGTCATCGACACCGTGCTGAACCTTCCCAAGATACCCGGCGGCAAGAAGCTCATTTACACACACATCGATTTTCCGCTCGTCGCCCTGGACGAGCTGTCCGAAAGGGGCAGGACGGATCCGCTCTGCTCCGAGCTCGCCAGACTGGTGGAGGAGCACAACGGACTGTGGAACGCCGAGGCGGAAAAGTATCTGCTCGCCCACGCGGACAGGATCTGACACGCCGGATAAACGCTAACGATAAGGACGGCGCAAACGCCCGCGCAATGATGAAACGAAGAGGAAACTGATATGACGGATCTTGAGACTTTAGTTCGGTTTTCAAACAGATACGGCTCGTCGACGGACTACGTTATAGCCGGTGGAGGAAACACCTCCTGCAAGGACGCCGAATACCTTTACGTGAAAGGCTCGGGCACCGCGCTCGGGACCATTGACGCCGGGGGCTTCGTAAGGATGGACCGCGCAGGCCTTTCGGCGATACTCAGGAAGAGCTACAGCAGCGACGAAAAGGAAAGGGAGGCGCAGGTGCTGAAGGACATGCTTGCCTGCTGCGCCCCGGACGAGAAGCGCAGGCCCAGCGTCGAGGCCATGCTCCACAACCTTTTCCCGCAGAGATTCGTCCTGCACCTGCACCCGGCTATGGTCAACGGGCTCACATGCTCCCGCGGCTACGCCGAGCGCACCCCCGAGCTGTTTCCGGACGCGCTGTGCACCCGGGCGTCAAAGCCCGGATACGTTCTTGCCGCGTACTGCGCCGGCGAGCTCGAAAGATACCGCGAACGCACAGGCCGCGACTGCAGCCTGCTCTTCCTGCAGAACCACGGCGTGTTCTTCGCCTCGGACACCGAGGCGGGGCTCGACGCGCTCGTGAGCTCCGTCATGGACGTCCTCAGGGCCAGTATCGGAAGGTTCCCGGACTTCTCCGGCGCCGACTCGGACGCGGCCGGCGTCGTCGCGACCGCAAAAACGCTGGCTGACATCTTCGGCTGCCGTGTGAGATTTGCGGGCGGCCGCGACGTGCTGGCTTACGATCCCTCCACCAAGGCCCCGACTCCGGATCACATAGTATATGCCAAGGCCAGCATGATGGTGCTGGCGCCCGGTTCATCGGCCGGCGACGCCGCCTCTGCAGCCGCCGCTTTCGAGGCCGGGAACGGCTACGCCCCGAAGGCCGTATATGTTCCGGGGCTCGGGATCTTTGCCCTCGGCGCCGACGACAGGGAGGCGCTCATAGTGCGCGACATCGTCTGCGACATGGTCAAGATCACGGTCTACGCCGGCTCCTTCGGCGGCTATTCCCCCATGTCCGACGAGCTCATCGCCTTCATACGCAACTGGGAGGCGGAGAGCTACAGAAGGAAGCAGGTCTGAGATGGATATCGAGAGACTCAGGTCCATGGCCGGCGGGGGACTCATCCCGCATATCCCGAGGACGCACTACATAAACAACCACATCCATACCGTTCATTCGTTCTCGCCGTACACGCCTGCCGGCGCGGTCTATACGGCCTACGTCAACGGCCTGTGCACTGCGGGCATAATGGACCACGATACGACGGCCGGAGCCGCCGAGTTCATCGAGGCCGGGAGCATACTCGGCCTTCCTGTGACGTGCGGCGTCGAGTGCCGCGTCGATTTCTCAATGACACGCCTCTGCGGCCGCAGGCTCAACAACCCGGATCAGATCTCTGTCGCCTACTGCGCCATGCACGGCATCCCTCACCGCAATCTTGACGCCGTCGACGCGTTCTTCCGCCCTTACAGGGCGGAAAGGGAGAAGCGGAACCGCAGGATGACGGAGAACATCAACCGGCTGATCTCCTCCACCGGCATAGTCCTTGACTACGATACTGACATCAGGCCTCTCTCCGTGACCACGGTCACCGAGAGGCACCTGCTGTTCGGGCTCGTGAAAAAGCTTACCGGGCGCTTTCCCGATCCGGCGGATCTGCTTGCCTTTCTTACGGGGCCCATGGGCATACCCGTCTCGCGAAAGGCAGCGGACGCGGTGCTCGGCGGCAGGCAGACTCCAGAGTACTACGAGTACGACATTCTGGGCATACTGAAGGGGAATATGGTCGAGAAGTTTTACGTCGACGCTGCCGGCGAGCTTCCCGCCCTCCCGGACTACATTGCCATGGTCCGCGAATACCGCGGAATAGCCGCTTACGCCTATCTCGGCGACGTCGGCGAATCAGTCACCGGCGACAAGAAGGCCCAGAAGTTCGAGGACGGCTATCTCGACCTGCTCTTCGAGGAACTGGTATCTTACGGCTTCGACGCCGTCACCTTCATGCCGACCAGGAACACGAGGGCCCAGCTCGACCGCGTCATGGAACTCTGCGCGAAGCACAGGCTGTTCCAGATCAGCGGCGAGGACATCAACTCTCCGCGGCAGAAGTTCGTCTGCCCGGCTTACGACGACCCGGCGTTCGCTCATCTCACCGACGCGGCGTTCACACTTATCCGTTACGAGAACACCGCCGGCGACGATCCCGAAGGCGCCCGTCGGCTCATAACCGTCTGAGGCGCGGTGCTCCCGGCACGGTCATCCGCCGGGAGCCGCTCTCATTGTCTGATTTTTACCAAAACTATTGACAAAGAACCGTCCTTATGGTATAATCGTCAGCGTTTGATGAATAAAACGCAGATCGGGGTGTGGCACAGCTTGGTAGTGCGCTTGGTTCGGGACCAAGAGGCCGCTGGTTCGAGTCCAGTCACTCCGACCAAAGGACGGTCGCTTTTGTCTTACGGCAAAAGTGACCGCTTGTTTTTGAGGTGCTCTTATGGAATCGGTGAACGAAAAGACCCGGAACGGCCCGGCCGCGTCCGGCGGTGAACGATGCGGGCTGCCCCGCGCTCTGCTGTCTGGCCTCGGGTATTTTGCCTTTTATTTTGTATCTTTCGTTTATTTCGAGCTGCTCCTGTATACAGTCGTCAACGGGAACGTCTCGGGCTTTTCCGCGTTCACCGTCCTGTTTGCCATGCCGCCCGCGCTGCTCTTTGCCGCGCTCTGCGGCTTTTTCAGGCACAGGAAGGTCAACCGTATAGTAGCGGCCCTGCTGATCCTTCCGGCCACCGTGTACTACCTCGTAAATCTGGTCTATTACGGCATCTTCGGGTCCCTGCTGTCGCTCCAGTTCGTCGGCATGGGCGGACAGGCCATCACGAACTTCGGCAAGGGCATATGGGGAGTCGTCTTTGACAGCATGCACTGGGTGCTGCTGTTTCTGATACCGCTCGCCGCCGGCCTCGTCTGGGCCTTTGCCGGCAGACACACCGGCAGGAAGACCCGTCACGCCTCCAGGCTCATCCTTGCCGCGGCCGTGCCGCTCGTGTGGCTGGCCGTCGTCGCCGCGCTCCCGGCAGGAGGCACAGACGAGCGCAGCGCTTACAAAGCCTTTCACAGCACCGACATCGACTTCGACACCGCGGCCCAGAAGATCGGGCTCATGTCAAACAACATCATCGAGCTGCGCAATATTACCGCCTCGCTCTTCCGCGGAGAGGAGGGCGATATCCCCAGCCGCGAGACCCTCGGCGACCAGACCGTCATAAAGAACATCGACGAGATCTTCGGCACCTCCGCCCCGCTGACCGCGCCGAGGCCCGTAACGACGAAGGCGCCCGAGACCGGATCCACTACCGGTACCGACTCCTCCTCCTGCGGCGAGGTCTCCTCGGGAGCGGATACAGGCTCCGGCGTCGAGTCCTCAGCAGATACCGAAGAGCAGACCACGGAGCCGTACGTCGATCCGGGTCCCGACCGCTCGCCGCACGTCTTGGGCGGAATGGACTTCGCGGCAATGTCCGGCTTGTCGACGAACGCGGACATAATCGATCTTTGCAACTACCTGTCCAACGTCGCCCCCACCGGGCGCAACGAGTTCACGGGCCTCTTCAGGGACTATAATCTCGTCTACGTATGCGCCGAGTCTTTCTGCAGCTTCGCGGTCAACGAAAAGGCGACGCCAACCCTGTACCGCATGTCCAGGGGAGGCATCGTGCTGAAGAACTATTACACCTGCTTCAAGAACACCACGACGAACGGCGAGTTTGCCCTTCTGGCCGGCATCTGGCCCGACGTCTCGAGATCCGCCAAGAAGGGCACCGACGTCGGCTCCATGCCTCAGTCGGCGTCCAAATACATGCCGACCGTCCTCGGCAACGTTTTCGGCGGAGCCGGTGTAAACGCGCTGGCGTATCACAACTATCTCGGCACTTATTATTCGAGGAACAAATCGCTGCCGAATTTCGGCTTTTCCTGCAAGTTCCGCAACGACGGCCTGAAGGTGACCAACTGGTACTGGCCGTCGTCCGACAACCAGATGACGGCCCAGGCGCTGAACGATCTCGTCGCCCAGGACAGATTTGCCGCCTACTTCATGACGTTCAGCGGCCACGGCCCGTACGACTCGACAAACGCGATATGCGAGAAGAACATCGCCACGACCCGCGCCATGCTCGGAGAGACCAAGCTCGCCGACCAGTGCGTATACTACCTCGCGGGGGAGTACGAGCTCGATCTGGCCATGAAGACGCTCATCGACGGCCTCGAGAAGGCGGGTAAGCTGGACAGCACGGTGTTCGTCATCGCCGGCGACCACGCCCCCTACTATCTTTCCGACGCCTCGATAAGGTCCTTCCTCGGCCGCAGCTTCGACAACAACTTCGAGTATTACAGATCGACCTGCATCATCTGGAACTCAAGGTTCGAGGACGAGCCCATAGTCGTCGAGACTCCGTGCTGCCAGGTCGACATCCTGCCGACGATCTACAACCTCTTCGACATGGACTACGACTCCAGGCTCTACGCCGGGCAGGACATCTTTGCGGACACCACGCACATGGCCGTGCTTTACAACAAGAACTTCATCACCGACAAGGTCAAGTACATAAACAGCTCGGGCAAGGCGACCTGGCTGATTGACACCAAGGGCATACCGGCCGAGACCCTCAACGCCTATATAGACGCCTGCAAGACCATCGTCGCGCAGCGATACAACGCCAGCCTCAAGATGATGGACACGGATTTCTACCGCTTCGCATACGAGAAGGCCGCGGTCCTCGGACAGAAGGAGAGCTGAAGTGAAAGTCGTTACCGCTGCCGCCGGCATAGGCGATCTCTCCTCGCCGGAGCTGCTGGCCGGCCTTGTCCGTGCCCTTCCGGAGGAGAGAGGAGCAGGCGCCGGGACGAGGCCCGCTTCCGTAGGAGCCAGGGCCCTGCTGGCCGCCGTCTTCGATATGCTGGGCTACAGGCTGTCCGGGCTGGTCATAGCCAGAGGTGCCTGCGGTAAGCCGTATATAAGCGGCCCCTGTCCGCTGCACTTCAGCCTTTCCCACTCAGGCGATATCGTAATGTGTGCGGTCTGCGATGTCCCGGTCGGCTGCGATACCGAGTACACAGGAAGGCGCCGTCCGCGCGTGGCCGGCCGTTTCTTCTCGGAGGGTGAGCGAGCCTATCTCAGCGGCGCGGAGGGCGCCGGTGAGGACGGAGACGCGTTTTTCCGCCTCTGGACGCTGAAAGAGAGCTTCCAGAAGCTGACAGGGCTCGGCTTTGCCCTGCCGATGAGCGAGTTCACCGTGGACCTGACGGGCGATCAGCCCGCCGTCAGCTGTCCCTGGCCTTCCGGCGACTGCCGCTTCTTCGAGGAGTCCGAGGGCGGATACCGCTTCGCCGCGGCCGTC
>JAEEJM010000090.1 GCA_016281895.1 Clostridiales bacterium
AGAATCCCCATTATAGATAATCAACTGATCTGCAGACAGTTCAAAATATGCGTTTCTCAAATACGGTGTCGATACTGCCCAGAGAAAGTTTCCGTTTATCGAATATACGTTAACATATGAAGCATCGTTGTAACAAACATACAATTGCTGAAGGTTTTCGCTATATAACACAGTTGATATTACGTCCGGCGCAAACAATTCGGGTTGCAGAACCGGATAGTTTCGATTGTCCCTGACGCATATTACACTGCCGATCAATACTGTTACGATACCTAGAACAAAAGCAGCGATCAGGACGGCAAACACTATTCTTCTTGTTAAAGACAATTGTTGTTCCCCCGATCACTGTTTGATAAGCTGTTTGATAATATTATACTGCCCGTTTGTGAACGATTCAAGATTTACAGGCTTTTCCCAGTCCGATTCCGGTCAAAACCCCAAAATCGGGGATTTTGCAACAAAAACAGCTTTGCCGTGGGCGTAGTTCGCTTCGCTCACGATGAAATCAAATCCGTCCTCCAACCCGACGAAGTCGGATTTCATCACGAAGTGATTTCATCCACGCTTGCGTGGATTTATCCCGTCCGTAATAGGGGTTCCCCGTTGCGAACTCGTGAGCAATGGGGGTTCCCGTAAGGACGGATTTAGTTGAAAACCCGATGCGGATACATCGGGTTTTCTGGCAGGGATGGCCGGATTCGGACCGACGGATGAGGGAGTCAAAGTCCCTTGCCTTACCGCTTGGCTACATCCCTGTACCGGGCTTTATAACGCGGTGCCGAAAAACCTGCCGCGGCTTTTCGGCACCGTGCGTATTTCCGGCGCGGAGCGCCGTCAGGATGAGACCTTGTAGTTCAGGATGACCGAGTCGGTCCCCCTGAGCGACGAGTCGACGACGGAGATGAAAGTCTTGCCGCAGTTGACCGTCAGCGCCCCGCCTCCCGCGAGGGTGAACGTGAAGGGCGAAACGTCGCTCTCCCTGCTCCAGGCGATCTCGCTGTACTTTCCTCCGTAGAGGTAGTAGCCTGTGCCGGAGCCTGTGAGCGACACGGAGAGCCTGCCCTCCTCGTCGCCGGGGATCCTGCTCTGTTCGGCGAACAGCACGAACACGTTGGCAAAATGGAGCTGCTCGCCCGTCTCGGCGTCAAGGTGGGGCTTCGTACCGTACTGGTAGCGATAGTAGACGTTCTCCGAGCGGCTGTAGATCATCTGGACCTGCTGGAACACCGAATAGGTGAGTATGCAGTGCGTCGCGGTGCCTCCGGAGAGCGCCACGGGCTTGTCGGGATTCGAGAAGGAGAAGGCCGTGCCCGACGGGGTCCGCGTGAGCTGGAAGTTGTTGTAGGTGGCCAGGGTCTTGATCCCCTGCCCGCTTATCATGAGCGAGTGCTCGTAGCCGGTCTGGCTGTATCTCACCGGATCGCGGAAGAAGCCGTAGAGAGCGTATCTGTCGTGGGTGCCGTCGATGTAATCGAGCGCGTTGTCGACGATGGCCGTGTAGCCCGTGGGGCTGTAGCCCGCGCCGACCATCAGGGTCCCGAAAGCGGCGGAGAGCGAGACCATATAGTCCCTGACAGAGCGAACGGGTCCGTAGACCTCGGAGGCCCTATATTTGTTCGTTATGAGGATCAGCCTGGAAATGCCGCCCTCGACCATGACCTCGGCAAGAATGTCGGCCCGGCCGACGCCGGTCTGCGGGGCCGTGCTGCTGAGGTTGTCGATGGCGATGGCCACCGGCCTCACTCTGGAGTAGTCGGTCTCGAGCTTCTGACCCGTCAGCGGATCGGTGTACAGCACCGCCTTGGGGTCGCGGGTCGTTTCGACGGGCTCGGTATCCGTAACGGGAGGCTCCGTGCCGGTCCCCGTGTCGGGCGGCGACAGCGTCTCGGGGGCGCTCGATTCGTCGCCGGTCCCGGGCCCGGGCTGCGAGGAGCCTTCGGGCGGCGTATCGGGCCCCGCGGCGGTCCCGGTGGTCTCGGGGCCGTGGCCGAATAACAGGTCTGTCAGCTTGCAGCCCGTGAGCAGCGCGGCCGAGAGGCACAGGGCCAGCAGCACCGCGCAGACGCGGAGCGCCGTCCCGGTAAATGAGCTTTTCTTCATTGCGCCTGCCTTTTATTTGTTGGCTTTCTCGAGCCAGACCATCCCGAGGTTCAGGGCGTTTGTGAGTCCCTGCTTGTCCCCCTGCTTCACGATCTTGTTGGGGTCCTTGGAATCGACAACGGAGATGAAGATCTGGTCGGGAATGTCTATGTTGTTTTCCTTCTTATATGACATGATCTCCAGGATAAGGAAGCATTTGTCCTGCTTGTCTCCGTAGCATATGGTGTTGCCCTCGCGGACGAGCGGCTTGTCCATGTAGCGGAGGTATTTCCCTTCCACGGGTTTGATTTCTTCGGCCATCTGAGGAAACGTTCCTTTCAAAAAACATATTATCAATATATTTTATCACGCCCCGGCGGCGGTGTCAAGTTTTTTCCGTCAGGCGGGGCCGCCCGCCCCGCGGGTCCGGCCCGGTCTCACCCCTCCATCCTCGGCGGGAGTTTCTGCAGCCTGTCGGCTGCCAGAGGAGAGGGCAGCAGCAGCGTGTACAGCGAATCCATGGCAATGGCGAGCTCATACTGGCGGGCGGCCCCGGGACCGTCCGGGATCCCGTCGTTGCGGGTGACTACGGGCAGGGCCGGTCCGGCCGTCAGCGAGCGCAGGTAGCTCCTGCCCCGCGCCGACGCCGCCAGCAGCCTTACGTAAGCGGGCCTCGCCGAAAGGTCCCCGGGCGTCACTCCGGTCAGGGCGAACAGGGCCGCCCGGCGGAGCCTTGCGTCCGTATATTTTTTCGTGGCGGCCAGCGATGACAGCGGCGCGGTCCCGTCGTATCTCATGGCGGCCCCGCGGAGCCTGCCGGCCACTCCGCCTCCGCACTCGGCGAAGCGCGAGAGCTCCTCGGCGGGCGTGGTCCTGAGGAAGGCGACGGTCATCATCTCGGCGGCGTCCGGGGCGACGGGATACATACCCGCCCGCTCCGCCTCGGCCATAACGCGCAGCGACGGTCCGGTGACGCCGGCGGGCTCCTGTCCGGCCAGCACGGAGCGCCTTATAGCCGCCGACGAGGGGTAGTCGGGATCGTCGAGCCCCTTCCCCGCTCCTATTCGAAGGACTGGAAGGAAACAGGGCTCCCAGCCGAGCCGGGCGGCGGCCGCGATATAATTGGCGGCAAGGATGTCGTTTGGACCCGGGCGGCGGTCGCCGCCTCCGAACATGGCCGCGGCTGCGCCCTCTGCGCCTCCGCGGGCGGGAAGGCGGACCGAACGGGACAGGACGGCGAGGCTGTCAGCGTCGCCGCTCTCGGAGCCGAAGGCCACAGTATCGGCGCCGAGGGCCCTCAGGATGTACATCCCGGCCTCGGCGAAATAAGCCGCGCTGGCGGCGCAAAAGGGATAGGGCAGCTCGAAGACCGCGTCGGCGCCCGCCGGCACCGCGGCCGCCGCACGAAAGACGGACGGCAGCAGCGCGGGCTCTCCGCGCTGTACGGCGCTCCCGCTCATAACGCATATAACGGTCTCAGCTCCGGCCTCGCGCACCCGCGAGAGCAGGTGGGCGTGGCCCCTGTGAAACGGATTGAACTCGCAAATGATCCCTGCCGTCCTCATATGCACCTCCGCGCGGCCGCGCGGCCCGTCCGGCCGGTGCCGGCGCGCCGCGCTCCGGGCCCGGGCGGGCACCGCGGCCCGCCTCAGCCTCAATGATATCACTTCGATTCTATTATACCATACTATCCCCGGGATGCGCCACCGCAAAGGGCAAGTTCCGCGAAAAAACCGGCTTTTTTCCGCCCCGCGGCCGCGTCTTTCCGTGTTGACAATCGCCCCCGGTGATGATATAATGATTTCTGACGGATCCCGGGCGTGCCCGCGCGGTCCCTTGAAAAACGACCGATACAGGTCCGGCCCGCTCAAGGCCGGCCCGGAGCGCCGGGCCGGACAGGCGGCACCGGCCACGAAAGGAGTCATGATGAAAAAGATCCTTACCTTCGCGCTCGCCGCGGCCATGGTAGCAGCGCTCTTCGTTCCGGCCTTCGCGGTCCCCGCATCGGCCGCCAACGGCGAACTGCTCATCAAAGTAGACTGGCTGAACGACACCTTCCGCACCGTGAACCAGGGCACCACGGCGTGCTCGGATATCTCCGAGAAATTCGACCTTTCCAGATGCACAAGCGACATGTTCTATCCTGTCAAGAGCCCGACCTGCACCGCCTGGGGCGCCGACTTCTTCTATGTCGAGGACACCGGCTACTACATCACCGACGACACGAAGTACACGATCTACTGCGAGGTATGCTCGGTCCACTACAACAAGTACAGCGGCATCCCCCTCTACCATGAGAACTCCGAGTACGATTCCATGATCATGCTCATCGGCTCCTTCTCCGACGACGGCGATACATCCGATTCGGCGGGCAACCGCTGGACCGAGCTCGGCTACGCCTACGACTACGCCAACCACGCCAGCGTCCTCGGCGACGGCTACGACAGCACCGGAATGATGAACTGCCATCCTGTCCTCTCCACCGAGACGCTCGAGCCCGACAACTGCACCGGGACGGCCGTCACCGAGTTCAAGTTCTCCACCGTCAAGGTCGAGTTCGACGGCCTCGACGTCACCACCTGGTACCTCGACGCCGACAGGAACTGGCACAGGGCCAACAGCGGCGGCACCGAGGTCACCTTCCAGGCCGTCTACGGCTCCGAGATCGTGCTCGGCTCCTACAACAGGAACAACGAGCGCCACAACATCATCCGCAACCTGAGGCTCCTCCAGGGCACCGGCCTCACCTACGACCAGATCCAGACCGCGAAGCAGACGACAGAGCCCAAGCCTGAGAGGCCTTCCGACGAGACCACAAAGGCCCCAGAGACCCAGGCTCCCGAGACTCAGGCACCCGAGACCAAGGCCCCCGAGACCCAGGCCCCGGAGACCCAGGCTCCGGAGACCCAGGCTCCCGCCACCGAGGCTCCAAAGGAGGAGAAGAAGGGCTGCGGCAGCGTCGTCGCCCTGCTCCCCGTTCTCGCGTTCTCGGCCGCCGGCGCGGTCGCCTTCCGCAGAAAAAGAAAATAAACGCACCGGTCACTCATCCGCGGCGCCGCTCCGAGCGGCGCCGCGGCTTTTTCTGCCCGCCACGGCCCGCGCCCGCCCGGGTCTGCGCCCTGCGCGACGTTTTTCCCTCTCGCCGGAGTCTCCGCCCTCAGAGGTCTGCCGCTTCCGAAAATGTAAAAATCCTCCGTCGGCATTTGTACATTTTGCCTACGTATGGATATTTCCCCGCCCGATTTCTTGATTTAACTGTCGGACATCGCTTGATTTTTGCGCCCGCACGTGATATAATAAGATGCATTTGAATGCCGGGACGCCGGCCCGCGGCTCGCTTTCAGCCGTCCGGAATGACCTGAATCCAGAATCTTTTTAAAGGAGAAAAGGAAACACATGAAGAAGTTTCTTACCTTCGCTCTGATCGCGACCCTGGTGGCCGCCCTGTTCGTGCCGGTCTTCTCGGTACCCGCTCAGGCCGCCGACGGCGAGCTGCTCATCGCGGTCAACTGGCTGACCGACCCGCTCTACACCCTCAACGTGGGCACCGGCGTCTGCCAGGACTTCAAGGAGAAGTACGATCTCTCCAAGTGCACCGCAGACATGCTCTTCCCCATCCCGAAGACCACCGACAGCGCCATCAACAAGACCGACCTGTGCTACGTCGAGGACTCCGGCTACTACATCACCGATAACACGAAGTACACCATCTACTTCGAGGCCGCCTCTCCTCATCTTACCAGGTACAGCGGCATCACCATGTACCGCGAGAACAACGAATACGGCTCCATCATCATGCTGTACGGCCACTTCTCCGAGTACGGAGACACCTATGAAGATGACGGCACCCGTTACACCGAGCTCGGCTACGCCTACGACTTCTCCGCCCGCAAGAACAACATCGGCGATGGCTACGACGACAAAGAGTCGATAATGCTCTGCCACCCCGCCCTCTCCACCGAGGATCTCGGCTCCCAGGGCCTCGTCGACACCTGCAAGGACGGCGAACCCGTCTCCGAGTTCAAGTTCTCCACCATAAAGATCGAGTTCGACGGACTCAACATCACCACCTGGTACCTTGACGCCGACAGGAACTGGCACAAGGCCGACAGCTACGGCTCCGAGGTCACCCTCCAGGCCCCGTGGGGCTCAGAGATCCTTCTCGGCGTCGAGTGCAGAGACCATCTTGAGCGCCACAACATCTGCCGCAACCTGAAGCTCCTTCAGGGCACCGGCCTCACCTACGACCAGATCTGGACCGCCAAGCAGACGACAGAGCCCAAGCCTCCGAAGCCCGTAGCCGCCGAGAGCACCGCTCCCGAGACCAAGGCTCCCGAGACCAAGGCCCCCGAGACCAAGGCTCCCGAGACCAAGGCCCCCGAGACCCAGGCTCCGGAGACCCAGGCTCCCGCCACCGAGGCTCCCAAGGAGGAGAAGAAGGGCTGCGGCGACTTCGCCGCCCTGCTTCCCGTCGTCGCGGTCGCCGCGACCGGCACGGTCGTCTTCCGCAGAAAAAGGAAATAATCCGAGCTCCATATAAACGCAACCGCGGCGCCGCCCTCAGCGGCGCCGCGCCTTTTTTTATTTTTTCCTTGCTTTTTCCGCCAAACTATAGTATAATGTATTGGTTTGTTTTTTGTTATTATTTTTCCGGAGGAAAACCGTAAATGAAAATACTCGTTGTCAACGCGGGCTCCAGCTCCCTCAAGTACCAGCTTTTCGACACTGCCGATTACAGCGTGTCCGCAAAGGGCATCTGTGAGCGCATCGGCGAGCCCGTGGGAGTGCTCGACCACAAGAACCTGAAGAAGGACACCCGCACCAAGAAGAACATGTCCATCCCCACCCACACCGACGCCATCCGCATCGTCATAGATACCCTCACGGATCCCGAGCTGGGCGTCATCGCCTCCATGGACGAGATCCAGGCCATCGGACACCGCGTGGTGCACGGGGGCTTCTACTTCTCCGAGTCGGTCCTTGTCGACGACGAGGTCATCGCCAAGCTCGAAAAGTGCTACGACTTCGCCCCGCTCCACACCGGCGCCCACCTGCAGGCCCTCTACGGCTGCAGAGAGGTCATGCCCGGAGTCCCGAGCGTGCTCGTGTTCGACACCGCCTTCCATCAGACCATGGCCCCCGAGGCCTATATGTACGCCCTGCCCTACGGCATGTACGAGAAGTACCACATCCGCCGCTACGGCGCGCACGGGACCTCGCACCGCTACGTCTCCGGCGAGATGATCCGCATCCTCGGCGGCAAGGCCGAAGGCACGAAGATCGTCACCTGCCACATCGGCAACGGCTCCTCGATCTCCGCCGTCAAGGACGGAAAGATCATCGACACCTCCATGGGCTTCACACCCCTCGCGGGCGTCCTTATGGGCACGCGCTGCGGCGACATCGACCCGGCCATCGTCCCCTACATAATGAAGAAGGAAGGCATGACGCCCGACCAGGTCGACACCTTCATGAACAAGAAGTGCGGCTACATCGGCCTCACCGAGGGCTTCTCCTCCGACTCCCGCGACCTCGAGGACGTCATCGCCGAGGGACCGTCCAATCCTCATTACGAGAAGTGCAATCTCGCGGTCGATATGCTCAAGCATCAGATCAAGAAGTTCATCGGCGGCTACGCGGCCATAATGGACGGCCTCGACGCCGTGGTGTTCACCGCCGGCCTCGGCGAGAACAACCCCCGTCTGCGCGAGATCGTCTGCGCCGATATGGACTACTTCGGGATCAGGATCGACCCCGTGCAAAACCTGAAGGCATTCCGCCAGCCCAATATCATCAAGATCTCATCCGAGGATTCCCGCGTGCTCGTCTACGTCATACCGACCGACGAGGAGAAGGTCATCTGCCGCGACACCGAAAGGCTCACCGCCGGACTCTGCGGCAGAAAGTGATCCGCCGGACCCTGCGGCTGAAAGTGATCCGCCGGCCCGCCCGGGTTTCGGCAGAAAACTCTTGACACGAATCCGCGTCTGATATATAATATATATCGTTGCTTTTTCACCCGCCGTCCGGCTCCCGCCGGACAGCACAGGAGGAGACCGCCAATGACAGTCGACATAACGCCGCTTCTCAGGGGAGAGGTCTCCGTCATAACCGTGGACTGCGGCTTCGTTCCCGACAGGGCGCCCGAGGGAGTCAGACTCCTGCCCGGCGCCAGGATCTCCGGACGGATCTCCGACAGCGGCGGCTACATCCGGCTGACGTCCGAAGTGACCGTCCCTTACGCCGGCAGCTGCGCGCGGTGTCTCGACAGGGTCGAAGGCACCCTCGGGTTCCGATTCGACAGGACTCTGGCGCCCGAGAACACCGTCACCGCCGAGCTGCTCGAGGAGGAGGCCGACGAGTACCTCCCGCTGAAGGACGGGTTCCTTGACCCCGACGCGGCCCTCGGCGAATCGGTCTTCCTGGAGTTTCCCATGGTCCTGCTCTGCTCGCCGGACTGCAGGGGTCTGTGCCCGAGATGCGGAAAGAAGCTCCCGTCCGAAGGCGGCTGCGGCTGCTCCCCCCGCGAGATCGATCCCCGCATGGAGAAGCTGAAGGAGCTGTTTCCGGACTGATCCGGACCGCGCGCCGCGCGGAAAAATGCAAAATAATAAAAAGTGAAATACAGGAGGTTTGGCTATGGCTGTACCGAAGAGAAAATCCTCTCAGTCGCGCAGAGACAAGAGACGCTCCAGCACCTGGAAGCTTGCCCAGCCGGGTCTTGTCAAGTGCCCGAACTGCGGAGCTCTTATCAAAGCTCATCATGTATGCCCCGAGTGCGGCATGTATGACGGAAAGAAAGTTATCGAAGTCAAGGAAGACTGAGTCTTTATGATGATACCGCGTCTTTCAGTCGCTGAAGGCGCGGTATCATTTCATTAAAACAGGATCACATAATGAAGAACACCAGAAGTTCCGTAAGTCCCGCGCGCGGACCTGCCTTCCGTGTACGTCGCGCCGTTCTGCGCGCGCTGGCTATTGCCGTGCTCCCGTTCCTGCTTTCCTCGTGCAGCCTCTCCGACCTGTTCGGAAAGGCCGGCATAACGCAGCCCGCCACGGTCACGCGCAAGTCGCCGACCACGTCCGGCCCCGAGGTATCGTCGGCCGACGCCACGGCCCACCTCTATCCCCCGATGGATCTCTCGTCGACCGACCTGACGGCGTACATGACCCTCGATTACAAGGGCATCCCGCTGCACACCGACGTCGTGCGCAGGGACATCACCGACGCGGTCCTCGAGGATGAGATCGGCTACCTAATCATACAGAGCGGCAGCTACACGCTCGACGCCTCCAGGGCGGTCCGCGAGGGCGACTGGATAGAGATGGCATACAAGGGCTACATGGACGGCCAGCAGTTCGAGGGCGGGACCAGCGATAAGGCCACCATACTGCTCGACGAGGAGAACAGCGGCTACATCCCCGGTTTCGCCGCCGGGCTGATCGGGGCCGAGCCGGGCAAGCCCGTCGAGCTTAAGCTCACCTTCCCCGATACGTATTACACATCGCTGGCCGGCAAGGAGGTCACCTTCGTCGTCGAGATCCATGGGGTCTGCACGTGCGTGCTGACGGACGAGCTCGCCCGCACCTTCAGCGAAGGAAAGCACGACA
The DNA here is from genome assembly GCA_016281895.1 of Clostridiales bacterium. GTDB lineage: Bacteria > Bacillota > Clostridia > Oscillospirales > CAG-272 > CAG-390. The sequence continues at coordinate 9,691 of JAEEJM010000090.1, forward strand.
CCGCCGAGGCCTTCCGCGAGTTCTTCCGCCAGTACCTTACGGAGCTAGAGGACTCGAACGTCCTTTCCGACGTCTACGGCGACATCTGGACCGCGCTGTCAGACCGCGCCGTCGTCACCTCGTGGCCCGAGGCCCAGGTCGAGCACTACTACCACTCGATAGTCGACTCGGTCGTGGCCTATTCCGCGCAGGCCGGCGTGACTTACGAGGCCTACCTCGACTATCTCGGCTACGACGACGACTACCTGCACGAGCTCGCCCGCAACCAGACGAAGCAGGACATGATCCTCTATTACGTAGCAAACTCCGAAGGGATCGCGCTCGACGACGCCGCGTACCGCGATTATCTCGACCAGATGGTCGATTACTACAACCGCCAGGGCTACACCTACGACGCGGACCAGATCGAGGAGGTCTACGCCGCCATGTACGGCGAGGACTATCTGCGCGCCCAGTGCTTCGAGGAGAAGATCTGCACCGCCGTTTACGGCTACGCCGTCATCATCTTCGGCGGCGACGGACAGACGGAACACACGGAACAGACGGAACAGACCGGGCGGACCGATTGAGCCGCACGGGCCGGCCGGCAGACCGGCCGGGCGACAGCTAAACTATCCGCCGGCCCGTGCCGCAGAACAGATCCGGGATCCCCATAACATAAGCCGTCCCCGGCCGTAGGCCCGGGGACGGCTTATTATATCGCCCGCAAAGACTCGGGCGGCATATGAGCCGCTCAGACTCCGGCGGCAGACCGCTCCGGAAGGCCTCCCAGCAGCCTCTCGGCGTTGCCGCCCAGGATGAGCTCCTTCTCCGCTTCGGTGAGCGGCGATGACCTGACGAAGCCGGCGTAGGCCGCCTGATCCGCCCACGGCGAATCCGAACCGAACAGCACCCTGTCGGCGCCGTAGGCCCGCACGAGGCCGGCAAATCCTTCGGGGTCGAGGTTCGATGCGAAGCCACCGGGGATGGAGTCGCCCTCGAGCGGCACAAGGGGCCCCAGGGCGAAAGCCGTGTCGACGTAGACCGGAAGTCCGGCCAGCACGTCCGCGGCCTCCTGCCAGCCCTGCCAGCCTCCCATATGAGCCAGGACGAGACGGTCGGGGGCCACCTCGCGCACAAGGCGGGCGATCATGCCCGGATCGGCGTAGTTTCTCCCGGGAAAGCCTATGTCGAGGCCGCTGTGGATGACGCAAATGAGCCCGGCCTCGGAGGCCGCGGCGACCGCTCGCATGAAGGCGGGCGAGTCCGCGTCCGTCTGCTGGTAGGCCGGGTGCAGCTTCACTCCCCTGATCCCCGCGTCGCGAAGGCGGCGAGCCTCGGCGGCGCAGTTCTCATAGTCCGGATGCAGGCCGCCGAAGCAGACGATGCCGCGGGCCAGGCTGTCGCCGAGGCCGGCGATCAGAGAGGAATTCACCTTCTCCACCTGGTCGGGCCTCGTCATCACCGGCAGATTTACCGAGTAGTCGACTCCGGCCGCCGCCATGGACGCGATAAGCCCCCCTGCGGAGCCGTCTGTATGAGGCGGGATGTGCCCGGCGGCGGAGAGCCGTTCGACCGCGGTCCTGCAGATGCGGTCGGGAAAGATGTGTGTGTGCAGATCGATCAGCATGTGGATAATCAACAAATGGAGGAATAAACGGAGCCGCGGGCCGGCCCTGACGGGCGGCGCCGCGGCCGTTTGTCATTCAGAAGGAGGGTTCAGCTTCTTTTTCTGCGGAAGACGACCGCGCCGGTCGCGGCTGCCGCGAGAACGGGGAGCAGGGCTACGAAGCCGCCGCAGCCCTTCTTCTCCTCCTTGGGAGCCTCGGTGGCGGGAGCCTGGGTCCCCGGAGCCTGGGTCTCGGGGGCCTTGGTCTCGGGAGCCTTGGTCTCGGGGGCCTTGGTCTCGGGAGCCTGGGTCTCGGGGGCCTGGGTCTCGGGAATCTCGGGCCTCGGAGGCTTGGGCTCGGTGGTCTGCTTGGCGGTCAGGATCTGGTCATAGGTGAGGCCGGTGCCCTGAACGAGTCTCAGGCCGCGGATGAGGTTGTGGCGCTGCTCGTTTCTGGTGTAGGAACCGAGGATGATCTCGGAGCCGTAGGGAGCCTGATAGGTGACCTCGGAACCAAGGCTGTCGCACTTGTTCCACTTCCTGTCGGCATCGAGGTACCAGGTGGTGACGTCGAGGCCGTCGATCTCGATCTTCAGAGTGCAGAACTTGAACTCGGTGACCGGGGAGCCGGTGCAGTTGTCGGCCTCGAAGGTCTCGGTGGCAAGGGCGGGATGGAGGTACATGAGGTCCTTCTCGCCGGTGTAGCCTTCGCCGATGGCGTTGTCGACCTTGGCGTAGTCATAGGCGTAGCAGAACTCGGTCCAGGGGTTGCCGGAGGGGTCGTCCACGTCACCGTCGTCGGAGAACGAGCCGGCAAGCATGATCAGCGAGTCGTACTCGGTGTTCTCATGGAGGAACGGAACTCCGCTGTACTTGTTGTTGTGGGCGGCGGCGACTTCGAAGTAGATGGTGTACTTCGTGTCGTCGGTCACGTAGTAGCCGGTCTCCTCAATGTAGAACAGGTCGGATTTCCAGACGTCGCTCGAGCAGCCTTCCTTCTTCGAGGGGAAGAACAGATCGTCGGTGCACTTGGACAGGTCGTACTTCTCTTTGAAGTCCTGGCAGACGGAGGTGCCCTGGTTGACCGAGATGAAGTTGTCGGTGAGCCAGTTCACCTTGATGAGCAGCTCGCCGTCGGCGGCCGACGCGGGAACCGTGAAGGCCGGAACGAACAGGGCGGCTACCATGATGACGGCAATCGCGCAAGTGAGAATCTTTTTCATTTCTTTCTCCCTTTCAAAATGATATTTAAATGTTTATTTCAAATCGGTAATAAAACGGTCTTATTACCGAGTCCGGGGCTTACTTTCTGCGCTTTCTGGTCTCGATGAACGCCGTGAGGGCGTCCACGGTCTTGTCCTCGATGGGCTCGAGTCCCCCGGAGTACCGCGCGCTGACGTAGCTCGAGAAAAGCAGCTTCTCGTTGTCCTCGTGGGCAAGCTCCTGACTTATGTCGTTGGGCGTCTTGAAGGGTCTCATCTGGTAGCCCTCCTTGATCTTGCGGATCATGAAGTCGATGAAGATGAAGCGGACGCGCTCGGAGTTCTCGGTCTGGTCCTGCCAGAACATCGGGTTGAACAGCTTGCGGTGGCGGCGGGACGAGCGCCTCTGGCCGAACACGAAGTCGCGCTCGTCGCCGAACTTTCCCCACCTGTCGATGCCCAGGGCGTGCGCCACCTTCTTGAGGACCTTGGCGACGAAGGCGTCGAGCTTGTCCGTCAGCCCGACGAGGAAGCCTCCTATGCGGCTCCTTGTCTTGCGGTCGAACAGCTTCCTGATCGAGCGTATGTCGCAGAGCAGGAAGAAGACCGTGGCCAGGAAAGACGGCACCTGCACCTTGTAATTCCCGAGCGATCTCGAGAACACCATGGCGAAGGTTATCACCGAGGCGGTGTAGAACAGGGTCAGCATTATGCGCTCGAACCTGAACCCCTCCTGGTTCCATACCTTCTTGATGTAGTTGATAATCTTTTTCATCTGTCGTAGGATCCTTGTGTTTTGTGTCAGGATCTGACCGCGGCCGCCGGGCGCCTGTCGGGCTCAGACGGCGTTGGCCTCGTCGTCGGAGGTGAGCACCAGCTGGTGCACTCCGTTGCCCATGCGCCCGAGCATGGCCAGACGCTCGTCGTTCTTGGCGGAGGGACAGAGGACGATGGAGATGATCTCGCAGTCGCCTATCCCCTGCTCTATGACCTCCTCGAGCAGAGTCGCGTAGGACACGCCGTCCGCGGGGCGGAGGGTGGCCATGGCCTTGAAGATGGCCAGCATGTGGTCCTCGCCGCTGGAGAGCGGGAATTTTACCGACATGCCGCCGTCCTCGAGCTTGCAGTTGCAGAAGAAGGCGGCGTTGAAGCCCCCGTATATGGCCTCCATTATGAAGGCGGCGGAGTAGGACAGGCCGGCCTCGACCCTGCGCAGGTAGGCCTGGCCGTCGAAGCCGCAGTCGCGCTCGGTGTGGAAGTCCATGAACACCATGATGCGGCGGTTCGCGCAGAACTCCCTGGCGTTGACTTTGAGCGGGGACGACGACGCGCCGGAGCACATCCAGGTCCTGGCGCTGACCTTGAAGTTGATCGTGGTGAGAGGATCGCCGAAGCGGTAGTCCCTGACGCCGGAGATCGAGAACGGATCGGAGAAGAGTTGCCTTACGGCGCGCTCGTTGCCCTGCATCCTTCCGGAGGCGTTGTTAAGCTGCTCGATGGGCACCGGCTTCGGATACACGTAGATCTCGGCCGGACAGGACAGATAGTATTCGGTGTCCTTCGTGGGTATCGCGGCGCTCTCCAGCCTGTAGAAGCCGCGGCGGAGCAGACGCACCTTATGGCGGCGGCGTATGCGCATGTACGGCCAGAGGTTGAACCGGCCGGAGAACAGCTGCATGCCGTCCTTCTTCGGCGGATCGTAGCCGGTCAGGCGCAGTTCGTTGTAGAGGTAGGCGTAGACGTCAACGTGGAAGAGCGGGAAGAAGCCGTTGTTGGTCACGACCTCGATGAGCTCGATCTCGTCGTCGACATACGCGCCGGTCTGCGAGAAGCTGCGCTCGTAAGTGAGCTGGTATAAGTGCTTGTCCCGGAGCTTGCGGTACAGTGCCCGCAGCAGGAAGAACAGCACGACCAGCCCGACGACCAGGAAGATCCAGGGGGCCGCGGGCGACAGCAGAAAGGTGATGACCGCAGTCGCTATCTTCTGAGCGGCCCGCTCCAGAAACTCGAAAAATCCCATCAGGAATCAGCGAAAACGGCTTCGGTGGGTACCCTGACGGCGTTGAGGATGTCGTCTGTGATGTCGGAGACGAGGTCGTGCCTCAGCCTGGCGGCGGACTCGAGCATGATGCGGTGGTCGAGCACCGGATGCACGGCGGTCTTGATGTCGTCGGGCAGGACGTAGCCGCGCCCGGCGAGGGCGGCGTATCCCTTGGCGGCCTTCTGGAGGGCCAGGGCGCCTCTGGGGCTGGCTCCGAGCGTGACTCTCGGGTACTTTCTGGTCTCCTCGCAGAGGGACGAGATGTAGCCCATGAGCTCGCGGCAGATGTAGATCTGGGGCAGCTGTTCTATGGCCTCGAGCAGCTCCTCGAGCGATACGACCGGCTGGAGGGTGTCGAGGGGGCTGGACTTGTCGAAGCGGGCAAGGATGTCTATGGACTCTTCGTGAGTCGGATAGTTCATAGTGCCTTTCATGAGGAAGCGGTCGAGCTGGGCCTCGGGCAGCGGGAAGGTGCCGAGCGACTCGATCGGGTTCTGGGTGGCGACGACCATGAAGGGGGTGCGGAGCTTGTAAGTCTTGCCGTCGATGGTGGCCTGGCGCTCCTCCATGCACTCGAGCAGACCGGACTGGGTCTTCGGGGTGGCGCGGTTGATCTCGTCGGCAAGCAGGATGTTGGTGAAGACGGGGCCCCGGACGAACTCGAACTCGGAGGTCTTCATGTTGAAGAAGTTGACGCCCGTGATGTCCGAGGGAAGCAGGTCGGGAGTGAACTGGATGCGGGTGAAGTCGCAGCCCACGCTGGCCGCGAGGGCCTTTATGAGCATGGTCTTTCCGGTTCCGGGGACGTCCTCGAGCAGGACGTGACCGCCGCAAAGGAGCGAGACTATAAGCTCGTCGACCGTTTCGGTCTTTCCGACTATGACTTTGCCGACGTTCTCTCTGATACGCTGCGCGACTGAAGTGATCTTGGTGTTGTCTGCCATGGAATGACTCCTTTTTTCTGAAGCAATAACCGGAAAAAAACGCGCGGCTGGCCTGAACGCTCAGAATGCCTGTACGCTGTGCTCAAAAAGCACCGCTGCATTTTGTCCATACTGCATAAAATAACTTGAGAGAATCCCGATACGGATTATTATATCATTACATAAAACCTGTGTCAAGGGGCAATTTGACAAACGGAGCCGGCACAGGGGCCGGCGTATTGACAAAAGGGGCCGGCCTCGGGGCTCAGCGTATGCGCACCAGGCGCCCGATGCCGTCGCGCAGGCCTTCGCACAGCGCGTCGATGTCCTCTTCGGTGTTCGAGGCGCACAGCGATACCCTTACGGTGCAGTCGGCCGAGCGGCGGTCGAGCCCGAAGGCCAGGAGCGTGCCGCTGATCCGGCCGCTGCGGGACGAGCACGCCGAGCCGCTGGAGACGCAGATGCCGCGCTCGGACAGGAAGCTGAGCATAGTCTGGCTCTTGATACCGGGCAGCGTTGCGCTTATGATGTGGTCGGCGCGCCGCACGGGCTCGTTCACCTTGGCCCCGGCCGCGGTCATGGCGGCAACGGCGTATTCCCTCAGGGCGCGGAGCCTGCGCGAGTCCTCCTCCATGCGGGAGCGGCCCTCGGCGGCCGCAGCCCCGAAGCCGGCGATGCCGGGCACGTTCTCGGTCCCGGACCTCAGTCCCTCCTCCTGTCCCCCGCCCCGTATGACGGGCGAGACCGCCTTGCGCCTTATGACGTCCGGCGACACCAGCAGAGCCCCGACGCCCTTCGGGCCGTGCACCTTGTGGGCGCTGACCGTGATCATGTCGCAGGAGCGCACCGTCAGAGGGAGCCTCAGAAAGGCCTGGACCGCGTCGACGTGAAAGAGGGCCCCGGGACAGAGGCTCCGTACGAGTTCCGAAGCGCCCTCGACGTCGTACACGGCGCCGGTCTCGTTGTTGACGAGCATTATCGAGACCAGAAAGGCCCCTCGGCGCAGCTCCCGGGCCAGGGCGTCGAGGTCGAGGGCGCCTCCGGCCGTGGGGACGCACACGGTCTCGAAGCCGAGTCTCGACAGGGCGCCCGCGGTCTCCGCGACCGACGGGTGCTCGGAGTCGGTGATGATCACCCTCTTCGACTCGAAGCGCGTCTTTGCCCCGGCGGCCCCGGCTATGGCCAGGTTGCTGGCCTCGGTGCCGGATCCGGTGAAGACGACCTTCCAGCCGTCGAGCGGCGAGAGGCCTGCCGCCTCCCTGACCCGGGCCCGGGCCTGCTCGACGAGCTCCCTTGCGCGCATTCCCGCCGCGTGGAGCGATGAAGGGTTCGCGAACTCCGCGGCCGCCGAGGTCATGGCGGACAGCGCCGCTTCCGAGAGAGCGGTCGTGGCGCTGTTGTCCAGGTAAACCGGCCCGCCCATCACTTGAACGTCAGCTCGGTGAGTATCTTCTCGACGTCCCCGAGATGGGACTCGAAGTTCCCGGCGGTCGATGTGTATGTGAAGATGTAGAAATAGCCGCTCCTTACGCAGAATACCTGGCGGTATCTGTAATCGACGCCCGAGAGCCTGCAGGAGTAGTCGAAGGTCCGCGCCGGGAGGCCGGCGAGCTCGGCGTCGTCGAAGCCGGAGATCTTTTCGTAGCCGGGCAGGACCTCGGCCAGAGAGGCCTCGACGGCGTTCTGGTAGTCGTCGAGCGTCTGGAAGGCCCCCTCCGTCATCATCGACGTCATGCTGACGTTGGACGTGTCGGACGAGGAGTAGAAGGCGGACGCCGTGCCGCCCGAGTTGTTGACCGCCCAGGCTTTGGGGACGTACAGGTTGAAGGCCTCGTTAGGGCCGGACGCGGTCTGCATCCCGTCGGGGACGGTCTTGTCGCCGCAGGAGGCGAGAGACAGCGCCAGCGCCGCGGCGATAATGATGAGGGTGAGCTTTTTCATTTCGTCAAACCTTTCTCGGCGCGCGGTCAGGCCGGACCGACGCGCGACGCCGCGGTAAGAATTCCGTATTTTCCGCTCTCGTAGGTGAGTCCTCCCTGGAAGAAGACCGTGTAGGGCGGGCGGAGCGGTCCGTCGGCCGAGAGCTCAAGCGAGGCCCCCTGGACGAAACAGCCGGCCGCCATTATGACCTCGTCGGCGTATCCGGGCATGGCCCAGGGCTCCGGCTCTGCGAAGGAGTCGACCGGCGATCCCGCCTGGATGCCTCCGCAGAATGCCCTTAGCTTCTCGGGCGATCCCGTCGCCACCGTCTGTATGATATCCGAGCGGGGCTCGTCCCAGCCGGGGCTGACAGCGTAGCCGAGCTTCCCGAAGACGTAGGCGGCAAGGTGGGCCGTCTTCAGGGCGTTCGCGACGGAATGGGGCGCGTAATACAGCCCCTTGAACATGTTCATGTTCTGGCCGAGCGTCGCTCCGACCTCGCCGCCCGTGCCGACCGTGGTCAGCCGGTACGAGGCCAGTCTGACGGCCTCGGCGGTGCCGGCGAGGTAGCCGCCCGTGAGCGCCATTCCTCCGCCGGGGTTCTTTATGAGCGAGCCGCACAGCAGGTCGGCAGACGGCTCGGAGCCGTCGCAGAACTCGCCGTAGCAGTTGTCGACGACGGTGAACACCCCGGGCCTTGCCGCGCGGACGGCACTGCACGCCTCGGTGATCTCTGCGGCGGTCAGAGTCCTGCGGCCGAGGTACCCCTTGGAGCGCTGGATGTAGACCACCTTCACCGACGGGTCGGATATCACCCGTCCTATGACGGCGGGGACGTCTATGCGTCCGCCGGCGAGCTCTATCCCGGCATACGATACGCCGAAGTCCCGCAGGCTGCCCTCGCCCGTCGCCCCGCCGGCGCCTATGACGCCGTCGAGGGTGTCGTAAGGCCTCCCCGTCGCGGACAGCAGTGTGTCGCCCGGCCGCAGCAGGCCGAACAGGGCCGTGGATATGGCGTGGGTGCCGTTGACGAAATTGTGGCGGACCAGGGCGGCCTCGGTGCCGAAGACCCGTGCCCATACGGAGTCGAGGATCTCCCGGCCGCGGTCGCCGTAACCGTAGCCGGTCGACGAGCCGAAGCAGGAGTCGCTGACCCGGAACTCGGAGAAGGCGGAGAGCACCCGGGACGTGAGCTCGAATGAGGTCCCGTCGATCCTGGCGAAATGCCCTCCGAGGGCAGCCTCGGCCTCGGCGGCAAGGCTCAGAAGGTCGGCTGAGAACGCCATGTCAGGCTCTCCCCGGGCGCTCCGCCGTAAGATAGGCGAACAGGAGGTCGGAACACGCGGCGGCGTCGCGAAGGTCGGCCGTCTCCGTGCCGGAATGGATGTACCTCGAGGGGACCGAAACGGCTCCCGCGGTGCAGCCCGCCCCGGTCAGCTGGATGCTCTGCGTGTCGGTGCCTCCGCGCACGAGGACCTCGCGCTGCGCGGGGATGCCGTTCTCGGCGGCGACGGCCAGCAGATCCGACACGAGGTCCGGATCGCATATGACGGAGCCGTCGCGCAGCTTCACCGCGGCTCCCTTCCCGAGCGACACCTCCATGGGCACCGCGCCGGGAACGTCGCCCGTGCCGGTGACGTCGACGGCGATGGCAAGGTCGGGCATAATGCCGTAGGCGGCGGTGCCGGCCCCGCGGAGCCCGACCTCCTCCTGGACGGAGAAGACGAAGTACACGTCGTCGGCGGCCCGCTTCAGCGAGAGCCTGCGCGCCACGTCGGCGATGACCGCGCAGCCGATCCTGTCGTCGAGCGGCCTCCCGGCGACCTGGTGCGCGCCGAGCTTCCTAAGCTCCTGCCTGAGAGCGCAGGTGTCGCCGATCTTCACCCTGGCGCCGGCCTCTTCGGCCGTGTAGGCGCCGATGTCGACAGAGAATTTTTCGGCCGCGAAGTCGGCGGGCTTCACCCCGGCGTCGGGCACTATGACGCCCTCGGTCCCGTTCGGGAACAGGACCCTCGAGTATGCCGCCGCGCAGAGGTTGATCCCTCCCATAGTGGCGACCCTGAGCCGCCCGTCCTTCTCGATGAACGTGACCATGAAGCCGATCTCGTCCATATGGGCGCAGAGCATTATCCTGCGGCGGCTCCCTTCGGGGGCGTTCCCTCCGACGAGGCAGATGAGGTTGCCCATGGCGTCGCGGCGGACCGAGTCCGATACGGGGGCCATGACGCCCTCTATGACGTCGGCGGCGGTCCCCTCTCTTCCCGACACTCCCGGGCAGCAGACGATCTTCTTCAGCAGGCTGTACATCTTATCTCACGCTTCCGGCGCCGGAAGCTTCCTTTCTTTTGAAATCGTATTCGGTAAGTATCGCGAACAGCAGCTCGCGAATGGACGCGTAGTCGGCTACGGACGCCACGCACGACGCGCTGTGCAGGTACCTCGTGGCCGCGGATATGACCAGATCCCTGGCTCCCGTCCCGGAGCGCTGGATGTTGCGCGAGTCGTTCCCGCCGGACACGTACCGCTTCACCTGGGCGGGTATGCCCTTTTTCGCGGCCAGCGCGAGGGCGCCCCTCGTGAATTCGGCGTCGTATATGGTTCCCCGGTCGGCGATGCTTATCACGCCGCCGCGGCCCACGTCCGCCACCCTGGAGTTCTCGGGCACGTCCGGCAGGTCGGCTATGGCCGTGGTCTCGAGGACGATGCCGTAATCCGGCAGGAAGCGGTTTGCCGCCATGACGGCCCCGGAGTTTCCTATCTCCTCGCGCGAGGTGAAGGCGAACACGAGGTTGGCCTTCGGCCTGCGCCTGCCCCTTACCAGTCTGCGGAGCGTCTCGATCATCGCGGCGCAGCCGAGACGGTCGTCCAGAGCCTTGCACTTCATTAGGCCCCCTCCTTCGCCGAAGAGGACGAAATCCGAGACGAAGGTGCCGCTGTCGCCCACCGCGACGCAGCGCCCGGCGTCCTCCGCCGAGGCCGCGCCTATGTCGACATACATGTCGTTCTCTTTTGTCGCCTTCTGGCGCTCGTCCGCGCTCTGAAGGTGGACCGGCTTTGCGCCGATAACGCCCCTTACCGGACCCCCGGCTCCCATGAACACCACGTGCCGGCCGCACAGGACCCTGGGGTCCATGCCGCCGAGGCTGCGGAAGCGCAGGAAGCCGTCGGACGAAATGTCGTCTATCATGAATCCGACCTCGTCGGTGTGGGCGCAGATCATTACGGTCGGGGCGTTCTTTGCCGCCGACGGATACAGGGCGAAGAGGTTGCCGGCCCTGTCTCGCGACAGCCGCTCCGCGGTCCCGTAAAGCTGGCCGGCGATCAGATCCGTGACCGCCCTCTCGGATCCCGACGGGCCGAAGGCCAGCGAGAGCTCGCGAACGAGCTCCGTGCCCTCCAGCAGGCGCCCGGGCCTCTCCGGGGCGAACTCCGCGGTCTTATACATTTTCAAGCTCCTTTCCGAAAGCGGGCTCGGTGATGAAGAGCCGCACGATGTCCCGCAGGGCCTCGCAGTCCGATACGGACGCGAGCTCGGCCGAGGTGTGCATGCTGCGCAGCGGCAGGCCTATGTCGAGCGTCGGTATCCCGGCCCGCGCCTTGTTTATAACGTATGCGTCGGTGCCGGTGTGGCGGGTGGCCACGGACGGGTGCACGCCTATGCCCTTTTCGGCGGCAAGGCTCATGAGCAGCTTCGACAGCCGGACGTCGGTCATTGGCGACAGCGTGACCGTGACGCCCTTGCCGAGCTCGCAGGTCTCGCGCTTCTTCGTGTCCGGCGACGAGGCGAACGTCACATCGGCCGCCAGGGCAACGTCGGGGTCTATGGCGAAGGCCCCGGTGGCCGCTCCGCCGAAGGATGCCCCGTCCTCCTCGAAGTTGGAGAACAGGAAGTAAACGTCGCCCCACAGGTCCTCGGCCCGCACTCCCGCCACGGCGGCGGCGATGCAGGCCCCGCAGGCCTTGTCGTCAAAGCCCTTCCCGGTGATGATCCCGTTCCGGAGCTCGGCAAAGACCGGCCTGAAGCCCACGGGCGTGCCGGGGGGCGCGAACCTGCGCAACCCGTCGGCGGAAAGGCCGGTGTCGATCAGCAGGTCCTTTATGTCGCGGTTCCTGTCGGCCTCGCCGGGCTTCTGCAGGTGAGGAGGCGTCGAGCCGACGACGCCGTATATCCGGCGCTCCTCGCCGTCGGGCGAGCGCCCGTAAACGGTGACCTCGCTGCCCTGCAGTATCCGGGTGTCGACGCCGCCGATGCCCGTGACCGTCAGGAAGCCGCCCTCCTTTACGGAGGTGACCATCATCCCTATCTCGTCGAAATGGGCGTCCAGCAGTATCTTCGGGGCGTTCTCCCTGCCGCATCTTTTCACGAACAGGTGGTTGCCCATGCGGTCGGTCGACTTCTCGTCGAAGAAGTCCCCTATCAGTTCGTACAGCCGCCCGGTCCCCCTCAGGGTGAAGCCGGTGACGGACATGACCGAGGTCAGTTCCCTTATAAGATCTACGAGATCAGGTTCATTCATCTTTTTCAGTCCTTCCGTTGCCGGCAAGTTCGTTGACTATTCGCCGGAACTCCCTGCCCCTCTCCTCGAAGTTGGCAAAGCGGTCGAAGCTCGTGCAGGCCGGCGAGAGCAGCACCGCGCCCCCCGGCCTTGACAGGGCCCTGGCCGCCGCGACCGCCTCGGCGAACCCTTCCGCGCGGACCACCCTGAAGTCCCCGAAGCCGCCGCGCTTTGCGGCCTCGCGGTATATGGCCTCCTCGATCATCGGCGCGGCCTCCCCTGTCAGGACCGCCGCCGAGGCGCGCCGAAACAGCTCCGCGGCAAGGCCGTCGAACGGCACTCCCTTGTCCCTGCCGCCCAGTATGACCACCGGTCCGCAGTCGAGGTTCGACAGCGCGGCGACCGTGCGCGTGGGCGTCGAGTCGATCGAGCTGTTGTAGTATCTCACCCCGTCGATAACTCTTACGAGCTCGAAGCGGTGGGGCACTCCCCTGAACGTCGCCGCGACCTTTCTGACGGCGTCGAAGCCGGCCATGCCGAGCGTCAGCGCCGCGGCCGCCATATAGTTCTCGACGTTGTGCAGGCCCGGGATGGCGATCTCCGACGCCTTGAAGACAGGCTCGTCGGTGACGCCGTCGGACAGGACCGCCCATCCGTCCCGCAGCCATATGAGCATGGCCCCGGGCACCCCGTGCGTCAGGCCGGCAAAGGTGTCGTCCTCCCCGTTGCGGGCCGTGAAGAACACGGTCCTGCCCCGGAAGCCCCCGGCCCCGGCGGCCGCGGAGGACAGCGGATCTTTCGCGTTGAGCACGGCCAGCTGTGTGCGGGGACCGAGCACACGGTATTTGGCGCCGATGTACTCGTCCATGTCCCTGTGCCAGTTGAGGTGGTTCGGGGTTATGTTCGTAATGCATGCCCGGTCCGCCGGGCCGCTCATGGTCTGCAGCTGAAAGCTGGAGAGTTCGAGCACGGCGGTGTCCCCTGATGTCATCTCTCCCGCGACGTCCAGCAGAGGCGTGCCTATGTTCCCGCCGAGGAAGGTCCTTCCGGGCAGGTCCGCCGCCCCCAGGATGAGGCTCGTCAGGGTCGAGGTGGTAGTCTTTCCGTCGCTGCCGGTCACGGCAAGTATCCTTGCCGGGGAGATGTCGCAGAACCACTCCATCTCCGAGGTGAGCAGCGCTCCCCTCCCGACCGCCTCGGGCAGCTCGCCCGCGTCGGGCCGTATGCCCGGCGACCTGAATATGACGGTGTCGCTCATGTCGTCACCGGTACAGATGCCCTGTACGGGGTCGCGGCCGGTCTCGAGCCTCGCCCCGGCCATCAGCAGGTCGAAGGCCTTGCCCCCGAGCTCCGCCGAAGTCTTGCGGTCCCGGACGGTCAGTCTGCCTCCGAGGCCGGACGCCGCGAGCATCCTCGCCAGCGGCTCGTTGGAGACTCCGAGGCCGAGTATCACCGCCTTCCCTCCTCCGGCAAGCACCGAATCTATCCTGTCGCCAAGTTTTCCCATGCAGCTCCTCCGTCTGGCGCGCCGTGCGCGCCGTTGTCGTATCCAGATAATTATATAATGATTCCTTGAAAAATTCAAGAACAAACCGTGTGCAAATAACCAAAACCGGTTCCGGGCCGCGCGGTTGGTGTAAAATAATTGTGGGAGAAAAAAAGAGGTTTCCCCACCCCCGCGGGGGTGGGGAAAACCGGCAAAAAAAGATACGGGGATACTTCCAATCGTGCTATAATGTAATCACCACAAAAACACGAAGCGAG
>JAEEJM010000091.1 GCA_016281895.1 Clostridiales bacterium
AGGCCTCTGCAGTGCGAGTACTTGTCGCCGTAGGCCCCCGCTCCGGCAGAATCCATGCTGTGGGCGGTGTCGAAGTCAAGGCAGGAATTGGTATCCTGGATCATGAGCCTGAGCTGGTCGAAGTAGTTCTGCGCCCTCTCGGCGTAAGCGGTTGCGATCTGGCACTCGAAGGTGTTCTCGTCGATCTTCGTGAGCCACGGCACTCCGGAGCCGATCAGCATGGCGTTGCGGACGGAGCTGACCTCGTTGACGAGGCCGTAGACGCCGAGCGTTCCGTCGGAGTTGGGAGCCGAGACGCTCTTTACCATCTGGAAGAACGTGGCAAGAGTCCATTCGTTCTTATCGGCGTACTCGTAGGGACTTGTCAGGCGGAAGTTGTCCAGCACCTCTTTGTTGAAGTAGTAGAAGCGGACTCCGCCGAGGTTGGAGATCGACGCGTCGTTGGGGATGACGAACAGCTTGCCGGCCGCGGAATAGCGGTAGGCGGCCTTGCCGTCCCACCAGTGGGTGTTGAAATCGACGTCCAGGTTATTGAGGTTCACCAGGGCCCCGTCGATGCCCAGAGGGCCGATATAGCGTCTCTGGTCGAGGATCAGGTCGTAAGGCTTCCCGCCGCCCTTGATGTCGGTCAAGAGCGTCTTGTACGGGTGGTCGTTCTCGAGGGCGACGATCTTGATATCGAACCTGTCCTCGGTCTGCTGGTTCCTGATGACGGCCTGCTGGCTGATGATGTCGCTGGCGTCCTCTTTGGGGATGACGAACTTGCTGCCGTAGTTGGCAAGGGTCTGCGTGCGCATGTAGACGGTCCATGTCTCCCCGCCGAATTTCTTGTCGGAGAACTTGTGCTCGGTCTCCGACGGCCCGGCGGATTCGTCCTCCTGAGTGTTGACGGCAGGTCCGCCCCCGGTCGTGGTTTCGTTCTGGCCGGTCTCGCCGCCGCAGGCGGTAGCGGCAAGCATGGCCAGGAGCATCAGCGCCGCAAGAAACAGCGACAGCGCTTTTTGGGATCTTTTCAAAACTGCTTTCCTCCGGATGATAAAAATATCTTTGAAATGCTTTTATTCCATCGCCTGCAGGGCGGCGACGAGCTTCTTTATGCCGTTGTTGATCTGGCGGTTGTAGCTGGTCCAGGCCTTGCTGACATTGCTCGAGTAGGCCCCCGAGACGAAGTCTCCCACGGGGAGGTTGTACGTGCCGTTGGCGTAGATGTCGGAGAGGGCGTAGCCGATGGAGCCCTTGATCGTGTCGAGCACGCCGGCGGCGGTCGGATCGCTGGCCCTCTTGGTCTTCAGGGTGAGCTCGTAGTAGGCCTCCATGGAGGTGGAGGAGGAGACGTAGCCCCAGTAGTCCATGATGTCGATGGTCTTCTGCGAATCGGCTCCCGGGAACCTCGGCAGGGCAAAGATGATGCTGTTGGAGTCCATCCTGTGGTAGTAGTCCTTCTGATCGGAATCGAACTTCGGATTCATGATGACGCCGAAGCCCTTCTTCATATCGGTGAACTCGGACGCGCAGTTCATGTTGGCCATGACGAACAGGAAGTGATCCGTGGCGAACAGGCCTCTGCAATGCGCGTACATGTCCTGATAGGCCGCCGCGCCCTCGGAATCCATCTTATGGGCGGCCTCGAAGCTGAGGCAGGAGGAGGTGTCGGTGACGACGGTCTTCAGCATATCAAGGATGTTCTGGGTCTTTTCGGCGTAGTCGGTGGCGATGCGGCACTCGAAGGTCTCCTCGTCGACCTTGGACAGCCACGGCACCGCGGAACCGACGACGGCCGCGTTGCGGGTGTAGTTCTCCTCATTGACGAGGCCGTACACGCCGAGAGTGCCGTCGGAGTTGGGGGCGGAGACGCTCCTTATCATGTTGTAGAAGACGTCGAGCGTCCAGGTGTTGGAAGCCGCGTAATCATAGGGGCTGGTCAGTTTGAAGTCCTCGAGGACCTGCTTGTTGAAGTACCAGAAGCGGACGCCGCCCAGGTTGGACACGGACGCGTCGTTGGGCATGACGAACAGCTTTCCGCAGGCGGAATACTGATCGGCGGCCTTGCCGTCCCACCAGTGGGTCGTGAAGTCGATCTGCAGGCTGTTGAGGTTGACGAGCATCCCGTCGATGCCGTACGGGGCAAGGTATCTGCGCTGGTCGAGTATCAGGTCATAGATGGCCTCGCCACCGTTGATGTCCGTCCTGAGCGAGTTGTAGGGGCTGGAGGTCTCGATGGCGGAGATGTTGATATCGAACCTCTCCTCGGTCATATTGTTCCTCTTGATGGCCTCCTGGCTGATGATGTCGCTGGCGTCCTCGTTGGGGACGACGTAATAGCTCGCGTAGTTGTTGGAGGTCTGGGAGCGCATATAGACGATCCAGTCCGCGCCGCCGTATTTGGCCGTCGAGAACTGCGGTTCGGTCTCGGCGGGTTCCGTGGGCTCGCCGCCGGAGTCCGGCAGTCCGTTCTGACCCGCGGCTGTCGTCGTGTCGCCGCCGGTGCCGTTGCCGCAGGCGGCAAGGGCAAAGGCGGAGAGCAGCATGAGCAGCGAAAGGATCAGAGATGATACCCTGAGGCTTTTTTTCATAGCTTCTTCTCCTTAATGCATTTCAGATAAAATAACGTTACGGAACGGGGTCCGGACGCCGATCGCGGCTCGGGCGGCCGGGGATCGCCTGAAACTTGTGTCGGGCCGTGCCTTGATCGCCGCGGAGGGTCAGCTCAGTCGCTGATCTCGCCGAGCTTGGTAATGACCTTCTTTATGGAGTTCTCGGTGGAGCGGCGGTAGGTATCCCAGGCGTTGGCGACGCCCCTGGTCACGGCCGTGTTGATTATCGAGCCCACGTCGATCTTGTAAGGCTCTGACGTGAACAGGTCGGAGATCGGGTAGGCGATGGAGCCCTTCACGATGTCCAGCATGCGCGCGGCGGTGGGGTCGCTGGCCCTCTTGGTCTTGAGCGTGAGCTCGTAGAACGCCTCCATGGAGGTGGAGGAGGCCACGTAGCCCCAGTAATCCATAATGTCAAGGGTCTGCTGGGGGTCCGTGCCGGAGAACTTCGGTATGGTGAAGATGAGCGTGTTGGAGTCTATCTTATGGTAGTATTCGGCCTGGTTCGAGTCGTACTTCGGGTTCATTATGACGCCGAAGCCCTTGACCATGTCGGCGAACTGGTGTGCGCAGTTCATGCTGCTGTGCGTGAACAGGAAATGATCCTGGGCGAAGAGCGCTCTGCTGTGGTCGTATTTGTGGGCCCAGGCCGTGGCTCCCTCGGGATCCATGGACGAGGCGACGCCCATCTCCAGCACGCAGCTGCTGTCGTTTATGAGTGCCGTGATCCTGTCGAGGTAATCCTGGGTCCTCTCCCTGTATTCCGTGCCCAGACGGACCTCGAAGGTGTTCTCGTCGACCTTGGTGAGCCATTCGATCCCGCAGCCGACAAGGCAGTGGTTGCGTATGGAGGTGTCCTCGTTGACGAGGCCGAAGACGCCGAGGGTACCGTCGGAGTTGGGCGCCGACACGGACTTGACCATGTTCGTGAAGGTCTCGAGCGTCCACTCGTTCTTCTCTTCGTACTCATAGGGGCTCGTCAGGTGGAAGTCCTCGAGCACCGCCTTGTTGAAGTAGAAGAACCTTGCGCCGCCCAGGTTGGCGATGGAGACGTCGTTCGGCATCACGAAGAGCTTGCCGGCGGCGGAGTAGGTGTACGCGGCCTTGGCGTCCCACCAGTGCGTGGTGAAGTCGGTCTCATACCTGTTGAGGTTCACGAGAGCTCCGTCGATGCACAGAGGGGCGACGTACCTGCGGCGGTCCAGGATGATGTCGTACAGATCGTCCGATCCGCTGTTTATGTCCTGGATGACGGTCTTGTACGGGTTCTGGACCTCGATGGCGCATATGACGGTGTTGAACGCTTCCTGTACCATCAGGTTGCGTCTGACCGCCGCCTCGCTTATGACGTCGCTGCTGTCCTCGGACGGGACGATGTACTTTCCGGGATAGTCGTTTTCGGTCTGGCTTCTCTGATAGACCGTGAAGTTGGCGCCGCCGCGGTCGAAGAAGCGGAAGGAGGGCTCCGTCTCGGCCGGGTCGGTGCTGACGTCTAACGATCCGGGGTCTTCCTGCTGACCGGCGGGCGAGCCCCCGGCCGTGGTTGTGTCTCCGACCCTGCCACCGGCGCATGCGGCAAGCATGACCGGAATAAGTAGCATGATGACGGCAAGCGTCAGCGGCAGTATCCTGCGTTCACCTTTCATTGACAAATACTCTCCTTTGCTGATTCGTTTTTTTGATCCGTTTTCGAGCCCGTCAGCCGAGGGCGTCGATCTTAGTCATGACTTTGTTTATGCTGCTGTTGATCATCTTCTTGTACGAGTTCCAGGCCCTCGTCACGTTGCCGCTGTAGGCGGCGGAGACGTAATCCTCGACGTTGATGGAGTACGTGCCGTTCGCGTAGACCTCCGCCATGGTGTAGTTGATGGACGCCTTGACGGTGTCCAGCATCTCGGCGGCGGTGGGATCGCTGGCGCGCTTTGCCTTAAGCGTGATCTCGTAGAACGCCTCCATGGAGGTGGAGGAGGACACGTAACCCCAGTAGTCCATGATGTCTATGGCCTTCTGGTAGTCGACGCCCGGGAACATGGGTATGCCGAATATGATGCAGTTCTCGTCCATCATATGGCAGTACTCCTCTTGGTCGGAGTTGAGCTTGGGGTTCATTATGACGCCGAAGCCCTTGGCCATGTCGGTGAACTGCCAGGCGACGTTCATGTTGGTGTGGACGAAGAGGAAGTGCCCCTCGGCAAAGAGCCCTCTGCAGTGCTGGAACATGTTCTTGAAAGAGGAGGCTCCCTCGGGATCCATGGAGTGCGCGGTGTCGAAGTCGATGCAGCAGTTCTTGTCCGCCACCATGACTTTGAGCTTGTCGAAGTAAACCTGCGTCCTATCGGCGTAGGCCGTGCCGACCTGGCACTCTATGGTCTCCTCGTCGATCTTGGTGAGCCACGGGATGCCGCAGCCCACCAGCATGGCGTTGCGCACGGCTCCCTCCTCGTTGACTAAGCCGTACACGCCGAGCGATCCGTCCGCGTTGGGCGCCGAGACCGACCTCACCATGGTGATGAAGTTGTCGAGCACCCACTCGTTCCTGGCGGCGTACTCGTACGGGCTCGTGAGGCGGAAGTTCTCAAGCACTTCCTTGTTGAAATAGAAGAACCGCACGCCTCCGAGGTTGGACACGGACGCGTCGTTGGGAATGACGAAGAGCCTGCCCTTGACGGAGTAGCCGTCGGCGGCCTTGCCGTCCCACCAGTGGGTGTCATAGTCCGCGTCCAGGGTGTTGAGGTTGACCAGCGCCCCGTCCAGGCCGAGCGGGCCGAGGTAGCAGCGCTGATCGAGGACGACGTCGTAGACGGCCTCGCCGCCCTGGATGTCCTTGATCACGGACTTGTACGGATGGGACTTCTCGATGGCGACGATCCTGATGTCGAAGCGGTCCTCGGTCATCTGGTTCCTCCTGACCGCCTCGGTGCTTATGAGGTCGCTCGCGTCCTCGGAGGGAATGACGTATTTGCTGGGGTAGTTGGTCTCGGTCTGGCTGCGCATGTAGACGACCCAGTCGGTCCCGCCGTACTTGGCGGTCGAGAACTGCGGCTCTGTCTCCGCGGGTTCGGTCGACCGGTCTTCGGGGGGCTGGACTTCTCCGGCTCCCGCGGTCGTTCCTCCGCCTTCGGAGGGATCGTTCCCGCAGGCGGACGTAAAGAGCGCGGAGATCAGCATAATGACGGCTATTATCAGAGTGAAGATCCCGGAATGTCTTTTCATGTTATCCACCGTTCTCTGTCTGTGTGCGGGTCAGTCCTCGAGCTCTCCCAGCTTCGTCATGACCCTCTTTATCGTCAGGCCTATGCTCTTCTGATGGGCCGACCAGGCCTTGGCCACGCTCGTGGTGCTGGCGTCGTTCACGAGGGCGCCGACGTCGATCTTATAGGATCCGCTGGTGAACAGGTCGGAGATCGGGTAGGCTATGGAGGCCTTGACCGTGTCGAGCATCTCGGCCGTGGTCGGGTCGCTGGCCCTCTTTATCTTGAGCGTGAGCTCGTAGTAGGCCTCCATGGACGTGGAGGAGGCGACGTAGCCCCAGTAGTCGAGGATGTTGACGGTCTTCTGCGCGTCGATGCCCGAAAGCTTGGCGATGCAGAAGATGATGCTGTTGCTGTCCATCTTGTGGTAGTATTCCGCCTGATCC
>JAEEJM010000007.1 GCA_016281895.1 Clostridiales bacterium
CTCCGCTGTCGAAGACGGCGCGGGCGGCGACTGGGTCGCCCCACAGGTTGAACTCCCTGGTGTGGGGCCAGTCGAGCGAGTGGCCTCCGAGCCATATCACCGCCGTCCTGCCGGCAAGGCCAGGGTCCCTGATGAGCGCCGACGCGACGTTGGTGAGCGCCCCGACGGCGATGATGACCACCGGTCCGTCGGTGCCGTTCACGGTGCGGACGATGTTGTCGCAGGCCTCGGACTCCTCGGCCCGGTCCGGGGCCGACAGAAAGTGCGCGGAGCCCCGGAAGGCCGGGATCCCGGCGTCCGGCCGGGTGAGTTCCATTATGTGAAGGATCTCGCCGTAGCTTTTTTCGGAGCCTTCGGCCGGGGTCGACGCGGTCTTCGCGACGTAAGGCGCGGCGTTGACGGAGAGCAGATCGACGCTCTCGGGCGAGAGCATGGCATAGGCCAGCGCGAACTGGTCGTCGACCTCGTTGAAGGTGTCCGTGTCGAGGATGACCCGCTTCCTCTGCGGGCTCTTCAGCAGTTCGGCGAATTCAAAGACGTTCATAAAAAAGTCCTCCCGGATTCTTTCTTCCGCCCGCGCGGACCGGTCTGCTCCGGCCGCGCGTCCGGCGTCGGCCGGGGCGCGCCGACCGCCACGTTTTCTTTATTTTATCATACCTCAACCGTCAAATCAACTCTTTTTGCGCCCGCGCGCGGGCGCCCGGGAGGAAAAAGCAAAAAAGGGGGCTGTAAAGGCCGCCCCTCGTAAGAAAGTTTCCACCGCCAAGTAATCGCGCATGCCGAGCGCATATCAAAACGGCAGCACCGGCAAAACGCCGGATGCTGCCGTTTTTCCGCGTCTCCGCCTTCCGTCAGCGGCCGCCGCTCAGTTCGACACCGCCCCATTCCAGGACGGTGAAGCCCTCTCTGGACAGAACGGGCAGGACCTGAGGCTCAAGTTCCAGAGTCCCGTCGCAGGGGGCGAAGATCATGAACACCCTCAGAATACTGTCGGGCTCGGGCGTGATCTTAAGCGGGACGAGCGCGTCGGCCTCCTCCCCCGTCACGAACTCGATGCGGTTGCATTCGTTCGCTTCCAGCCTCGGGAGCCAGTAAGTTATGAAATCGGTCGCCTCGCGACGGTTGAACCCCATCGCGGCAAGCTTTTCTTCAAGGAAACGGACCGTTTCCCCGCGAGGGACTGTAAACCCGCGCTCTCCGAATCCGACCGCCGCGCTCGTCTCGTAGTAAAGATAAGGGTATTCCTTTCCTTCGCATTCGAGCGTCCCGTCGGGCGCTGCCGTGAAAGACCAGCCGTCCCGGTATTCGGGATAGGAAACGGTAAGGCTCCCGGGCGCGGCAAACACGACCGTCACATCGGTCCGCTCCTTCGGATAGAAATAGACGACCGGTTTTTCAACAGCGGGCGGGTGCATCTTTTTCCACCACTCCTGACCGGCTTCGGTACTGAACCAGAAAAACGCGGCAAGGAGCACTGTGACCAGCAGGGCGCCGGCAATGCCCGCGATAAGAACTAGTATCTTTTTCAGAGGTTTCTTCATCTCTTCATCCGCCGGCTCGCCGGCGTCTTCACTTCTTCATTTCCGCCCCGCAGGCACTTCATTGGCCGCGAAGCGGCAGCCTCATTTATTCTCCTGAAGATCACTCCAGCGGAATGACCACCTCAACTCTGTTTTCGGTGTTTCCGTTCACATAAACGTAGGTCCTGCAAACCAGCCGTCCGTCCATAAGGGGAATCACGTCGAACTGTTTGCTGTATGAATCGTCGGCGTCGCACCGCAGTTCGATCCTGGTGCTGCTGTCGGTCGCCATCCTGCTTACGATCTCCCTTACGGTGTCAAGGGTGAAATCGTCCGGAACTTTTTTATCTTTGTATTTTTCTATTGTTTCGCTTGAATAATAGTCCAGAAGTCTGCAATCGATCGTCATACAAAATGTTATTTGTCCGGGCATATACCTGTACGGCAGATCCGGCCCCGGAGTGGGATCCGCCCTGAAGCGGACCCAGAGCGTATTGCTTGTAATAATATTGGACGCGCTGGGCGAGTATTCAGACGCCAGACTGTCCCCGTATATCTCGCGAACCCATTCGCTCGCGACTTCCACCGCTCTGGCCTTGATCCTTTCTCCCTCCTCCTCACTGCATGTGTATGCATCGATATAATATGATTCGCACAGACGGGAATGGAACTCAACGATATCTCCTGACGAGCTGACTTGAATTCTATCTTTTTCAGGGGTAATATATTCATAGTGTGCTCCGTACAGACTCAATGGACCGGTCTGATCGTATTCTGCCACATACTCACTGCCGAGAAACGATACCGTTATTGTTTTTTTCTCCGGTTCCTGCAACTCGTCGGTGTTGCTTTCATAGAATCTGATTCCTTCGACAGTGCCGGACTGTCCTCCCTCGCTTGCTCCAAGTCCGACGGCATACGCGGTGTATTTTTTCATCCGAGCCGGTTCGGAGCATCCGGACAGTGAGAGAAACACGGACAGGGACAGCGCCGCGATCGTTATAAAAAACAGATTCTTCTTCATTTCAGCTCCTCCTTCCGTTTCAATGATGATTATAGTCTGTCACTCTGCTGCATTCGTTGTTCGCCGCGTCGTAAGTGATGTACATATTGCCCGCATCAAAGAACGGCTTGAAATTACTCCGATGATAATCATAATAATTCCTGGAAAAAGCACTCTCACACGCATACTCAAAAGCGTCAGTAGCAACACTCCGCTCTTGCGGTCCGTCCGCGCGCGGCGAAGCTCCGGAGCGGAGGCTTCGCCCGGCCTGCGGACTCAGCGCTTGTGCTGGAAATCGTCGCGCGGCTTGCGGCTGCGCAGCATCTCCATTATGGAATCGAAGTTTTCGGTGTCGTCGGCCTGGTTCTGCGCCTGGGCGGCGGGCTGCTGGGCCGCGGGCCTTACGGGAGCCTGGGCGGGCTGGGCCGGCCTGGCCGGAGCCTGTGCGGGCTGGGCGGGTCTTGCGGCCGGC
>JAEEJM010000092.1 GCA_016281895.1 Clostridiales bacterium
ACGTGTAGGGCGACGGTCGTCTTACCGGACGATTCCGGGCCGTATATCTCGGTGATCCTGCCGCGGGGCAGGCCGCCGATGCCGAGCGCAATGTCCAGCGACATGGACCCGGTGGGGACCGCCTGGACCTCCATATGCGCGTTCTCCCCGAGCCTCATGACGGCGCCGGAGCCGAAATCGCGCTCGATCTGCTTCAGAGCCGTGGCCAGGGCCGCCTTTCTTGCGGAGGCCTCGTCCGTCTGGACCGGCTTTTCGGGTTTTCTGGTTGCTGCCATTTTTATATCCTGACCTTTCGATTATGATTCTTGTCCGTCAGGCTCCCGTTCCGTGCGGCTTCGGGCCGTCCGCCCTCCGTCCGGGTGCCTCGTCAACAATATTATAACCTCTCATTCACATTTTGTCAACACTTTTTCGCGTCTTTTCTTCCTGAAACGGAAAAATTTTGCCGCTTTTCAGCCGTTTTGCGGTCCGTTTTCCGTTTAAGGAAAACAAAACCGGGGCCGCGGATCATTCGCGTGCCCCGGTGACTGTGCGCTCCCCGCCTTTGCCGGCAAGCAGCTTTCCCGCCTCCGAGAGAAGAATGTCGACGGCCGCGTCCAGCGAGGCCGCCTCAATGACGCACCCGGCCGCCCTTGTGTGTCCTCCGCCTCCGAAGCCCGCGCACAGCGCGGCCACGTCGGCGTCGGCGTTCGACCTTGCCGAGACCCGGTAGACGCCGTCCCCCTCCTCGCGCACCGAGAAGGCCAGTTCCGCCCCTCCGGCCGACCTTGCTACGTCGATCAGGGCGTCCAGATCCTCGTACTCGATGCTGAGCGAGGCTACGGTCTCGCGACTCATGGGGCAGACGGCGATGCGCCCCCCGCCGTAAAGCCGCAGCGCGTCGAGCGCGGCCTTTTCGGCCCTGATCCTGCCCTCCGTACGGACCTCGAACAGGAGCCGGTCGATCTCGGCGTGGTCGGGTATCTCCCCGATCAGCTTCGCGGCGATCCTGTGCGTGGCCGCCGTGACGTTCGAGTATCGGAAGCAGCCCGTATCCGAGCTGATGGCCGCGTAAACGGCCTCGGATACCTCGCGCGGGATGGACTCTATCAGCCCCGCCCTGAGCCAGCTCCTGGCTATGCGCCATACGATCTCGCCCGTCGCGGCGGCCGTGCTGTCAAGATACCTGTCGGCCACGGGCAAGGAGCAGCGGTGGTGGTCGAGGACCAGCACTATGTCGTACTGTCCCTCGAGGCTCCCCAGCTGCGACGGCGCCGCGACGTCGATGGCGACCGCCCTGTTCCCCGCCCCGGGTGCGAAGTCTCCTTTGGCCGTCCCCGCCTCGATCTCGTCCTGGGCTCCCCGGGCGATGAACCTCAGCCTGGCAGGCAGCCTGTCCGCGCATACGACCCGGCTGCGGCAGCCTATGGCCTCGAGCAGCGCGCGCATGGCGAAGGCCGAACCTATGCAGTCCCCGTCGGGCCGCGTGTGGGCGATGAGCGCCAGCGGCCCCTCTCCGGCATACCGGTACAGGTAGTGCGTCATGGCGTCGAAGGTCAGTTCGGAGAATCCTCCGCCGTCGGCGGGCCTTTGACGGCCGTTTTTCATTTTTCCCCTTCCCCGATGCTTCGCAGCAGGGCGGAGATGTGGGCGCTGTTGGCCGCTGAGCGGTCGACGCAGAAGCTGAGCTCCGGCGTCTGGCGCAGGTCGAGCTCCTCCGCGAGCCTCTTGCGGAGAAAGCCTTTCGCGGACTTGAGCCCCTGCGAGATCTCCTTCTCCTTTTCGGCGCCGGAGACCAGCGTCGACCAGTAGATCTTGGCGTATTTGAGATCGGGCGAGACCTCGGCTCCGGTTATGCTGACGAAGTTGTCCGATATCCTCGGATCTTTCACCTCGCGGACGATGACGGACAGCGCCTTCATCGTGGCCTCGTTTACCCTTACGTTTCTGTAGTTTGCCATTGGATGCCTCTCACCGCCCGGCGGCGATTCAGCTCGTCCGGGCGTCGGTTCTGTTCCGCCCGGCGGCGATTCAGCTCGTCCGGGCGCCGGTTCTGTTCCGCCGCGGCGCTCACGCGCCCGCGACGGGCGTAATTTCGTAGATGTTGGCGAACGGGATGGCGTGCCCGCTGAGGACCAGCTTCCTGCCGCCGGCGTCGACGGCGGTCACGGTCCCGCGCAGGGTGACGTTGCGGTACTCGTACCAGCAGCGCACTCTTACGGGCATGCCCGGCTCGAGCTCCGACAGGCTGCGCGACAGCTCCTCGGCCGCCTCTTCGGACAGCTCGAGGCGCTCCTCCCGGCAGTGCCGCTCCTCCCGCTCGCGGAGCGCCTCCGAAAGGCCCTTCATGGCGTCGAACGGCAGAAACTGCCTGGCTCTGTCTGCTCTGGATATCACGGCCTTATTCCGCCCAGCCGCCCTTGACGAAGATCGGGGTGGCCTTCCCGTCCTTGTATCCGGTTATCTTGAGATCGGGGGCGCCGATCATGAAGTCGACGTGGATCATGCTGTCGTTGATGCCCAGCGCCTGGCACTCCTCGTTCGTCTTGTCCATAAAGCCTTCTATGCAGTCGTTGAAGCCGCGGCCGAGGGCGACGTGGCACGACGCGTTCTCGTCGAACAGCGTCTCGTAGAAGAGTATGCCGCTGTTGTTGATGGGGCTGTCGCAGGGGATGAGGGCGAGCTCGCCGAGCTTGCGCGCTCCCTCGTCCATGTTGAGCATGCGGTCAAGGACCTCCTGCCCCTTTTCGGCCTTCCACTCGACGGCCTTTCCGTCCTCGAAGCGGATCCAGAAGTTCTCGATCAGCTGACCCTGAGAAGAGAGGGGCTTAGTGGCGACGAGTTTGCCCTCGCACCTGCCCGCCATGGGGCTCGTGAATATCTCCTCGGTCGGGAGGTTCGGGTTGAAGAATATGCCGGATTTGGTGGTCTCGCCGCCGCCGTTCCAGCGGCCGACGGGAATGAGCTCGCACTTGAAATCGGTGCCGTTCTTGCTCTTGTAAGTGACGTAGTCGAAGCGCCTGGAGTTGAGCCATTCGCAGCGCCTGCGGAAGGACTCGTTGTGCTTCATCCACTCGACCTCGGGATCGTTGCCGTCGGTCACGCGACACGCGGAGAGGATGGCCTTCCAGAGCTCCTCGACCGCCTGGTTCTTCTTGAGCTCCGGGAAGACCTTCTTGGCCCAGGCCTCGGACGGGCAGGCCGCGATCGTCCACTGGTGCTTGTTCTCCATGGCGTCGATGTAGGGCTTCAGCACGGGATAGGTGGCCATCCTGGCCTTCTGCATCTTCTCCATGTTGACGCCCTTGAGGCCGTCGGGATCGTCGCTGACGAGGTAGATCCTGGCCGGCAGGGTCTCGGACATGTGTTTGATCTTCTCCTCCTGCCACTTCTCGACGGTGGAGAGGTTCTTCAGGCTCATGTACCTGTAGTTCAGTCGGGTCACGGGCTGGTGCGACCACTCGATGCGGACGTACGACGCCCCGCGGCGGTAGCACTCCTCGGCGACCGTGGTCGCGAACTCGTACTGGTCGACGGAGGCGGTGAGCACGACCCCCTGGCCCTTCTGGACGTTTGCGCCGGTCCCGGCTATGAGACGGGCGTATTTTCTCAAAGTTGTCTTTTTCATTGTCTTATGCCTTTCGGTGTGAATTATTTGTCCTGTCGTTGTCCGCGGGAAGCGTACCCGCGCGGCGTCTCCCCGTCCGGTCCGAGGTCTGCGGCCCCGCAGAGGTATCTCCCCGTCCTGTCCGGAGTCCGCGGCCTTCCGGATCGCCGTCCTGATGGCGTCAGCCTCAGGCGTCGAAGTATCCGATATAGTTTATGTCCGCGGTCCTTCCGGGGCAGAGGTGGTTGTAGAAGTCGACGAAGTAGTCGTCCGTCATGCTTGCTATGTAGTCGACGGCGATGTCGTCCGGGCTCTCCTCCCCGTACGGCCGCCCTCGCCCGAGCCCCGCCATATTGACGTAGTTTATGTGGTGGGTGTATACCGGCGACGAGCGGTCGTGCGCGCGCAGGGCGCCGACGATGTGCTCGTATATGACCGACATCAGCGGAACTATCTTGCTGTCGATGCGGCTGCGGACCTCCGGGTTGCCGTAGATGAGGCGGTAGTTCTCCTCTTTTGCCCTGCTCATGGCGGCAAAATGCACGTCGTCCATGGCGATGTAAGGCCTGCCGTAGCTGTTCTCAATGATGTTGACGATGAGGTTGTTTATGATCTCAGAGTTGTCCGAGCCGATGAGGCCTGTCTCGAACGTCCCGGGCGGCAGCGTCCCCGCCCTCTCGGCGTCCTGGCGGTCCTTTCCGAGGTAGGCGATGATGTCCGACACGCGAACGACGCAGCCCTCGAGCGTGCACGGCACGAGCTTCAGTATCTTCGACGGATCCCGGTAGCAGGCCTCGATCTGCGAATCGAACTCGTCGAAGCCGGCCAGCGGAGCGGGCCGGTATCGGCTCTGCTCGATCTCGCCGTTATGAGCGGCGATGCCGTTCAGCACCTGGAGGCTCAGGCCGTACGGGAAGATGCGGTCGAGCACCCGGACCGACTGTATGTTGTGGGCGAAGTGCTTGCCCGCGTGGTAATAGTACAGCTCGTCCAGCACCTTCTCACCGGCGTGGCCGAACGGCGTGTGGCCTATGTCGTGCCCGAGGGCTATGGCCTCGATCAGGTCGGTGTTGAGACCGAGGGCCCCGCCTATGACCCTGGATATGCGGGACACGAGCTGGACGTGCAGACCGCGCCTCGTTATGTCGTCGTTCTTGTAGAACGAGAACACCTGCGTCTTGTCCGCGTAGCGGTTGTAAAACGGACAGTGCATGACGGTCTCGGTGTCCCTTACGAAGGACGACCTCCAGGCGGAGTCGCCGCCGTCGGGCAGCGGAGCCCTCCTGACCGCGTCGACCGCCCCGCAGGCGTATGGCGACATCCTTCCCGCGGCCCGGTCCTCCCTCAGGCGGGCGGCTAGTCCGGGCGACAGAGTTTCGAATTCCGGCATCAGGCTCTCACCCGTCCTTTCATTTGCCGAAGACGATCTTGCCCGACTCCTGCTCGGCCTTGATGCGCAGCCAGCACTTGCGGCACATGGCCGTGTAGCGCTCGTTGCCGCCGAGGCATATCTGCTCGCCGGAGTACAGGACGTTGCCGTTGTCGTCGAGCCTGGCGTTGACGGTGGCCTTGGCCCCGCAGCGGCAGACCGATTTGATCTCGCTGACCGACTCGGCTATCTCGAACAGACGCCTGCTGCCCGGGAACAGGTGCGTAAGGAAGTCCGTCGCCAGCCCGAAGCACAGGCAGGGGACGTCGTACTCCATGCATATCATGCCGAGCTGGTCGACCTGCTCGGGGGTGAGGAACTGGCACTCGTCCACGATGACGACCTGCCTGTCCATGTAACTGTCCGTGTACATCCTGAAGATGTCGCGGTCAGGCGGCACGCACAGCGCCTCGGCGGTCAGCCCTATGCGCGAGCGCAGGGTGTGCACGCCGTCGCGGGTGTCGGTCGAGGGCTTCAGGAGCAGGGTCTTCATGTCCCGCTCCTCGTAGTTGAACTTGGTGATGAGGGCCTGGGCGGTCTTGGAGCAGCCCATGACCCCGTATTTGAAATACAGCTTTGCCATTTTTCAGCGCATGCCCTTGTCGTACGGGATGCCCTCCGCCTTAGGCGCCCTGGATTTTCCCGCCGTGAACATGAGGACGACGAGCACCGCGGCGTAAGGGATTATGTTGTAGAAGTACATCGGCAGGCCGAGGTCCTTGAGCATGAAGACCCCGTCGCCGTTGATGTCAAGCGACGCGTAGGACGAACCGACGCAGCGCAGCAGGCCGAACAGGAAAGACCCGAGGGCAATGCCGACCGGCTTCCAGTTGCCGAAGATCATTATGGCAATGGCCAGGAAGCCCATTCCGGCCACCGTGCCGCCGGCCGTCCCTCCGGCCGAGGTGGTGATGTAGATGAAGCCTCCGAGGCCCCCCAGGGCCCCCGAGATCAGCGTGCCGGCGTATCTCATGCGGTGGACGTTGATACCGGCGCTGTCGGCCGCCTGAGGATGCTCGCCGCAGGCCCTCATCCGCAGACCGAAGCGGGTCTTGTACAGCAGCACCGACAGGGCGATATACAGCCCGAGGACTATGTACGTCGATATGTAAGCCCGGCTGAAGAAGGCCTGCAGGAAGCCCGGAAGGTCGTTGTCGATAAGCACGAAGGTGAGCGAGAGCCCTCCCGGCAGCGTGGGCATGACGAGCTTGTCCTGCATGAAGAAGATCTTGATTATGAGCAGCACGACGGCGGGCGCCAGCATATTCAGCGCCGTGCCGGCGATGGTCTGGTCCGAGCGCAGCCTGATGGCCGCCAGCCCCAGCAGGGCCGAGAACAGCGCCCCGGCCGCGGCGGACACCAGCATGCCGACGATATATATCAGCTGCGGCGAGTCCGCCAGCGCGCCCGTCTTTATGAACGCGTAGACCGTGACGGCACCTCCGAAGGCGCCGAAGATCATGATCCCGTCAAGAGCTATGTTGATGATGCCGGAGCGCTCCGAGAACATGCCGGCCATGGCGACGATAAGGAGAGGTATGGTGCATATGAACGTCTGCTGTATCAGGAAGATCATTTCGCGCTGCCTCCTTCCCCGTCCGCGGACGGTCCGCCGTCCGCTTCGCCGGCCTGTCCGGCTTTCTGCCCGCCCGGGGGATCCGACGGCCCGCCGTCCGGGACGGTCCCGCCTCCGGCCTGTACGGCCCCGCCGGCAGCCTTCTTACGCCTTCCGGCAAGTCCGGCGAAGAAGCCCGCGACCTGCGGCATGAACATGCGTATGAAGCTCGCAAAGCCGGCAAAGTAGATGATCAGAGCCACTATTAGGTCGGACACGTATTCGTTGAACATCGTGTAGCCGGCCAGGTTGTATCCGCCCTTCCCTATGTACCGCAGGAAGAGCGAGCTGAATATGACGCCTATCGGGTCGCTGGTGGCCAGCAGGGCGACCGGTATTCCGTTGAAGCCGGTGTCGGGCAGCCTCGCGTAGGTCTCCCAGGCGAACTCGATGTTGCCGTTCAGTATGTAAAGGCAGGCGCCCATTGCGGCCAGCCCGCCGGATATCATCATGGACAGCATTATGTTGCGCCTGACGCTCATTCCGGCATACCTTGCGGCCTCGCGGTTGGCGCCGCAGGCCTTGAGCTCGTAGCCGAAGGTCGTCTTGTTGATGACGATGTAAAGCACGACGGCCGCGGCCACGGCAATGAGTATCCCCATGTCGATGTTTGAGCCCGGGAAGAGCCTGTCGAGGCCGAGCTTAGGGGTGGCGATGCCGTTCTCCGCCGTCTTCAGCGTGTAGGCCGTCTTCCCTCCGCCGACGTTCAGGAACACGCTGTCCTTGAACGCCCAGCTGACGACGTTGGCGGCTATCCAGTTGGTCATTATGCAGACTATGACCTCGTTCACGCCGAGGAAGGCCTTGAAGAAGCCGGGGATCATGCCCCACAACACTCCGAGCAGAGTGCCGGTCAGGAGGGCCAGGATCCATCCCAGGAAGGCGTTGGATCCGTCCGTCGGGAAGCTGAGCGCCACCATAACGGAGCCCATTATGCCCATGAGATACTGGCCGGGCGCGCCTATGTTGAACAGGCCGTTCTTAAAGGCGACGGCCACGGCAAGGCCGGTCATCATTAGAGGTGTCGCCTCGAACAGCATCTCGCCGAGGGTGAAGGCGATGTCTCCCCCGCGCCCGGAGGCGAACGGGCCGCCGAGGATTATGCCGAGGCCCCTGAAGGCCTCGCCGACCGGTATGGACGGCGTGAAGATCGCCAGCAGGAGCAGCACCGCGAAGCCGAGCAGTATGCCGCAGGCGATGCACACGAGCGACGACAGCAGCGTGCCGCCCCGTATCCTTTCCGTCAGCCTGCGGAATACGTTTTTCCCGCCGGTCCCGCCAATCCCGCCGCTCCCGGTACCGTCTCCGCCGCCAGCCGCTGGGATCTGCGACCCTCCGGCGCCCGCGTGGATCTGCGCGTTTTTCCGGTTCTCACTCATCGGAGCCTGCCTCCTTCCCGCCGGCGGCGTCTCTCTTTGCTCCGGCCATGTAAAGCCCGAGCTCGCCGACCGTCACGCGCTTCGGGTCGAACTCGCCGACGATCTCACCCTCGTACATCACGAGGATGCGGTCGGAAAGGTTCATGACCTCCTCGAGCTCGAGCGATACCAGCAGCACCGCGCAGCCGTCGTCCCTCTGCTTCACTATGCGCTTGTGGATGGCCTCTATGGCGCCCACGTCGAGCCCGCGCGTCGGCTGCACGGCGACGAGCAGCGAGTGCCTGCGGTCCATCTCGCGGCCCACTATGGCCTTCTGCTGGTTGCCGCCGGACATGTTGCGGGCGACCGTCTCCGCGCCCTGGCCGGACCTCACGTCGAACTCCTCCGCTATCCTGTCGGAGTACTCGCGGACCTCCCTGAAGCGGATGAAGCCGCGGCGGCTGAACTCCGGCTCGAAATAGCGCTGCAGCACCATGTTCTGCTCCAGCGTGAAGTCGAGGACCAGGCCGTGCTTGTGGCGGTCCTCGGGAATGTGGCTCATGCCGGCAAGCGACCGCCTCCTTACGGAGACGTCCGTTATGTCCCTGCCTCCGAGGGCGATGCGCCCGCTCTCGACCGGGGCAAGCCCCGTGAGTCCGTACACGAGCTCGGTCTGTCCGTTGCCGTCGATGCCGGCTATGCAGACGATCTCGCCGGCGCGGACACTGAACGATACGTTATGAACGGCGTCCCTCTTATGCAGCTTGCTGCGGACGCACATGTTTTCGATTTCCAGCACCGTCTCGCCGGGCACTGCCGGGTCCTTGTCGACGGCGAATTTGACCTCGCGCCCGACCATCATGCCGGAGAGCTCCTCCTTGGTCGTCGACGCGGTGTCCACGGTCCCGACTTTGCGGCCCTTGCGAAGGACGGTGCATCTGTCGGAGACCTCCATTATCTCGTTGAGCTTGTGCGATATGAAGAGGATAGACTTGCCCTCGGCGGCAAGGTTCCTCATTATGGCCATGAGTTCCGTGATCTCCTGCGGGGTGAGGACCGCGGTGGGCTCGTCGAAGATGAGCACCTCGTTGTCGCGGTACAGCATCTTGAGGATCTCGACCCTCTGCTGCATGCCGACCGTTATGTCCTCTATCCTGGCGTCCGGATCGACCAGAAGCCCGTAGCGCTCGGAGAGCTCCGTGACCTTTTTTCTGGCCTCGGCGGAGCTGAGGAACCCGAAGCGGGTCGTCTCGGCGCCGAGTATTATGTTGTCCAGCACCGTGAACACGTCGACCAGCTTGAAGTGCTGGTGGACCATGCCGATGCCGAGGGCGGTCGCGTCGTTCGGGTCGCGGATCTCGACCTTCACGCCGTCCTTGTATATCTCGCCCTCCTCGGCCTTGTAGAGGCCGAAGAGCACCGACATAAGGGTGGACTTACCCGCGCCGTTCTCGCCGAGCAGGGCGTGGATCTCGCCCCTTCTCAGCTGCAGCGTTATGCCGTCGTTGGCGACTATGCCCGGAAAGCGCTTCGTTATGTTGCGCATCTCTATGACGTACGGCTCTTCCGGCTGCCCGACCGTCACTGCTGTCCGGTCCATATGCTCTCCTCCCGAAAACCATGTCGCGGCGCCCGTGCGCCGCCGCTTTTCAAAACCATGTCGCGGCGCACTCGCGCGCCGCTTTTTCCGTGTTGTTCCCGATTCCCGAAACAGGGCTGTTAAAAAACCCTAAGCCGAGTTTTCTAACAGCCCAGTCGATCATTGTTTTGCGGTGCCGCGGATCTTATCTTATTCGAAGTCGATGGTCACGTTGGTGTAGCCGTTGTCAGTGAGCCACTTGTTGAGCCATTCGGCGCTGTTGGCGTCGGTGGGAGTCTCGTCGGCGGGAACGAGGGTGCCGTCCTTGATCTGGGCGTACAGGGCCTTGTACTCGTCGAGCTTCCAGGTCTTCATGGTCTTGGCAAAGGTCTCTTCCGGCAGGCCGGTCGCGTCGTCGGACGCGCCGAGGACGACTCCTCCGGCCTCGAACTTGTTCTCGTAGAACTTGGCGAGCATGAGCTTGACCGAGGTGGCCAGGCCCTTGGTGGCGGAGGTGATGACGCGGTCGGACTCATAGGACTGGTCGACGTCGACGCCGACGATCCTGGCGTTCTCAAAGGTGGAGGCAGCGGCCTTCACGGAGTCGAACATGGATCCGCCGCAGGAGAAGACGACCTCGGTGCCGTTCTGGTACCAGCCGGAGATCTGGCTCTGGAGGGCGTCGGACGCGGAGAAGTTGGTGCCGTTCTGGTAGCTGTACTTGACGGTGATGTTGGCGTTCTTGGCCTTGGCGGCTGCCGCGGCGCCCTGAACGAAGCCGAATCCGTAGCGGTTGCAGGCGGGATTGGATCCGCCGCCTCCGCCGGTGTAACCGAGCTTGGTGTAGCCTTCCATGACGGCGGCGTAGCCGGCCAGGTAGCCGGACTCCTGCTCCTTATAGGAGACTCCCACGACGTTGTCGAGGCCGAGGTTCCAGCCGTCGATGAATATGAACTTCACTTCGGGGTGGGCGGCGGCGACCGTCTTGATGGCGTTTTCCTGGAGGTAGCCGGGGGTGACGATGACCTTGGCGCCGTTGTTGACCGCCATGTTCATGGCGGCGATGCGGTCCTCGTCGTTTGCGTTGGAGCCGTTGGCGGGCTGGTAGTACTTGTAGGTGATCTTGTTGGCTTCGGCGTACTCTTTGGCGCCTTCGTAGGTGCCCTGGTTGAAGCCCTTGTCCATGAGCTGGCCGACGTCGGTGACGACGGCGATCTCGTAGGTCTTGCCTCCGCAGGAGGCGACGGCCAGGCAGCCCAGGATCATTACGGCCGCGATAAGCGCGCTAAGAAACTTCTTCATGCTTTTCTCCTTAATACGGGAGCTCCGCTCCGTTTTTATGCACAATAATTATAACACTTGATTATATGTGTGTCAATGCAGAAGAAACCGTGATTATTTTGTGAAAATCGCCCAAAGGCTCACAGGTTCTTCGGAGTGAAGGCCTCCGGCAGCAGCTCCCCGAGCCTGTACGCGACGGGCTTGCCCGGCCGGCCGAGGATGACCCTGAAGTCCGGCCCGCAGAACTCGGCCAGGGCCTGCCTGCAGACGCCGCAGGGCGGGCACATCGCGGCCGGGCGGACGCCTCCGCCGCCGCACACCGCTATGGCGTCGAAGTCTCTCTCGCCCTCGCTGACGGCCTTGAAGAGGGCGACTCTCTCGGCGCAGACGGACGGCGTGAAGGCCGCGTTCTCGATGTTGCAGCCGGTGTAGACCCTGCCCGATCTGCCCAGCAGCGCCGCTCCGACGCTGAAGCGGGAATAAGGCGAGTACGATCCGCCCCTTGCCGCGGCGGCCGCCTTCATAAGATCGCCGTCGGAGACCGGCGCGACGATCTGTCCGAGGAAGCTCGTCCCGGCGGTGTCGCCCTGCCCGACGCCGAGGGCCTCGAGCACAGTGGCCCCTATGTCCGCGAAGGTGGACCTGGTGCCGAGATCGACTCCGGCCCTTACGGAGGCCCCGAAGCAGACCATGGGCGTGTATTCCCTGGAGTGGTCGGTGGACGCAGTCGAGGGGTCGCAGCCGTGGTCGGCCGTTATGATGAGCAGGTCGTCCCTGCGCAGCTTCGGCAGGAAGTCCCCGAGCCAGCGGTCGAACTCCGTCATGGCGGCGGCATAGCCGGCGACGTCGTTGCGGTGGCCGTAAGAGGAGTCGAAATCGACCAGGTTCACGAAGCACAGGCCGCGGAAATTGCGGGAGGCGATCTCCATAGTCTTTGCCATGCCGTCGGCGTTGCTCACGGTGCGGTTGCACTCGCTCTCGGAAAAGCCCTTCCCGGCAAATATGTCGTATATCTTTCCGACGGAGATGCGGTCGAGCCCCGCCTCCTCCAGCCGGTCTATGACCGTGGTCTTAGGAGGCCTCAGCGAGAAGTCGTGCCTGCGGGGCGTGCGACGGTAAGGCCACTCGCCCTCGAAGGGCCTGGCTATGATCCTGCCGACCGCGTGCCTGCCGGTCATGAGCTCCCTTACGTCCTCGCAGATGCGGTAGAGCTCGGGCACGGGGATGACGTCCTCGTGGGCGGCTATCTGCAGCACGGAATCGGCCGACGTGTATACGATCAGGTCGCCGGTCTTCATGTGCTTCCCGCCGTAGTCCTTTATGACCTCGGTGCCGGAGTACGGCTTGTTGCACAGCACTCCGCGGCCGGTGAGCTTTTCTATGGCCTTGACGACGTCGTCCGGGAAGCCGTCGGGGTAGGTCGGGAACGGGCTCTCGGATATGAGCCCGGCGATCTCCCAGTGGCCGGTGGTCGTGTCCTTGCCGTTGGAGGCCTCGCTCATGCGGCAGAACGCGCCCGCCGGATGGTCCGCCCCGCCGCCCACTCCGGCGATGTTGAACAGCCCGAGCTTCTTAAGGTTCGGGCAGTCGAAGTTCGGATGGGTGCGGATGTGACCCAGGGTGTCGCTGCCCTCGTCGCCCCAGCGGTACGCGTCCGGCATGGCGCCGACGCCCATGCTGTCCAGGACGATTATGAAAACTCTCTTTGCCATATCGCCGGCTCAGTCCTCGGCTATGGCCAGCGCGATCTCCATCATCTGAGTGAAGGAGGTCTGGCGCTCCTCGGCCGTGGTGTTTTCCTCGGGGTGGACGAACGAGTCGGAGACGGTGCATATGCACAGCGCCTTCTTACCGGCCCTCGCGGCGTTGCAGTAGAGCGCGGCGGACTCCATCTCGATGCCCAGCACGCCCATCTTGGCGAACTCCATCCCGGTGTGGGTGTCGTTGTAGAATATGTCGGACGAGAAGATGTTGCCGACCTTGAAGTTGACGCCGGCCTTCTCGCACTCGTCGGCCGCCTTGCGCAGCAGCCCGAAGTCGGCAATGGGGGCAAAGGTGCCCGGCAGCTCGTACTGCGAGGCGAAGTTGCCGTTGGTGCATGCCCCCATGGCCAGGATAATGTCGCGGGCGTGCAGATCGGGGTCGTAGGATCCGCAGGAGCCCACCCTTATGATGCTGGACACGTCATAGAAGTTGTACAGCTCGTAGGAATAGATGCCTATGGAGGGCTGGCCCATGCCGGAGGCCATTACGGAGACCCTTTTGCCCTTGTAGTATCCGGTGTATCCGTGCACCCCGCGCACGTCGTTGACGAGCACCGGGTCGTCGAAGAAGGTCTTTGCTATGAATTCGGAGCGGAGCGGGTCGCCGGGCATGAGCACCGTCTTGGCGAAGTCGCCCGCCTTGGCCGTGATGTGGGGAGTCGGAATGGACATCTTTACCTCCTTGTTGTCCGCCCGCCTTGTGCGGGCTCAAATACATTTGTTTTTCGTGTCCGGCCGCCTGCCGGGCGGCCGTCGCGGGCATGTCCTTCATGTCCGGAATGCCCGGAGTGTCCGGAATGACCGGATTGTCCGGACGCGGGTCCGGACGTCAGACGCGGTCGCGAAGCTCCTTCTGCTCGAGCTCCTTCACCGCCTTCACTATGCGGCTGGTGCCCAGCCTGTCGGCGCCGAGAGCGATGAAATCCTCGGCATCCTGCAGCGACGATATGCCGCCGGCCGCCTTGACCTTGAGATCCTTCGGCGAGAACCTGCGCAGCAGCTCGACGTCGTGCCTCGTGGCGCCTCCGGTCGAGAAGCCGGTCGAGGTCTTGATGTACTCCGCTCCGCCGTCGCTGACGGCCCCGCACATGCGGATCTTCTCGTCGTCCGTGAGCAGGCAGGTCTCGATGATGACCTTCAGGACCTTGCGCCCGCAGACCCTCTTCACCTGCCTTATGTCGTTCGTGACGGCCTCGAAGTTGAGCTCCTTGACCATCCCTATGTTTACGACCATGTCGATCTCGTCCGCGCCGTTGTAGACGGCGTTCGAGGCCTCGAACACCTTAACGTCGGTCGTTACGTAGCCGTTCGGAAAGCCGACGACGGTGCAGACGGGGATCTCGTCCCCCACGTAATTCTTGGCCTTGCGGACGAAGCTCGGCGGGATGCAGACCGTAGCCGTCCCGTACTTTATGCCGTCGTCGCAGACCGCCTTTATGTCCGCCCAGGTCGCGTCGGGCTTGAGGAACGTGTGGTCGCAGCGCGCAAGTATCTCCCTGACTTCCATTTTATGCCTCCTTTGAAACAGATCTTTCGGTTTTACTTCTATGATTCCGAAACGGGTCAGCGGTCACGGTCTCCGCTCCCGGTCTACGATCACTTTATACGGTCACGGTTTCCGATTCCGGTCTCCGCGGTCAGATCTTCAGCCGCGTCTCCAGATCCTCCCGGATGCGGATCTCGGCGGCCTGCGCCTCGGCGCGTCCGCCCGCGGACACCGAGAGATAAAGTTTGATCTTGGGTTCGGTGCCGGACGGCCTTACGGTCGCCGAGCAGCCGCCATCCAGCATGAACTTTATCACGTCGGACTTCGGCAGGCC
>JAEEJM010000093.1 GCA_016281895.1 Clostridiales bacterium
ACGTTCCTGCGCGCAGACGGATCGCGGGGAAGCCCCTCGGCCGTGCGCGCGCTGACGGTCAGCCTGTAGCCGACGCCGCCGGCGTCGATGACGCAGAACGAGGGCTCGATAAGCACGAGCTCCCCTCGGATGTAATAGTACATCAGGATCCTCCTTCGGGTCCGGCCGCTCCGCGGCCCTCCTCTTGCATGACGGTCCCGTCCGGCGCCGCGGTTTCAGGCCCTCCGGCCGGAGCGGCGTCAGCCGTGCCTTCGCCAACCACGGCGCCCTGCGGCTGCGGGTCTTCGGGCGGAGCACCGTCCGCCGCACTTTTATCATCACCGGCTCCCTGAGGCGGCAGCGAGAGATCTGCGGCGGCCGCGGACAGGCCCGCGTCGGCTTCGTGGCTGCGGCGGAACCGGTCGATGACCAGCCGGAACTGCTTCTCGAAAACTATTATAAGGACGAACAGGACGAGCGACAGGACCGATATGGCCAGGCCCAGGGTGAACTGGACCGGCTTGTAGACCATAGTTACGGTGTGGGTCCCGGAGCCCTCGATCCTGAACGAGATCAGCGCGCCCAGGGCCTGCTCCGTCTCGACGCTCTTTCCGTCGACGGTGACCTTCCAGCCCCTGTCGTAAGGCAGGGTGGTCATTATGAGGGTGTCGCCTCCGTCGGTATCTATGGTGCCGTCGAACGACGTGGACGTCCAGGACGAGATCTCGTACTGGTGTTCGGCCAGCGACGAGAACACGCTCTCGACCTCGTTCATGTCGAGGCTGAAGACCAGCGGCACGTTGGGCGTCACGTAGAGCACGTCGGCGTCGAGGGTCAGCGTCAGGCTGACCTCGGTCCCCGCTGCAAAGCTGCCGAGGGAGAAGATCCTGGTGGTCTCGCCGCCGTAGAAGTTGCCCTTGGACACTCCGTTGACCGTGACGCGGACCTCCCTCGGATAGTTGGAGGGGAGGTAGAAGAAGACCTCGCCGTCGCCGGAGACCGTGAAGCGGCAGGTGATGGACGAGTCGGACTCGGTGTTGACCGGCTTGTAGGTGACGTACGTCGACGTCGTGGCGGTGGTCTTGAGGTTGGTCTGGGACTGCTCGTACTCGATGGGCACGAACAGGCTGTGTTCAGTCCCGTCGTCCAGCATGGCGGTGAGCAGGGAGTTGAGCAGCAGCATGGGCGAGTCGCTCTTCATGTTGAACTCGGCCGTGCCGTCGCCGACAGCGAAGGCGAGGGACAGCGCGTACGGGTTCTCGTAGACAGAGTATTCCTTGGAGTTGCATATGACGGGCGCGATGTCGGTCTTCGTGTAGTAGCGGTCGAGGCCGTCGCTGTCGCTCGCGATGATGTATTTTATCCCTATCAGCGAGTCGTTGACCGGCGTGCCGCCCAGGTATTTCGACCAGTGGGACCTGGACGCGTATCCGATGTCGTCAAGGAAGGCGATGGTGTCCTTGTTGAGGGTTGAGGTGGAGCACGTGATGCCCCGGATGTTGAGCGCCATGTTGTCGCAGTATTTGCGGTGGGCGTTCTTCTCGAAGCGGTAGAACGAGGAGTCGGACTCGAGCAGCTCGTTCACCTGCGGCCTCAGCGCGTCGACGAAGCTCCTGTAGGACGAGTACGACGAATAGATGACGTCGTTGCCGAACTCGACGCAGTTGATGATGGCGTTCGCGAAGAGCTCGACGCAGACGATGATGCACAGTATCAGGCTTACGTTCTCCCGCCGCCTGGTCCTGATGAGGACCCCGAGCGTGATACCTATAGTGACGATGAACAGTATCGACAGCCAGACGGTCTCCAGCGTTTTGAGCGGCTGGTCGAACTGGATCTCGCCGCTGATCCGCTCGACGTAGGCGTGGTAGGTGTACTTCTGCGCCACGGCGACGAACAGCACCATGGCCGCCCCGACGGCGCCGATAAGCTTGCCGGAGCACTTGCGGATCTCACCGAAGCCACGGTAGGCCAGCGAGATCAGGAAGAAGCAGAACATGAAGCTGTAGCGGTAGTTGAGCCAGTTGGGTTTCTGGAAGCCGTGCCAGATCATGTCGAGCGGGTTGATCGCGAAACTGAGGATAAAGAAGCCGATCAGGGCCGCCGCCCCGGCCTTCTCCCGCAGCGGAAACTTATGCGACAGGAAGTAAACGGGCAGGCAGAACAGGGTCAGCACGCCGCAGTATATGAAGGGAAGCCCCTCCGGCCTTACGGTGTCGTACGAGCCTATGAGGAACTTGGTCAGGAAGTCGACGATGTCAAAGCGGACGGTGAACGAGAAGTCGGGGTTCGAGAAGGTGTTCTTCCCGAAGCCGAGCGAGTAGGCCGCCGTGGCGACGATGACCATGGCGATGCCCGCGGCCAGCGCGGAGAAGAAGCCGATGCGCAGCAGGGACCTGCCGAAGTGGCGGGGCTCGCCGGACGGGTTGTTGCGGCCGTCCTCGTTGCGGGATACGTAAAAGTAGAAGAAGTACGCCGCGACGTAGATGCAGCACATGTACCCGATGTAGAAGTTGGACAGGATGCTGAGCGCCAGCATGGATACGAAGAGCCTGTACTTTCCGTTCCTGACGAGCTCCTCGATCCCCAGTGTGAGCAGAGGCAGCCACATGAGCGCGTCTATCCACATCGAGTTGTGCTGCTGGACGATGGCGTAGGTGCACATTGCGTAGAGCAGCGAGAACAGCACGACCGAGGTCTTGTTGATTCTGTCGGAGAGCTTGGACAGATACCAGCCCATGGTGAGCCCGGAGATGCCGGACTTGAGCAGGAAGATGCAGAGCAGAGCCTCGAGGACGCGGTCCTGCGGGAAGAGGCAGACGATATAAGAGAACGGGCTGGCCACGTAATAGGCGTAGATGCCCATGAACTCGCCGCCGAGCGATCTGGCGAACGAATAGAGCAGCGAGGTCTGTCCGTAGACCGCGTTGCGGAGCGCCTCGTAGAAGTACACGTACTGGCCGTTGAGGTCCAGCACCAGGACCGAGCCGTTGCCGAACGGATGGATGCCCATCGAGAGGTAGACGAGATAGTTCAGTATGACCGGCAGAACGAAGGCGTATATGAGATAGGAATGCTTCCCGGAGGAGATCCTGTCGTAGAGCCTGCGGAGAGGCTTTTTCCGGGGCTCGGCCTCGTATTCCGGCAGCATGAGGTTTTCGTTGTCCATTTAGAAAACAAGCCTTTCGGGGTCGGCGGACCGGACCCGGATTTGATCAGTTTATTATAACATACCGGGCCCTGTCTGTAAATCCCCGCGCGTAAAAAATAAACAGTATTTAGGAGGATTTTCTTTTGACAAAACAGGATTATAATGATATAATATAATGCGGTCAACTTTTTGCAGTTTGCGGGAACGGCCGCTTCTGGGTCTGCGGGACCGTATGCGGTGCGGCCTGTCCGACGGACGTTCCGCAGTTTGCGGCAAAGGCCGCGGGAGGTGCCTTATGACGATACTTGGAATAGATCC
The DNA here is from genome assembly GCA_016281895.1 of Clostridiales bacterium. Lineage (GTDB taxonomy): Bacteria > Bacillota > Clostridia > Oscillospirales > CAG-272 > CAG-390. Next base: position 3,449 of record JAEEJM010000093.1, read on the forward strand.
GGGCTTCGCGATCGTCGGCTGGGGGGTCATCTCCACGGACGGGACGAAGCACAAGGCCGTGGCCTACGGCGCCGTCACGACGCCGGCTCACAGCCCCATGGAGGCGCGGCTGCTTGCCGTGTTCAGGGAGCTCGAGCAGATCATCGAGAAATACAGACCGGACGTTATGTCCGTCGAGGAGCTCTTCTTCAACACCAACATAACCACGGGCATCAGGGTCGCCGAGGCCCGCGGCGTCATCATAATGTGCGCCGAGAAGCACGGAGTCGCCGTGAGGGAGTACACGCCTCTGCAGGTGAAGCAGGCGGTGGTAGGATACGGCCGGGCGGAGAAGAGCCAGGTCATATCCATGGTCACGAGGATCCTGGGCCTCGGCACACCCCCGAAGCCGGACGACACCGCGGACGCGCTGGCGCTGGCCGTGTGCCACGCTCACGCGGCCCCCTCGAGACTGGCCTCTTATTACGACAGGAAGGACGGCTGATATGTGGGCCGCTGACAGATGGAAGGATTACGCGCTGCTCGACGCCTCGGACGGCGAGCGGCTCGAGCGCTGGGGCAGATATGTCCTGGTGCGGCCGGATCCCCAGATCATATGGAAGTCCGAACGCAAAGACCCGCTCTGGGATAGGGCCGACGGCGTCTACAGGCGCTCCGCTTCGGGCGGCGGCTCCTGGACCGTCAACCGCCTGCCCGGAGAGTGGACCGTATCCTACGGCGACCTGCGCTTCCTGCTGAGGCCCATGGGCTTCAAGCACACGGGGCTGTTCCCCGAGCAGGCCGCGAACTGGGACTGGTTCTCCGAGCTCATACGCGACGCCGGCAGGCCGGTGCGCGTGCTCAACCTGTTCGCATATACCGGAGGGGCGACGCTGGCCGCCGCGGCGGCGGGGGCGTCGGTCTGCCACGTCGACGCCGCAAAAGGGATGGTGCTCCAGGCAAAGGAGAACGCCGCCCTGTCGGGCCTCGCCGGGGCTCCGATAAGATACATCGTCGACGACTGCCGCAAATTCGTCGAGCGCGAGCTCCGGCGCGGCAACCGTTACGAAGCAGTCATAATGGATCCTCCGTCCTACGGCCGCGGGCCGTCGGGCGAGGTATGGAAGATCGAGGAGTGCGCCGACGACCTCATAAGTCTGGCCGCCGGGCTCCTCTCCGGCGAGCCGCTGTTTTTCCTTGTCAACTCGTACACGGCGGGGCTGTCCCCGTCGGCGCTGAAATACATACTGGATCTGCGCGTAACGGCGGTCCGGGGGGGAAGATCCGAAGCCTCCGAACTGGGCCTGCCCGTCGCCGGCACCGGCCTTCGTCTGCCCTGCGGCTCGTCCGTAAGATGGCAGCCCGGCCGCAGGTGAGACGCCGATCCGCGGAAAGAGAAACCAAATTGAACCGTAACGAGACCGAAAAAGACTACATAAAGGCCGAATCGCTCTCCTTCGCGTATCCGGATCCCCAGGGCGGAGCCCCGAAGCAGGCGCTGAAAGACGTGTCCCTGGGCATCCGGCCGGGCGAGTTCGTGGCCGTGGTCGGTAAGAACGGCTCCGGGAAGTCCACCTTCGCGAAGCTGCTCAACCTCATCCTTGAGCCGACCTCCGGATCGCTGACCGTCGCGGGGACCGTGATCACGCCGTCCATCTCCGACGCTGAGGTCCTGGAGCTCCGCAGGCGTGTCGGCATGGTGTTCCAGAATCCCGACAACCAGATCATCGCGACGGTGGTCGAGGAGGACGTGGCCTTCGGGCCCGAGAACATCGGCCTGCCGCCCGAGACCATCAGGGAGAGGGTGGACGGCTGCCTGCGCGAGATGAGGCTGACCGACCTTGCCCGGAAAGAGCCGTCCAGGCTCTCGGGCGGCCAGAAGCAGCGGGTCGCCATAGCCGGGATACTGGCCCTGCGTCCCGAGTGCATGATATTCGACGAATCCACCGCCATGCTGGACCCCGTCGGCCGCAAAGAGGTGCTTGCCATAATGAAGCGGCTGTCCTCGGAGCACGGCATAACGGTGATAAACATTACCCACCTTATGGACGAGGCCGCCGCGGCCGACCGCGTAATAGTCCTCAGGGACGGTGAGCTCATAGCCTCGGACTCGCCGGAGAGGATATTCTCGGATCCCGTTCTTATGGGCAGGGCCGGGATAAAGCCGCCCCAGTGCGCGGAGCTGTGTCTGCTTCTGCGCAAAATGGGGATCGACGCCGGCTTCGGACTCACGCCCGAGCAGACCGCCCGCCTCATCCTCGGCAGCTTCGGAGCGGACGGCGGGCCGGAGAGCGGCCCCGCGCCGGGAGGGGAGGCCGCGTCATGAGCGGGATCGAGCTTGAACACGTAGGCTTCATATACGGCCGCGGGACGCCGTTCGAGAAAAAGGCCCTCGACGACGTCAGCTTTGCGGCGGGGCCAGGGACGGTCACCGGCATCATAGGCCACACCGGGTCGGGGAAGAGCACTCTCGTCCGCCTTCTGAACGGCCTCGAGCGCCCGACCTCCGGAAGGGTCCTCCTGGACGGCCGCGACATATGGGAGAAGCCCCGCAAGATAGGAGCTCTCAGATTCAGGGTCGGGCTCGTGATGCAGTACCCCGAATACCAGCTCTTCGACGAGACCGTGTACGCGGACATCGCCTTCGGGCCGAAGAACATGAAGCTCGGTGAGGACGAGATCGACCGGCGCGTGAGGCATTACGCGGCCGTGGCCGGACTGTCCGCGGACGATCTCGGCAGATCGCCTTTCGACCTGTCAGGCGGACAGAAGAGGAGGGCGGCCATAGCCGGCATCATGGCGATGGAGCCCGAGATCCTGGTCCTCGACGAGCCGGCCGCCGGCCTCGATCCCGAGGGCCGCGCCACCATATTCGGCGCGATCGACGCCTACCGCCTGGAGCGTTCGGCAACGGTCATTATCGTCTCCCATTCCATGGAGGACATGGCCGAGCGATGCGACAGCATAGTTATACTCAAGGAGGGCAGGCTCTTTGATTCGGGCACCCGCGGGGAGGTGTTCTCCCAC
>JAEEJM010000094.1 GCA_016281895.1 Clostridiales bacterium
GCGGCCGCGCCCGAAGGCCCGGCCGGCGCCGGCGGATCCGCCCCGCCCCGGGCCGAAGAGGACTCCCCCGGTCCCGCGGCCGGCGATCCCTCATGACCGCCCTGTACATAATCGGAGGCATACTGCTCTTCGTCTTCGCCGTCGGGATGGTCAGGGTCGAGGCGGTCATCTTATACGCTGCGGACTTCTCGATGACCGTCAGGGCGGCCGGGATTCCGGTGTACAGGCTGCCCGGGCGCAAAAAAAAGATCCGTTTGCGCGACTACAGCCCCCGGGCTATGGAGAAAAAGCGCAGGAAGGCCGAAAAAAAGGCCGAAAAAAAGGCGGCCGCAAAGGCGAAGAAGGAAGAAAAGAAGCGGCGCAAGAAGGAGTCCGGCGAGGGCCCTGCCGGAAAGGGGCACGCCGGGAAAAAGGACATCCGGAAGATCGTCTCGCTCGTGACGGAGCTGCTCGAGGTGCTGCTGAAGCGCTTCGGAAAGCACCTGCGCATAAGGGTCGCCCGGCTGCACGTGAACGTCGCCACCGGCGACGCCGCCTCAACGGCCGTCGTCTACGGCTGCGTGGCCCAGGCGGTCGCGTACCTCGGCGCCCTGCTGGACCGCTCCGGCAACCTGCGCGGCATCTCCCGCTCCGACGTCGACGTGCGCGCCGACTTCCTGGCCGAGGCAACGGCCTGCGATATCGAGATAGGCTTCTCTCTGCGGGTGTGGCAGGTCTTCGACATGATAAACCGCACCGGCGCAAGATTCATAAAGGAGCTGATCCGTTCCAACGGACAGCTGTTCTGATCGCAATGATCGAGAAAGGATCGGAAAAATGGCCAACAACATCAGCGAGATTCTTCAGTCGTCCCTGGAGAGCATCCGCGACATAGTGGACGCGAACACCGTCATCGGCAACCCGGTCAACACCCCGTCCGGGACGGTCATCATCCCCGTCTCCAAGATCTCCGTGGGCATCGCCTCCGGCGGTCTCGACTACAACGGCAAGGATGGCGGAAAGGAAGGCTCCGCGAAGGGGCAGAGCTTCGGCGGAGGCGGCGGCACAGGCCTGTCCGTCGTGCCGGTCGGCTTCCTCGTGGTCAGCGCCGACGGAAGGGTCGACATGATCAACGTGGGCATCGAGCGCCCCTCCGGGACACTGGAGCAGGTGGCGGACGTCATCGAGCGCTCTCCCGAGATCATAGCCAAGGTAAAGGGCATCTTCGCGAAGGACAAGACCGAAGGCGGCGCCGAGCCCGAAGAGGCCTGACGCCCCTATGGAAAAGATCCGTCTGCAGAAGTACTTTTCCGACTGCGGCATAATGTCCAGGCGCGCCGCCGAGGCCGAGATAACGGCCGGTCGCGTAAAGGTGAACGGCGCCGTCGCCGGCCTCGGAGACAAGGTCGAGCCCGGTGTCGACAAGGTCGTCTGGAACGGCCGCGGGATAGTCTTCAAGGCGAACGCGGGAAAGACCGTCCTCGCGGTGAACAAGCCCCGAGGCTACGTCTGCACGGCCGACGACGAAAAGGGCCGCAAGAAGGTGACCGATCTGGTCGCCGGTCTCGGCCTGCGCCTGTACCCCGTCGGCAGGCTCGACATGGCCTCCGAGGGCCTCATTCTGCTTACCGACGACGGCGAGCTCACCAACCTGCTCACCCACCCCGGCCACAGGATACCCAAGGTCTACCGCGTAAGCGTGCGCGGCGAGCTCGGCCAGACCGCCCTCGGGATACTGCGCTCCCCGCTCGAGCTCGACGGCAGCCCCATCGAGCCCGTGGAGGTGACAGTGCTGGATCCGGGCTCTGCCGGCCGTTCGGCGCGGCTCGAGATGGTCCTCTACGAGGGCCGCAACCGCCAGATACGCCGCATGTGCGAGGCCGCCGGGTTGGAGGTGACCCGGCTGCGCCGCGTAAGGATCGGCTGCGTATCCGTGAACGGCATAGCCCCAGGTTCGTACCGGCGCCTCGGCGACGACGAGATCGCCGCGCTCCGCAGGATGGCCCGGGGAGACAAAACTGACTACTGACGGAGGCTCCTTATGCTGGAAGTCCTTCCCATACAGACAAAAGACGAGCAGGAGCGCATCTGCGGGCTCTGCGGGGCGCGCTACGACCCCGCCCTTCTTGCGTACGCTGCGTACGGCGACGGCCGACTGTGCGGAGTCTGCCAGTTCAGGCTCTCGCCCGAGGGCGGCGTCATCGAGACGCTCGACCAGATCCCGGGCAACGACGATTTTCAGCCGGTCTTCGTAATGGGCCGCGCGGCGCTCTCGTTCATGGAGCGGTGCGGCGCCGAATTCGGCTACTACGACGGCCCGGTCACCGAAGAGAACCGCGTGCTCATAGGGGCTGTCGGGTTCCGCCCGGATCCCGGCACCGGCAGATTCTCCGTCGACCTGCGCGGCTTTTTCGATCATCCCTGCTCTCACGGGTGAGTTCCGCCCCGTCCGATGCAGAGGCCGGAGCACCGGTCCGAATGTATTTCTTGTTTCTGCCGGAGTGCCGGCGGGAGGTTTTTGCAATGACTGTAGTGTGTCTTGACATGGAAGGGGTGCTTGTCCCCGAGATCTGGATAGCGTTTTCCGAGGCCAGCGGCATACCCGAGCTGCGCCGCACGACGCGCGACGAGCCGGACTACGACAAGCTCATGAAATGGAGGCTCGGCGTCCTTCGCGAGCACGGCCTCGGCCTGCCCGAGATAGGCAGGGTCATATCCGGCATCGATCCCTATCCCGGAGCTCGGGAGTTCCTTGACGAGCTGAGGGAGCTCACGCAGGTGATAGTTCTCTCCGACACCTTCACCCAGTTCGCCGCTCCGCTCATAAAGAAGCTCGGCATGCCCACCATATTCTGCAACACGCTCGAGGTCGCCCCCGACGGCGCCATCACGGGCTACAGGATGCGCACGGCCCAGTCGAAGCTCTCGACGGTCAGGGCCCTTCAGTCCATCGGCTTCGACACCGTCGCGGCCGGCGACAGCTACAATGACCTGGCCATGATAAGGGCCGGAAAGGCGGGCTTCCTGTTCCGCTCGACCGAAAAGATCCGCAGGGACAATCCCGACCTGCGCGAATTCACGGAGTACGGCGACCTTCTGGCCGCCATAAAAGAGGTCATCTGACCGAGAAAAACGTTCCGGCCGCGCGGCGGCCGGAACGGGGAGCTGTTACTGATGAGAGGTCCTTTTCTTCTGGGCATAGACATAGGAACCAGCGCGTGCAAGACCGCGCTGTTTTCGCGCGACGGCACCGTCATCGCGTCCTCGACCGTCCCCTACCCCATGTCCGTGCCGGCGCCCGGCCTTGCCGAGCAGGATCCGGCCGACTGGTTCGACGCCGCTTGCCGGTCGGTCCGCGCATGCCTCTCTTCGGGAGCCGCCGCTCCGTCGGACGTGGCGGCGGTGGGCGTCGACGGCCAGAGCTGGGCCGCCGTCGCCGTCGATAAGGACGGGGCCGTGCTGTGCCCCTCGCCGATCTGGCTCGACAACCGCGCGGCAGACATCTGCGCAAGGCTGAACGCCGGAATCGGGGCCGGGCGCATCTCGGAACTCGCCGGCAACCCGCTGACCGCCCCGTACACGACCGGAAAGATAATCTGGTACCGCGAGAACCTGCCCGGGATCTTCTCGAAGATATATAAGGTGCTGCAATCCAACAGCTACGTGGTCTACCGCCTGACCGGCGTCATGACGCAGGACCCGAGCCAGGGCTACGGGCTGCACTGCTTCGACATGAGAAGATCGGCGTGGGACCCCGCCATGGCCAGCGAGCTCGGCATTCCGGAGGGCATCCTTCCCGATATACGGCCATGCAGCGAAGTCATAGGGCGCGTGACACGCGAGGCGTCTGCCCTGACGATGCTCCCCGAGGGTGTTCCGGTCGTCGCCGGCGGCGTCGATTCCGCCTGCGCGGCCCTGGGCGCCGGGGTCCTGCTGGACGGCGAGACCCAGGAGCAGGGCGGCCAGTCCGGCGGCATGAGCATATGCACCTCGGAATTCAGGCCGGATCCCTCCCTCATCCTCTGCGCGGCCGTCACGCCCGGCAAATACCTGCTCCAGGGCGGCACGACCGGCGGAGGCGGTGTAATGAAATGGATCTGCGAGAAGATCGCCCCCGGCGGAGCGGACTCCTCCGGCGGCACAGCGGACTCCTCCGGCCGCCTGACCCCCGCGGACTGCGACCTCCTTGCCGCGGCCGTTCCCGCCGGCTCCGAAGGTCTCCTCTTTCTGCCTTACATGTCCGGCGAGCGGACACCCGTATGGGACCCCGACGCCAGGGGCGTGTTCTACGGAATAGACTACTCAAAGACCGCGGGACATTTCCTCAGGGCCGCCATGGAGGGCGTCGCCTTCTCCCTGCGCCACAACCTGGAGACGGCCGCCGCGGCCGGCTGCCGGGCCGGAGTGCTCAGGGCAACCGGCGGCAGCGCGAACTCGGTATTCTGGACCCAGATGAAGGCGGACGTTACCGGCCTGCCCGTGACCGTCCCGGGGACCGACTCGGCGGCCTGCCTGGGCGCGGCGATGCTTGCAGGCGTCGGGGTCGGCGTCTACGGCGGCTTCGGTGAAGCCGTAAGGCTGACCTCGCGCGAGCTGCGCCGGCACGAGCCCGACCCCGCCCTCGGCGATGTTTACGCCCGAGGCTACGCCGGGTACCTGGAGCTCTACCGTCGTCTCAGGGGCTTCGCCATGGAATAAAAAACCGCCGGCGGGCGGTTCTAATAATTCTATTGCAGTTTGATTAATTCCATCTCGATCAGTTAGACTATAGACATCTTTCGAGGGTGGCCGGACTTGTTTTTTGAAGGTGTTTCAGGCGCATGAAGCATGCATGATTCTTGAATAACCTTCATGTGGGAAGGGGTGATCTTGATGTACCTTCAATCGTCTCCAGTCGACATCCTGCGACCTCACTTTTTTTTTAGCCCGGGCAAGAATCGACATGAGCCTGCTGTATTTTATCCGCTGTGTTCATCCGAATACTTGCTTGGACAGTGTTCTACAGTATTGAAAGCAATCGGCTACAGATTATTCAGTTATTTGGACTTCTTTATCAGATATACGAAAAGAATACTTAATAAAAGAATCAGACCTAATACAATCAAGAACAGTTTGTATTTTCCTTTTATCAACAATAAAACTGAAATGAGTAATAAAAAACTTGCAATAATAAACAATAACAGTATTGAAGGCAAATAATAAAAGAGTCTAACTCTTTTTAATGCAAGACTATCCGTTTTGTTTTCGCAAATGATATCGTTACATTTATCGTCTCCCGAATCGATTGAAAAACCGGATGAATTTAAAGAGACATTAATATCTATCACTTCATTTGATTGTGTCAAAGGGATATTAAAACAGATTGAGTTAATCATCGTTTCTAGAACAGCCTCGCGAAATGTGAAATCTGGGATCCCTGATAAACATGACAGCCAGTTTAATGCCACCTTCTTCCGCCATTTTTTATTAAGAATAGAGGAGTTCTTTATTATTCTAACTTGACATATACCCTGTGGCATTTCGTAAGTATACTTGGCATCCTTTAAAGCTGAAGATAATCTTAACAGACTATCATTCACATAAACTGAAACGGTGTCGGTATATCCGGCAACACGAATAATGATTGTATTCATTGAGCGTTTACCAATTTCCCATAGTAGAACCAATAATCGATTTCTCCATCTATTACGTCAAGGATTAAACACACAATGTGGATTGGTTGCATTTTTATAAGAGGGTAATGCGGCAACCGTATGCATTACCGACCTGTGTGAAACTTGCTTGCTTTACCGTCTGAAAATAGAGTTCACACTTACCTTTTTCAGCGGTGTTTTGCCTTTTGGAGCGGAGCGAAGCGAAACGGAAAAAAGGCAAAACACCGTTTCGCCGTCAGCGTCAGAGTGCGCAGTGCGCGAGCCGGTAATCGACCGGACTCATATACCCGAGACTGCTGTGCAGACGTTTTCTGTTATAGAACAGCTCTATATATCTGAAAACGTCGGTCTTTACATCTTCCATTGTAGCATACTTCTTCCGGTAAATCAACTCCTTCTTTAAACTCGCAAAGAAGCTTTCTACGCAGCTGTTGTCGTATGGACACCCCGGAGCGCTCATGGATCCCGTGATCCCGTTTTCGCACAGCATCGCCCTGTATTTCTTACTGCTGTACTGACTCCCTCTGTCGCTGTGGAATACCAGCCCTTTGTGCTTCCCGCGAAGCGCTATGGCGTTTCCCAAGGCGTTCATCGGCAATTCGCTGTCTATGTTTTTCCCGATCTCATACCCGATCACTTCTTTGTTCTTCAGATCGAGTACCGCCGCAAGATACACCCAACCGAGATTGCCCATCTTTGTGGTTTCCTCCTCTTCCTTCATCTAATGCATATGATACCACTTTTTACCCTATTGTGCAATTCCATACCAGTCCAATATCCCAATGAGAACAGGCCGGCGGGCCCGCGCGCGGAGACGGGAAAAAGCTCCCGCGAAACAAAAGCCCGCGGAACGTAGTACTTCGGAACAAAAAACCCGCCGGGGGGCCTTCAGTGGCTCCCCGGCGTCCGTTTTCGGCGGCAAGCCGCCGGTCATTCTTCGGCTTCGGGCTTTCTTACAAGAGGTCTGTCGGAAAACGGGACGGAGGACGGGATGGTGTTGGGCTCGCCGTTCTCTCCCGGGAAAGGAGTGAGGTCGTCGTCTCTGACGGCGTTCCTCTCCTTGAGGCTGCGGAAGTTCGGGACCTTGAAGTTTTCGCCGTGGTTGAGGCAGCTCTTCCAGCCGAGGATGGCCACCGCGGACATCGCGACGCCCCTGTACACGTCGAAGAAGGGCTTCTGGCCGTTCACGAAGTACTCGATCATGTTGTCGACGATCCACCAGTCGGCTCCGCCGTGGCCGGAGCTGGCGGCCTTTTCGGCCTTCTCACCCATGGTGGCAAGGTCGGGGATGATGTGCTTTATGGTGGACTCCTCTTCCTCGGGCTTGGTGTAGCTGTGCCACATCATGCGGACGCCTTCGGTGTATCCGCCGCATTCGATGCTGGCGTTGTCGCCGACCACGCGGTATCTGCTGTAGTCGGAGGCGGCCGCGGTGCAGCCGGTGCAGCGGGCGATCATGCCGTTGTCCATCTCGCAGAACATGTAGGCGGTGCCGTCATAGTTGTGGCGGACGTCCCTGTAGGAGTACAGATAGTCGGAGTGGGCGGCGCGGGCGGAGACGTAGAGCGGCATGGAGTTGGTCATATACATGAGCGGCCCGAGGGCGTGGGTGTTGTAATAGGTGCGGGCCAGCCAGGCTCTCCAGTGGAATTCGCCCTGCGCTTCGTTTCTGACCGACGCGCCGGGGCCGCCGTGGTTGTACTCGCCTTCGGCATACATTACGGATCCGAGGGCGCCGCTGTCGACGATCCTCTTCATCTCGAGGTTCTTCGTGGAGAAGGGATAGTTCTCGGCGATCATATACTTCCTGCCGGTGCGCTCGACGCACTCCACGAGCTCGACGCACTCCTTGAGGGTGGATGCGGAGGTGCACTCGCTGACGACGTCCATGCCGGCCTCCATGCACCTGATGGCGAACGGGGCGTGCTGATGGAAGTAGTTGGCGAGGAACACGGCCTGCATGCCGTTATCCTTTCCCCAGGCGAGGAACTCGTCGAAGTCCGTGAACAGCTTTGCGGCGGGAACGATGTCCTTGCATTTCAGTTTTTCGATGTCTCTGTCGCAGATGGCGACGACCTCGATGTCCTCCGGTCTGGACGCCATCATCGAAACGTAGTTACCGCCGCGTCTGCCGCCGAATACGCCTACCTTCAGTGTTGACATTTTTCTTCCTTTCCGTGTCCGTCTTCAAGACGTCACTCGCGGGGAGGTTTTTTATTTCGGGCTTGCGCCCGCCTCCGCCGCGGACTCCGCGCGGCAGTGCCGCGCGATGCTTGCTGTCGTGTACATTATAATAGAACTGAAATCCCGTGTCAACAGTCCGGGGCCTTTTTCTTAAAAAATCCTGCCGGGAGGACTAAAACAGCAGCTGCGTCGGAGAATAGTTCCTGAGCATCCTCTGCCGCTCCTGCCGGTCGGGCACGGCCTTCCCGAGCTCCGCATAAAAGGCCGGCGAATGGTCCGGGTGGATCAGATGGGCGAACTCGTGGGCCACGACCAGTTCGATGCACTCGCGCGGGACCCCGGCCAGCGCGGTGCTGAACGTCAGGCGGTTCAGATCCGGCCTGCAGTTGCCCCACTGCGACCTCATCCTGCGGAAGCGCAGCTCCGGAAAACGGGCGACGCGCCCTTCGAACGACGGCCAGAGCCTCTCCGCGGCGGCACGGACCTCGGACTCGCAGACGGCCCTCACGGCGGCGGCCAGAGCTCCGTCGCGGGCCTTGCTGCCGGCTCCGGCGGCCACAGCCACCGTGAGCGTCCCTCCGTCCCCGGAGAGCGAATACCCGCCGGCCGGCCCGCCCTCGGCGAAGACCGGGACGCACGGGCGGCCCAGCACCCGCAGCTCTCCGCCTTCCCGCCGCTCCGCCTCCTGCCGGCGCGCGACGGCCCCGGCGATGCGTCCGGCCCTGGAGAGCACGAAGGAATCTATGAACGCCGCCGGCACTCCGCGCGGGGCGGACACCGCCACGGTGCCGTCCGCGCGGACGCGGAGATTGACGTTTTTCACGGTCTTGCGCACCAGCACGTAAGAGATCCTGATGCTGCCGTCGCCGGCCGTTCTGACCGTGCCCGGTCCGTAAGGCGTGCTCAACCCGTCACCGTGACCGAAGCCGCGCTCTGGGTCCAGGTCCTTGACGTCGGACCGTCGAGGGTGTACCCGCCGCCGGTCTGAAGCAGATCGCTGGCAAACCACAGGCCGGTGCACTGGGAGTCGAGGCTGAAAGTGAACAGCGCCGTGCCCGCCTGGTCCCTGACGGTGTAAGAGCCGGCCGCGAAAGTCGTGCCCGAGGAGGTCTGACCGGGCCTGCCCGGCCTGCTTCCTCCTCCCGAGGACGAGCCGAACCGCACCCAGCACACGGACCCCGAGGCCGGAGTCGACGCCGCGGTTCCCGCGACGATCAGCGTGCCCGACGTGACCCTGCAGGTGCCGTCCAGGTCGAGCCCGGAGGCGAAGCCCCCCGCGCTGGCCGTCTTGCTGCGCGTGAAGACGTAGCCGCCGGTCTGAGTGTAACTGCCGTTGGAGTCGATGCCGTCGGTGTCGCCCGTCCCTACGAGCACGGTGAGGCTGCCTCCGCTGACCAGTATGTAAGGAGTGAACGCGTGGCCCGAGGCGTTGACGCCGTCGTCCGTGGCAAAGACGTCCGCCGTGCCGCCGCTGATCTCGATGCCGTTGGCCTCGAGGCCCTCGTAGGCCGATATGACCCTTATGTCTCCGCCGCTGATGTACAGCCGGGAGTCCGCGTGCACGGCGTCGTCCAGGGTGAGCAGAGTGAGACTGCCGCCCGACACCGTGACGTCGCCCTTCCCCGCCGCGCCGTTGCCGAGCACCGTCCCGCCTGCTGCGTGCAGGCAGTCGTCGTTCGAGCTGACCGTCACGGAGCCGCCGCTGACGCTTATCTCGTTGGCAGCCTTGATGCCCTTCGTCGAATACTCTTTGCCGGAGTTGCCGCCGGTCTGAAGTATCGTCCAGCCTCCGGTGATCCTGCCGCCGGATACGGCCGTCACGCGGTAGGTGTCGCGTTCTGTGTTGAAGGTCCCGCCCGAGGTGCAGGCGTTGTAGGACGATTCGGAGTTTTCGGTCTGAGACGATGTGAATCTGTATATCTGCACGTTCCCGTAACCGGAGGGCGTGTCGAGCCGGTACAGGTAACCGGAGGGCGTCCCGCCGAAGCCGCCCTGGGACGTTATGGTCCCGGAAAGGGCAAACGAGGCCCAGGACGATCCGCCCAGGTCGTCGTAGAAGCGCGCCGCGTAGCGAAACGACGCCGAGTAGTTCTGGGCGGGAACGTAGAGATAGAGCACCTTTGATGCGGGACGGACGACCTCGCCGGTATACGCCGAGTATTTGTCGGTAAACACGGTCAGGACCGTGGAGCCGCCGGATACAACGGCGTCGTAGGCGGCGTCGATGCCGTCGCAGGCCGCGTAAATGACCACCTTCCCGCCGGTGACCGCGACCGTGCCGCGCTGGTTGCCCTTGGACGAGACGTCGCTGTCGGAGGTCTTTATGCCGTCGCCGCCTGTGGCTATAAGGGTCAGATCGCCTGATTCGACGGTCACCGAGTCGTTTCCCTTGAGGCAGTTGTCGACGCAACTGACACACAGTGTCAGGTTCTTGATCTCGAGATCGTTCTTCGAATGTACGCCGTTGTTGTTCTCCGAGACGACCGTGAGCGAGCCCCTGCCCTTCAGCTTGGTGTCGCAGACGGACCATATCGCGGACGCCCGCGCGGAGCCGGCACCGGCGGCCGAGCCCGAACCGGCGTTTTCCTCTTCGTCCTCGACCGCGGGGCGCCCGTCGTAAACGTAGTTCACCGTCCCGTTCTTCGCCGATATGTCGGCGCCGTCGCCGCTTACGACGGCGATCGGGCACTCCGACTCTGACACCAGGGTCAGACCGGCCAGGTTGAGCGTGAATTTAAATCCGTCGCCGGGATCGATGACGACGTTGCCGCGGAAACTGCCGCTGACGGTATACTCGGAATCCGCCCTGACCTTCCCGAAGGTCAGCGTCGATCCGGATATGCTCCATATGCCGTCGGTGCCGGAATCGCATTTGACGGAAAGCGTATTTTCGGGGACCCCGGCCGGATCGAACGGCAGCGCCGTTTCTACCGGTGCCGACGTCTCCGGCTCCGTAAGAGCGGACGTCCCGTCAGGCCCGGGCGATGACTCCGGCACGGCGGACGTGCCGGGCTCTCCCGACGTGCCCGGCCCGGCCTGCGTCCCCGGCTCCGACCCGCTGCCGCCGGCCCCGGAGCCCTCCGGGGGATCGGTCAGCGCGGACGGATCCGTGCCGGATGGCGCGGAAGTGCCGTCGGGCTCCGCGGGCGACGACGTGGAGTCCCCGGTCCCGGGCCCGGCGTAAGGGACGCAGCCGGTCATGCCGGAAAAGGCGGCGAACAGTCCGCAGACCGTCACGGCCGCGAGCACCGCGGAGGCTATCTTCAGTATTACAAATCTTTTGTTTTTCACCTGGACACGTTCTCCCGAATAGAAGGCGGGCTCCGTTTTGCGGCGGCGCCCGTTGCCGTTTTTTTGATTATAATACATTTTTGTGAGCGTTTCAAGGCCGTTATATGAAAAAAGACGCGCTGCGCGCGAATGAAGACGCCGGCGGAGCCGGCTGATGAAGTGCCGCTTCGCGGCAATGAAGTTGCGCGCGAGCGCGCAAATGAAGCAGCGCGGCGGAGCCGCGAATGAAGTGCCGCTTCGCGGCAATGAAGTTGCGCGCGAGCGCGCAAATGAAGAAGAGAAAACGAAGCTGCCGCCTGCGGGCGGCAGTGTAGGAACGATAGAACGACGGTCCTCAGGTCCGTGAAAGGCCGGAGATCCGTTTTTTGCGGAGCCCTGCGGACCGTTACTTACAGCATCTCCGGGATCGCTCATTGCAGTTTCTAAGGGGTCGCTTATTGCAGTTTCTACGGGATCGTTTCTTACAGTTTCTACAGGATCGTTTCTTACAGTTTCTCCCGGATCGCTTCCTGCGGCCTCTTTAATCGCTTATCACGGCCGTCCTGCTTATTACAGCCGTTCCGATCGTATTGACAAATAAACGCCGCAATTGTTATAATATGGGTGCCCTCATTTGCGCGCTGTGCGCGCAACTTCATCAGCCGGCGCAGCCGGCGACTTCATTCGCGCGGAGCGCGACTTCATTTGCAAAACACGGCTACGGAGGTCCTTTATGAGAATACGCGGTTACGGGATCACGGTCGGCAGGCTGCCGACCGGAAAACTGAACAGGATAAGCGACGTGCCGGGGGTGACGGTCGGCCACTCCACGGTTATCGGAGATCGGCACCAGACCGGCGTGACGGTGATCATGCCCTGCGCGGACAATCCGTTCGTCCGCAAGCTTCCCGCCGCCTGCTTCGTGCTGAACGGCTACGGAAAGAGCGCGGGTCTCGTGCAGATCGAGGAGCTCGGCACGATAGAGACGCCGATCGCGCTGACGAACACGCTGAACGTCGGAAAGATCCACGAGGCTCTTGTCGGCTACATGGTCGACCGCTGCGCGGCCGAGGGTGTGAAGCTGACCTCCGTCAACCCGGTGGTGTGCGAGTGCAACGACTCGCGGCTGAACCTTATCACCGAGAGAGTCGTGGAGCGCGAAAACCTTCTTGAGGCCATTGCCGGCGCGCGGCCGGATTTCGCCGAGGGCGCCGTAGGCGGCGGCCGCGGCATGGGATGCCACGGTCTGAAGGGCGGGATCGGCTCGTCGTCGAGGACGGTCTCCTTCGACGGGCGGGACTACGCGGTGGGGATACTCGTCATGACCAATCACGGGAAGCTACCGGATCTTGTCATAAACGGCGATCCGATCGGCCGGCGCATAACGGACGCTCAGAACGCCGATCTGCCGGACCGCGGCAGCTGCATAGTCATACTTGCCACCGACCTGCCTCTCAGCGACAGGCAGATCCGCCGGGTGCTGAAGCGCTGCCCGGTCGGAATGGCCAGGCTGGGCTCTTACGTGGGCGAGGGCAGCGGCGAGATCTTCGTGGGCTTTTCCGTCGCGAACCGCTTCGTGAGCGATTCCGGGCCGGCCGTGACCGCCGCCGAGCGCTTCGACGACGCGAGGCTCGATCCCGTGTTCAGGGCGGCCGCCGAGGCCACCGAAGAGGCCATACTGAACGCGATGGCGGAGGCGGAGACCGTCACCGGCTACACGGGATTCACAAGACACGCCCTGTCCGAGTACCTCGGAAAAGTCTGAGCCGCCGTCATGCGGTCCTCATGAGCCCAGAAAGACAGTATCCCCGATCCGGGCAAGCCTGTCCCAGCCGGCCTGTTTGTCGACGGCTTCGAACTCCGCCGGACTTCCCCGGAAAAAGAGGGCTTCGAGGCCGGAACAGCAGCAGAAGGCCTCGGTGCCGATAAAAGTCACTCCCCCGCCGATCTCGACGACGGAGAGCGAGGAGCACATCGCAAAGGCCGACGCGCCGACAGTCTTCAGGGAATCGGGCATTGCGGCCCCCTCCAGCAAGGAGCAGCCGTAAAAGGCGTATTCGCCGATCGACTCCAGAGTGTCCGGCAGGCGGACGCGCCGCAGAGACGCGCAGCCGTCGAAGGCCATGGCGCCGATCCCGGTCACTCCGTCGGGGAGATAAACGGCCGTCAGCTCCGTGTCGTCCAGGAAGGCCCGGAGCCACACGCCGGTCACGGGGAGGCCGTCCGCCTCGGCTGGTACCGCTATCTCTGAATCCGTACAGGTGCCGCGGCCCGTAAGGACCGCGCCGTCGCCGTACGGATCCTTCATGAAGCTGAGGCCGGCGGAGGGCGGGAGCGGAGCCTTTTCGCCGTCCTCGAAGACGTTTCCGCAGGCGGCGCACAGGTGCCGCGTGAAGCCCGCCGACGAGACCGACGGCCAGTGCTCCGAAACGTAATACCTGTGTGCGGCGGGAACGGCGCGCTCCTCGGTCTTCCCGCAGACGCACGAACGGATCTCGAGCCCGTCCTCCGTGCAGGAGGCGGGCTCCGTCTGTTTCCATTCCCCGAAGGCGCAGACGTGCGGATCCGGCTCGGGCGGCGCGTCGGTGACGGGGTACGTGTCCCCGGTGCCGCCGGTGGTATCGGGCGTCTCCGCCGGCCCGCAGGAAGGCAGGGCACCCGCCGCGAGAGCGGCGATCAGGCACAGTGCCAGCAAAAAGCCGGCGGCCCCGGCGCGGCGTCCGGCCGCGGCCGGACGCCGCGGTCCGTAGTGACCCGCTGCGCGGCCGCGCGCCGCGTCTTTTATTATGCTTGTTCCAGTCGTCTTTTTCACTTCAACCGCCTTTTTCCGCCGCGGCAATGCCGCGGCGGCAGCCTTTCTTACGCGCCCTGCTCAGGCCTTTCCCTCGCTGCCGAGGACGGAGATCCGTCCGCGCACCAGTTCCCGCACGGCCTCCATGGCCGGGCGGCCGAACTTTTTCGGATCGTAAAGGGCCGCATCCGCCTCCAGGGTAGCCCGGCAGGCGCCCGTGAAGGCGCTGCGCAGCTCGGTGGCAAAGTTCACCTTGCATATTCCCAGTCTTACGCACTCGGAGACCGCGGCGTCAGACAGGCCGGAGGCACCGTGCAGCACCAGTGGCACCGCGCGGCCGTCCCGGTCGAGCCTCTCGCGTATGAGTCCCAGCCGCCCGGTGTCCAGCACCGGGACGCCGCTGTAAAAGCCGTGCGCGGTGCCGATGGCCACGGCCAGCGAGTCCGCGCCCGTCGCCCTGATGAACTCCGACGCCGCGACGGGGTCAGTGTAGCGGCAGCCGTCGTCCCCGAGCGAATCCTCCTTGCCGCCGACCTTTCCGAGCTCGGCCTCGACCGGCACGCCTGCGGCCGCGGCAAATGAAACGACCTGCGAGGTCAGGGCGACGTTGGCGTCGAACGGCAGCCGGCTTCCGTCTATCATGACGGAGGAATAGCCGGCATCGACCGCGGCGGCCGCAAGAGCCGCGGATTCGCCGTGGTCCAGGTGGCATGCGACGGGCACCGAGACCGAAGATGCGGCCGCGTACGCCAGAGCCCTCCACATAGGCAGGGCGGCCTCGGCGGGCCGTCCGTTCGAGGCGTACGCGACGGTCGACGGCGTCGTCTGGAGGATGCACGGCGCCCGGCTCTCCTCCGCGGCCCTGACTATGGCCAGGGCCATCTCCATATTCTCGAAATTGAAGGCTCCGACGGCGTATCCGCCCTCCCGGGCCTTTTCCAGCATCTGCGCGGTCGTGCAGTACATGGGAACTTCCTTTCGTGCCCGGCGTCCGGGCTGGCTATGATCCTGTTTTCCGGCGGGCTCAGCTCTCAGGCGAACTGCGAGTTGTACAGGCTTGCGTAAAAGCCTCCGGACGCCATGAGGCTGTCGTGGGTGCCCTGCTCTATCACGTCGCCGCCCTTCAGCACCAGGATGAGATCCGCGTTCCGGACCGTCGACAGCCGGTGGGCTATGACGAAGCAGGTCCTTCCGGCCATGAGATTCAGCATCGCCGACTGGATGAGTTTCTCGGTCCTTGAGTCGACGTTCGACGTGGCCTCGTCGAGGATGAGCATGGGCGAATCGGCCAGCATGGCTCTGGCTATGGTTATCAGCTGCTTCTGCCCCTTGGATATGCTCACGCCGTTGTCGGTCACGACGGTGTTGTACCCTTCGGGCAGCGAGCGTATGAAGCCGTCTATCCGCGCGGCCTTTGCCGCGGCGACGATCTCCTCCTCCGTTGCACCCTCCCGCCCGTAGGCGATGTTCTCGGCTATGGTGCCGCCGAACAGCCAGGTGTCCTGCAGCACCATCGTGTAGGACGCCCTCAGCGAGTCCCTCGTTACGCCTCTTATGTCGCGGCCGTCGAGGCGGATCTCGCCGCTGTCGGCGTCGTAAAAGCGCATGAGCAGGTTGATGATGGTCGTCTTTCCCGCGCCCGTCGGGCCGACGATGGCAACGGTCGACCCCCTGCCGGCCTTTATGCTTAGGTCGTGGATAATGACCCGTCCGGGACGGTAGCCGAAGCGGACGTGACTGAGCTCGACATCGCCCTCCGCGCGCCCGATGCGTTCGGCGTCCGGCCCGTCCGCGGGCTCGCTCTCCTCGTCGAGGATGCGGAATACCCTCTCGGCCGCCGCCAGGGCCGACTGCAGGTCGGCCAGTATGTTGGCGAACTCGTTGACCGGCCCGGAGAACTTTCTCGAGTACTGGACGAACGACGAGAGGTCGCCGAGCTCAATGAACAGCGCCGATACCGGAGCGACCGTCCCCGTCACGGACAGCATGTAGAAGATGCCGCCGAAGAGGATTATGAGCGAGAGGGACAGGTTGTTTATGAACGCCACGGAGGGCCCGATGACGGCCCCGTGGTAGTCGGCGCGGTAGTAGGCGTCGCAGGCCTCCCTGTTGCGCTCCCCGAAGCTGTCCGACACCGTCTTCTGGCGGCCGTAGGCGCGGATGGTCTTCTGCCCGGACAGCATCTCCTCGGCATAGCCGTTGAGCTCGCCGAGCTTCGCGGACCGGAGCCGGAACAGCGGCCGGACCAGGGTCGTCCTGCGCTTGGTCATGTACAGCGACAGCGGGACCGTGAAGCAGAAGACGAGCAGCAGCACGGGCGATATGGACAGCATGAAGACGAGCGAGCCCGTCACAGTTACGATGCTTGCGCACACCTGCAGAAGGTCGTGCGACAGCGATGTGTTTACGGTGTCGATGTCGTACGATATGTGGCTGATGATGTCGCCGGTCTGATGCGTGTCGAAGAAGCCCACCGGCAGGGTCATAAGATGCTCGAACATCTCCCGGCGCAGCGTGTACGTGATCTTCCTGCCGAGCTGCACCAGCAGCAGCGACAGGCAGAGAGACAGCACCGCGCTGCCGAGATAGCACACCGCCATGAGGGCGACGTACCGGCCGACCGCCTCCATATCCACGGCCCCGGCGCCCGGCTTGATGGCGTTGATCGCCTGGCCGGATATCCTGGGGGCAAGGACGCCCAGCAGGTTCGAGGCCAGCATGATGAAGAAGGCCGGCAGCAGCATGTGCCAGTAACGCAGCAGATAGCCGCCCAGCCTCCGCAGGACCTTTTTTCTCGACTTCGGGTCGAGCTTCTGCGCGGTTCCCGGAGCGTTCCGCGGATTCCGGCCGCGTGGGTCCCCCGGAACGGGAACCGGTGCGAATCCTCCCCTATTCAAGGAAAGCACCCCCCATCTGCGAACCGGCGATCTCGCGGTAGACTTCGCAGTTCTCCGTAAGTTCGGCGTGCGTGCCCCTGCCTATTATGCGTCCCTCGTCGAGGACAAGGATGAGGTCGCAGTCCTTGACCGAGCTCACGCGCTGGGCCACTATGATCTGCGTGACGCCCGACAGCCCCGCTTTCAGGGCCCGGCGCAGCAGCATGTCCGTGCGGTAGTCCAGGGCAGAGCTGGCGTCGTCGAGTATGAGGATGTCCGGCCTCCCCGCCACGGCCCGCGCTATTAGGATGCGCTGCCTCTGGCCGCCCGACACGTTCGTCCCCTTGGAGGTGAGCTCGTAGCCGAACCCTCCTTCGAGCGAGTCTATGAATTCGGTGACCTGAGCCATGCCGGCCGCCGCCTCGATATCGCCGTCGCCGATGCCGCGGAAGAAGCTTATGTTCCCGGCGACGGTTCCGGCAGCGATGAAGTCGTTCTGCATCGCCGCCCCGAACATGGAGTGCAGCTCCTCCTCGGGCACGGTCCGCACGTCGCGGCCGTCGATCCTGACCGAGCCGGAGGTGACGTCGTAGAAGCGCATGAGCAGGGATATCAGCGTCGTCTTTCCGGAGCCGGTGGCCCCGATGATGCCCAGCGTGCCGCCACGGGGCAGACTGAAGCTGATATCGTGCAGGATCTCTTTGGTGTCGCCGTAGGCGAAGCACACGCGGTCGAAGACTATGCCGCTCTCGCCCGGCACCGGCGGAAACTCTTCGGGGGATCTGACCGGGAGCCCCTCGCCGGCGGCCAGGACCTCGCCGATGCGGTTTGCCGAGGACGAGGCCTTGGACCACATGACGAAGATCCGGGATATGCCCATCATGGCGCCGGATATGAGAGTGAAGTACTGAATGAAGGCGATGATGTCGCCGGGCCTGGACAGGCCCGAGTCGACGAACCGGGCCCCGAAGAACACAACCGACACGAGGCCGAGGTTCATGAAGAAGTTCATGGCCGGGTTCGTCACCGCCATGACGGAGTTCGCCAGGCGCTCCGAGCGGGAGAGGTTGAGATTTTCGGCGTCGTAGCGGCGGTCCTCGTAGCCGACCTTGGACAGGGCCTTGATGACCCTTATGCCCTGGGCGTCCTCGCGCACGACCCTGATCATCCCGTCGGTGGCCTTCTGGACCCTGGTGAAGAGCGGCAGCCCGCGCGAGGAGACCGTATACACCGAGACGAACAGCACCGGCAGTATGCACGCCATGATCAGAGTGAGACGCAGGTCCATAGTGGCGCAGATGGCCAGGCCGCCCGTCAGCAGGATCGGCGCCCGAACGCCCATGCGCTGCACGGTGTTGAGGAAGCTGTGCACGTTGTACGTGTCGCTGGTCAGCCGGCTCTCGAGGCTGGGCACGGTAAAGGCGTCGGTCTGCGCCGGCGAGAGATCCATTGTCTTTGTGAAGAGGTCGCGCCTGATGTTCTCGGCGGCGTCCCTGGATATCCTTGCGGCCAGCCGGTTTGCCGTGACGGTCCCGCAGACCGCGGCGGTGGCGCAGGCGATCATAACGACCGCCCAGACGGCGATCTCCCCGGCCTTTGCGCGGACGTCGATGCCCGTCTGCCCCTCAAGGGGCTTGATTATTCCCTCGATGATGTAGCTGAGGATGCGGGGCAGCGTGAGCTCGAGGAAGGTGGATACCATCTTCAGGAGCATCGTCCCGGTTATCCGCCATCTGAGGGGCCGGAGATACTGGAGCACTTGTTTCAAGCGGGGATTCCGTTCCTTTCAGCAGCAAAAGCAGCGAACCATGCAGCACAGACGGCAGAGCGAGTCGCAGCAGCCGTTGCCGCAGGCGGGATTGCATTCGTAGTTGCGGTCCGAATATACCGCGTCTCCGTTTGAATCGTAAGTGTGCATCCTGAGCTGATCGCGGGCGTTGGCGTATTCACGGTTGTAAGGGTCGGCGCGGCAGGCGGCGTCGAAGCAGCGGCCGGCGTCCATGTAGCTGCCGAGCCTCACCAGCACGCAGCCGTAGAGGAAGTTCCACTCGGCGCCGCGGTCCTCCTCGGGTATCGCGGCAAGGACGGCCCGGGCAGAGGTGATGTCGCCCGAGTTTATGTAGCGGCGGACGGCCTCGTAGGCGTCGGCGTGTTTCGAGTCGCCGCCCGTTCCGGAGCCGCTGTACGCGGCGCCGCCGTAGCCGAACCCGGAGCCGCCGGGCCTGGCGCCCGAGGCCCTGATCTTCTGGATCTCGTCGTAGGCGGCGTTGATCTCGGTCATCTTCTCGTTGGCCACCGAGGCGAGCTCGCTGTCCTTGTACCGGTCCGGATGGTATTTCCTGACCAGGTTGTGATATGCTTTTTTTATATCCTCGTCGGAGGCCGAGGGGTCCACCCCCAGCACCTTATACGGATTGTCAGCGGACATTTCAGTTGCTCCGTGCTGCGGTCATCAGGCGTCCGGGCGGCCGGCGCCCGGCAGGTCGGCCTCGCGCTCGCCGATCGAGGCGTGGCCGGGCTTTCTGTATCTTCCGGCCAGGACCTCCCTGGCCGCGGCGGGCATTCCCGCCGTAAGTATGTTCTCGAGGACGCGGTAGGCGGCAGGATCTCCGTCTGAACCGTCGGAAAGGTACAGGGCGTCGGCGGCCGCGCCGGATTCCGCCCCGAGCAGACAGGTGACCGTCAGCTTCTCCTCATCGGTGAGGTCGGGACGGCCGTAGGCCGACAGCAGCGGATTGAAGCGGCCGGCGCGGGCGTCGCGGTGAAGATCGTCGGCGGCGTCCGTGAAATAATCCCATCGCCCGACGTACTTCCCGACCGCGGCTGCTACCGCCCTCATGGCAGGATCGTCGATCCCGTAAGAACATATGAACGAGAGCACCTCTCCGAACAGCGAGGCGCAGACGTCGGCCGCGCCCTCCCTGCCGGAACCGGCGCAGGCCTCCTCCTCGGCATAAAGCTTCGCGAGGCGTTCGCCTATGCCCTCCGAGAGGCCGGGATAGCGCGCCGCGCCCCTCCTTCTCCAGCGGAGCGAGACCCGCCTGGCGACTCCGGCCGCCGCCCGGCGCGGGAAGCGCTCGTCGCGGCAGTCGTCCTCGAAGCTGTACGCCGCCAGTATGCCGGATACCGCAGCGGCGTAGCTGCCGGCCTCGGTCTGCGCGGCGGCCTTCCTTCGCAGGAGGGGGTTCGCCGGGCACGCGGCCCGCTCGGCCGGGAGCTTCTCTCCGGTCAGCCAGGCCCGGAGGATCATAAGGAATGTCATGTCGTAAGAAAGACAGAGCCGGGACGAGCCCCCGCACACCCTGCCCATCTGTCGGCAGAGGCCGCAGTAGGCCGCCCGGTAGTATCCGAGGTCGGAGACCTTGAGCTCGCCCGTGTCGGGCCTGACGTATCCGAACATTTCCCGCCTTCCTCCCGCGCGTGATCTTTCTATTCATTATACTATCTATTCTTCTTCAAGTCAAGAACCGCGTTTGGACCGCGTTTCTCCGGAGGTTCTGAGGCCGATCGCCCCGCCCGATCTCTTCCTCTCTTGATTTCTTTCCTTTCATGTTGTATAATAACCTTGATTATTCTCTCCGCCGGGTCCGGCGGAGAACGGAACGGAGGGGGGCGGTATCCGTGAATGACGCGAGACCCGGCGGCGGGGCCGCCGGACGGACCGCCAAAGCATCCCCCTTCGCCGCGGCCGGAGGCGCGGGCTTCGGGCTTATGCTTGCCCCCATGGCCGGAGTCACGGACTCGGCTATGCGCACCGTCTGCGCGGATTTCGGCGCGGCCTGCGCCGTTACCGAGATGGTCTCCGCCAAGGCCCTCGTCTACGAGCAGCGCTCAAGGGACTCGGCGCCCGCAAAGACCGCGGCGCTGTGCCGCGTGGCCGAGTACGAGAGGATCCCCGTCGCCGTGCAGCTGTTCGGCTCGGATCCGGACTTCATGGCCGAAGCCGCGGCGCTCGTCTCGACGGGAAGCTACCGGGGCTTTTCGGGCCGCGTCGCAGACGCGGTCGATATCAATATGGGCTGCCCCGTGAAAAAGGTCGCCGGCAACGGCGAGGGCGCCGCCCTTATGAAGGACCCCGGCCTCATCTACCGC
>JAEEJM010000095.1 GCA_016281895.1 Clostridiales bacterium
AATCCGCCCCTCCGGGCGTACAATTATGGAGGGACCGGCATCCGGGATACGTCCCGCGGGATCCACGCCGGGAGACCGGCATAGCGGAATCCGCTTCGCGGGATCCGGATCGGAGATCCTCATCGATATTATAATCGCCGAGATAATCAAATCATCAGTGCGCTCAAGCGCCGGAGGTCATCATATGAAGTATTACGTCCGCTTTCCCGGCGGCCTGTCAAAGGCCGTAACGCTCAGCTACGACGACGGCGTCGAGACCGACATCCGTCTCATCGAGATCATGAAGGCAAACGGCCTCAAGGGCGCCTTCAACCTCAACAGCGGCGTCTTCGCCCCCGAGGGCACCGTCTACCCCGCCGGGCAGGCTCAGCGCCGCATGCCGCTCTCGCAGATCATCTCGACCTACACCGGCAGCGGCATGGAGCTCGCCACCCACGGCTTCACCCACCCCTTCTTTGAAAAGCTGACCGAGCCCCGCATGGTCTACGAGATCATGGCCGACAGGGCCCGTATCGAGGAACTCTTCGGCGGCGTCTGCCGCGGCCACGCCTATCCCTTCGGCACTTACAGCCAGAAGGTCGTCGACGTAATGCGCTCCTGCGGCATAGTCTACGCCCGCACCGTAAAGAGCACCGAGAGCTTCTCGCTCCCGGCAGAGCTTCTCACCTGGCACCCGACCGCCCACCACCGCAATCCGAAGCTCGGCGAGCTCCTCGGGCAGTTCCTGGACA
The DNA here is from genome assembly GCA_016281895.1 of Clostridiales bacterium. Classification (GTDB taxonomy): domain Bacteria; phylum Bacillota; class Clostridia; order Oscillospirales; family CAG-272; genus CAG-390. The sequence continues at coordinate 732 of JAEEJM010000095.1, forward strand.
AGGAGTTCAGGAGCGACGCCGGCCTCTTCTACCTCTGGGGCCACAGCTACGAGTTCGACGGCTCCAACAACTGGTACGTGATAGAGCAGTTCGCCGAGAAGGCCGGCGGCCACGGCGACATCTGGTACGCCAACAACATCGACATCGCCGACTGCCTGCGCGCCTTTGCGGCGCTCGAGTTCAGCGCGAACGGCCTCGTCGTGCGCAACCCGTCCTGCACGGACGTCTGGCTGCGCGTGTCCGGCTCGGGCACCGAGGACTTCGAGGGCCTGTATAAGATCGAAGCCGGCCGGACGCTGGCCTTCGAGCCCTCCGTAAGGCTGGAGAAATGAGATAAGCATAGTGATGCCCGCGTGTCGCAACGGCACGCGGGCATGTTTTATTCAATGGTTGATCCCGTCAGCGGAGCGGCAGATGTGCGCCGAGTACTTTTCCCTCATTCCCGGGAAGGATCTCAGGTATTCCGTCTCGACGGTCTTCATGATCTCGTCCTTCAGGGCGGGGTCGATGAGGGCCATGCAGCATCCCTCGAATCCTGCGCCCGAGAACCTTCCTCCGTACACTCCGGGCGTCGATATGATTATCTCGTACATGCGCTTCAGCTCGGGCGATCCCGTCTCCCAGTTGTATATCGAGGACCGGCCGCTCTCGGTGCACAGGCGCCCGTACTCCTCGATGTCGCCGCGCCTCCAGGCCTCGGCGCCGCGCTGAACGCGGTCGAACTCGCCGTACCAGTGCTCGGCGCGCTTCCTCCAGTTGTCGGGCAGGCGGTCCTTGTACTTGCCGAAGACCTCGACCGGCACGTCGCGCAGGCTCGTCTCTTCGAATTTTCCGTACTCCATGCCGGAATAGGCCTTCAGTGCGTAGGCCGCGGATCGCAGCTCGTCCACCCTCATGTTGAACTTCGAGCCGGCCAGCGTCCGCTCGAGGCCCGAGAAGAACACCGCGAACTCGAAGGGCTTCATATTCGGATTCGCGGGGATCAGCTCGTAACTGTCGTCGCGCATATCCATGTAGAGCAGGTGATCCTTCAGACCGTAGATCTCGCACGACTGATCCATCTTCCCGCAGGCGACGCCCACATATCGGTTCTCCGCCTCCTGGGAGATGACTATAAGATCGTGGGGCGAGAGCTTTATGCCGTTCAGCGAGCTGAGAGCGGACAGGAAAGTTATTATCACCGACGCGGAGCTCGACAGCCCCCCTATGGGCAGTTCCCCTCCGAGCACGCCGCATATACCGGTCCTCAGCGGATACCTGCGCCCGAGGGCGATGGTCGCGCCGCGCAGATGATCGGCCCAGTCGTTCTCCTTTTCGGACGGTATGTCGGACACATGCCACTGCGCGCGCTTCGGGAACTGAAGGCTGCGCAGCTCGACGACGCCGTTCGGCTTCGGGGCGAAGGCAAAGTGAATGCCCTTGTCTATGGCAAAGCCCGTTATCTTTCCGAGGTTGTGGTCGCTGTGGGCCCCGATGGGACAGACCCTGTAAGGGGTGAAGCCCACGGCCAGCGGATCCTTACCGTATATGCTTCTGAAAGCGTCCACCGCGTGTCTTGCGCAGTCCACGCGGCTGAAGCGGACGCCCGCACTGATGCCGAAGCCCTCGGCGGTCGCCTTGGCCTCCTTAGTACGGCCGTCGGCCGGCTGGCTGAGTCCGTCCGGAACCATCCAGTACTTTCCCCTTTTTTCGGCGCCGGATATCCTTCCTTCGCGGCACAGCCTCGTCACGTGCCTCTCGCTGGTGTTCCATAACACCGCCGCTTCTCTTATGGTCATTTCTTTCTCCAATCCAGATCATCGGGTATTCATTGAAATGCTGAATTCAAAAGCTGAACTTCTGGTGACTCGGCAAGAATGATACCGATATTATACAGCTTCGGCCCCCGTTTGTCAAGTTGCCTTTCTTGACAAACGGGGGCCGTTCCCCGTTTTTCCGCCTTTTTTGCGGTCTGTATGTCAAATTCCCTGTGCATGCCAGGCTTTTTTTGCCTGTTCTGCCGCATCTGCGGCGCCTTTAAGCATTTTGTCAGACGCGCCGCAGATATGGATCACTCCCGTCTTTTCCTTCCCGGGCGCCGGGCAGGCGCCGCGGCGGCCGCAAGCACAGCGGCCGGGAGCATCGCGGCGGACTGTCTGCACCCCTTTTTCTTTTCGGCGGGTTCGGTGACGGCGTCCGTCTCCGGGGCCTCCGTCTCAGGTCCCTCCGTTTCCGGGACCTCGGGCTCGGTCTGCCCGGGCTCGGTCTCCTCCGGCAGGTTCCATGGCTCGGTGCCGGGGAGGTATTCCTCGGGAGCCGTCACCGCCTCGCCTCTGAGCGCTTTGGCCAGGGCGTCGACGTACCACTCCCGGTCGAAGGGCCGGTTGACGGTGACCACCGGCGAGACCTCGTTGCTGAACGTCACCCTTACGTACGCCGTGCCCTCGGGCACCGTGTAGCGCAGGATCATGCGGTCCGTGTTCAGGACCCCGCATATGTGATCGTTTTCGAGCGAGGTCACGACCTCCTTGGAAACGGCCTTGTTCGCGTTCGTCCAGACCAGCTGCACCTCCTCGTAGGGGCTGACCGGTCCTACGTAAACGGCGTCGCCCGGCTTGACCGGGATGTAGTCGCTCGTGACGTAGGCGTCCGTCTTGACGAATCTGCTGAGGGCCCCGGCCAGAGGCGTGCCGGTCCTTGCGGTCTGTACGTCGTAAAGATTCCCCTCGAACTGTATCTGCACGGGCGGCTTGCCGGGATCGGGCTCCTGCCATCCGTCCCTGGTGATGCGCTTCGGAAGCTCGGGCATGTGTCTGTCGGCCTTGTCGTAGGGCTTCATCGCGTACACCTCGCGCGCCACCTCGAGCGAGCACACCGAGTAGCCGAGAGACGTGCAGTGGATGTTGTCGTAAAACCAGTTCCCGTTCGGTTCCGGGACGTGATCTATGACCTCGTTCACCGCCTCGTTGTGCCACAGGTCGATAAGATGCACGCCCCACTTCTCGCAGACGTAATAATAGTACTGGTAGGTGCGGAGGTAGTCTCCCACGAACGTGTGGCTGCACGGGCACCTGTACGGCATTATGACTGCCAGCACCGTACCGGCCTTTGCGTTCGTCGTGGCGTAGTACATGGCCCTCTCCAGACCCCCCAGCAGCGTTTCCGCCGGGGCAAAGGTGTTCAGCGCATATGACTCGGATATATACCCCAGCGGCACCAGCTTCGACGCGTAGCCGCCGGTATCGACGACACCGCCTTCTATGAGGACGTAATCGTACTTTCCGGCATAGCTCCTTATCTGGTCGGATATGTTTTTGTTTGCCATCTTCGTAGAGAAGGTGGCTCCGCTTATGGCTCCGTTCAGATATTTGCCGAAGCCCAGCCACTCTCCGACGCGGGCCGCAAAGGAGGGCGGCGTCGATCTCGGCGTCAGACCGCCCCGCTCCGCGCCCTCGTATACTCGCTCGGGCCCGCCCTGGCCGACGGAGTCGCCGCACACGACGACGCTTTTCGACGCGAACCGGTCCCTAGGGGCCTCGATGAAGTCCACGTACTCGCGCAGCCCTTTGGCTTCGATCCATTCGTTGTAGCCGGCGACGTAGAAAGGCTCGTCGACGGTCACCAGCATGACCTTGTAGGCGACGGCCCTGCAGCACACGGCCACGCCGGTCACCGCGGACGGAACGGTGTATATGGCGATCCAGCCTCCGCCGGACAGGCCCTTCACCTTCCTCAGCACCGAGGCCTTGTTCACCGACGTGTAGTATTTGCCGTCGCGGTACAGCGTCAGATACATATCCTGGTCGTCGTAGAACGGACCCGCGTACACCGTACTCCCGCTCTGCACGGAGATCGGCGCCGACGTATAATACCTGAAGTTGTAGACCTTCTGTCCGCTGGTGTCGATTATGCCCACGTAGGCGTCGCCGACGTTGAAGAGCGTCTCAAGACTCCCCGGGGAGCCGCCCGGGGAGCCGTCCGGATTCCCCGCCCCGGCGGCCGCATTCCCGGAGGGCGCAGACGCCGACCCTGAGGCGGCAGCGCTCCCCGCTGCCGGAGACGCCGCACCAACGGCAGCCGCGGCGGGAGCCGCAAGGGCGATAAGCGCGCAGCAGCACAGCAGCGCCGCGGCGATTCTCAACGCTGTTATCCCGTTTCCCGATGATCTTTTCCCGGATATCATTTTTCCCGGAATTCTTTTCCCCGGCATTCCGTTTCCCGGCATTC
>JAEEJM010000096.1 GCA_016281895.1 Clostridiales bacterium
ATATGATACTGGCCGCCGCCGATCAGGGCGTCGACAGCTGCTGGCTCAACAATTTCGACCCCGACGGGCTGGCCGCCGCCCTCGGGCTTCCGGCCGGCGAGAAGATACTCATGCTCATGGATCTCGGCTACGCCGCCGAGAACGCGGCCCCGCTGCCGAACCACTTCAGCAGAAAGCCGCTCGGCGAGACGGTGACGTTCATCTAAGATCCCGGTGATCGTCCGGCTGTTTTTGCGCCGGCATCCGCCGTCATCGTACGATTCGATGATACGGCCGCCGCGGACATCCTTCAGGCGCGACGGTCATCCAGGCACGAAAAGCCGGCAAGTACGGCTATCCGGTCAATCTTTATCATTATGATAAAAATCTGTTCAATGCGGTCGAAGCAGAGGGCGATATGAATCTTTACATTTTTCTTTGTTCCTGCATTCCGTTCCTGGGGACCTGCCTCGGGGCGGCAATGGTGTTCTTTCTCAAGGACCAGCTCTCCGAGAACGTTCAGAAGGTCCTGTCCGGTTTCGCCGCGGGCGTGATGGTCGCGGCCTCGATATGGAGCCTGCTCATTCCGGCGCTCAGCGAGAGCGCGGACATGGGGAAGTTTGCTTTCATCCCCGTGGCCATAGGTTTCCTTGTGGGCATCGGCTTCCTTCTCCTGCTCGACGTGATAACACCTCACATGCACGTCGACAGCCAGAAGGAGGGGCTCAGCCGCGGGCTCAAGAAGACGACCGAGCTGCTCCTGGCGGTCACGCTGCACAACATCCCCGAGGGCATGGCCGTCGGCGTCGTCTGCGCCAGCTGGCTCAGCGGGAGCGGAAACATCAGCGCGACCGGGGCGCTCGTGCTGGCTATAGGCATTGCCATCCAGAACTTCCCCGAGGGGGCCATCGTCTCCATGCCGCTGAGGGCGGAGGGGATGAAGAAGAGCAGGACGTTCATCTACGGCTCGCTGTCGGGCATCGTGGAGCCGATTGCGACCCTGCTGACCCTTCTGGCAGCGCAGGCGGTCGTGACCGTCCTGCCGTTCCTGCAGGCCTTTGCGGCCGGCGCCATGATCTATGTCGTGGTCGAGGAGCTGGTGCCGGAGATGTCAGGCGGCAAGCATACGAACATAGGCACGATCTCATTCTCCCTGGGCTTCGTGCTCATGATGATACTTGACGTGGCCCTCGGCTGAGGGGCTGCCGGACCGCCCGCGGCCGTCTCAGGCGTACGGACGGCTTCGGGCTTCGTCCCTCCCGCGGATCGCGGGGAAAGGAGAGCGGATTGAACGACAGTATCGAAAGACTGAAGAGCATTGTCGAGGGCTCGGACAACATCGTCTTCTTCGGCGGCGCGGGAGTGTCGACCGAGAGCGGGATCCCGGACTTTAGAAGCGTCGACGGCCTCTACAGCCAGAAGTGGGAGGATCCTCCGGAGACCGTCGTCAGCCACGGCTATTATGTCTCGAAGCCGGAGGCGTTCTTCCGTTTCTACAGGGAGAAGCTCCTTGTCGGCGGCATACGGCCCAACGCGGCCCACAGGAAGCTGGCCGAGCTGGAGGCGCGCGGCAAGCTGCGCGCGGTGATCACTCAGAATATCGACGGGCTTCACCAGGCCGCAGGGAGCAGGGAGGTGCTCGAGCTGCACGGCAGCACGCTGCGCAACTACTGCGAGATCTGCGGCAGGTTCTACGGAGCCGACTTCATACGCGATTTCCCGGGCGTGCCGGTCTGCGAGTGCGGAGGGCGCGTCAAGCCCGACGTCGTGCTGTACGGCGAGTCGCTCGATCAGGACGTCCTTCGGCGTGCGGTGAGGTACATATCGGAGGCCGAAGTCCTGATAGTTGCGGGGACCTCGCTCTCGGTCTACCCCGCCGCCGGGCTCATCGATTACTACCGCGGAGACCGGCTCGTGGTCATCAACAAGACGCCGCTCCGGGCCGACCTCGGGGCCGATCTCGTAATAACCGGCGCCGTCGGAGAGGTGCTGGGCCAGATATGACTTCAAGGGAACGACGGGTGGATCCTCAATGAACGCAAAGCTGTTTTTTCAGGCCATAGCCAAGTTTGCCGCCGGGGCGGTCATCGTCGGCCTTCTTATCTTCCTGCCGGCGGGCACGTTCGCCTATGCTCAGGGCTGGCTGCTTATGGGCATACTGTTCGTGCCCATGTTTGCCGCCGGGATCGTCATGATGTTCAAGGACCCGGAGCTGCTGAAGAAAAGGCTGAATGCAAGGGAGAAGGAGGGCGAGCAGAAGGCCGTCCTTGCCCTCAGCGGGCTCATGTTCGCGGCCGCCTTTGCCGCGGCCGGGCTGTGCTTCCGCTTCGGCTTCCTTATGATACCCGTGTGGGCGAGCATCGCAGCGGCGGCGGTGTTCCTTGGCGGATACGCGCTCTACGCCGCCGTGCTGGCGCAGAACTCCTACCTGTCCCGCACGATCGAGGTCAGCGAGGGCCAGAAGGTCATAGACACCGGCCTGTACGGAGTCGTCAGGCACCCTATGTACACGAGCACGCTCGTGCTGTTCCTCAGCATGCCCCTGGTCCTCGGGTCGATCCTGTCCTTCCTCGTGATGCTGATCTACGTGCCGCTTATCGTCAAGCGCATAAAGAACGAGGAGCAGGTGCTCTCGAGGGACCTGCCGGGCTATTCGGACTATCTTGAGCGGGTAAGGTACAGGCTGATCCCGTTCATCTGGTGAGCGGCTGCGCCGCGCGGGCGATACTGAATTCAAGTGTTTCCGGGCCAGGCCCGGGGACGCGGGCGATACTGAATTCAACTGTTTCCGGGCCAGGCCCGGGGCGGAGGGAATAATGAAGATATACGACATATCGCAGGAGGTCTTCGGCTGCGCCGTGTTCCCGGGCGATCCGGCTCCGGAGCGGGAGATCATCATGAGCATTGCCGGCGGGGACGTGTGCAACGTCACGGTCCTGCGCATGTGTGCTCACAACGGGACTCACATGGACGCGCCTTATCACTTCATCGATGGCGGGAAGACCGTCGACCGGCTCGATCCTCGGAGCTTCGCGGGCTGGGCATACGTCGCCGGACACGAAGGTCCGGTCGGGGCGGACGACGCCGAGCGCATCCTGGCCGAGGCGCGCGGGCTCAGGCCCGAGGCCGCCCTCCGGATCCTGATCAGGGGCAGGGCGACGCTCACCGAGGCCGCGGCCTCGGTCTTTGCCGGGGCGGGAGTACTGCTTTACGGCAACGAGTCGCAGACCGTGGGCCCGGAGGACGCCCCGCGCGCCACTCACCTGATCCTGCTCGGCGCGGGAACGGTGCTGCTGGAGGGCGTGAGGCTCGGCGAGGTTCCCGACGGAGCGTATTTTCTGTGCGCGGCCCCGCTGAATCTCGGCGGCGCCGACGGAGCGCCTTGCAGAGCCATGCTGTTCGATCTATCACAGGAGGATGAATAAAAATGAACGCCGTATTCGTCTATTACGCCGAATCGAACCTCGTCGCGCTCATCATCTTCGGGATACTTCTCATACACGACCTGGTTAACGTCGACAGGCAGGAGAAGCAGATCAAGTACGACAGGGCGCTGGTCGCCTTCATGCTGTATTTCGTGTCGGATATCATTTGGGCCGCGCAGAGGTTCGGCGCCGTCCCCAGGACGAGAATCACCGTCGCTCTGTCGAGCTTCTCAAACTTCTTCCTTATGGCGGGGATAACCTACCTGTGGCTGCGCTTCGTCACGTCCGTCGTGCGATTCGCCCGCAGGGACAGGCCGCTGTTCAAGCTGTCGGTCCTCCTTCCGCTCGTGATCTCCGCGGTCGCCTTCATACTCACATATATTATCGCACCGGACCTTATCATCGGCGTCGATCTGGAGCTCGGTGCGGCCTATACCGTGTTTCAGATCAGCGTGCCGATCCTGTACCTGGTCGCCGTGCTGTTCTTTGCCGTAAGAAAGGCCAGGAGCGAGCTGGACTCGGAGGAGAGGAAGAACTATCTCTCCATAGGAATCTTCCCGTTCATCGTCCTGGTCGGGGGCCTGCTCCAGGTGATCATAGCGTCCGACCAGCCGATCTTCTGCTTCAGCTGCACCATCCTGATGATCATCTTCTATATCAGGAGCATGGACACGCAGATCTCGCTGGATCCTCTTACGGGACTTAACAACCGCGGCCAGCTGAGGCGCTACTGCGCGCAGGACAGCAGCTCGAGGGCGGACAACCGCCAGATCTACGTCATGATGCTGGACGTCAACGACTTCAAATCCATCAACGACACCTACGGCCACGCCGAGGGCGACAGGGCGCTGGTCATCGTGGCCGACGCGCTGAAGAAGGTCACCGGCATGTTCAGCGCCTCCGCGTTCCTCGGACGCTACGGCGGCGACGAGTTCATAATGATCGTCCGCACGGCCGACGAAAGGGAGGTCGAGCTGCTCATAAGCGCGATACGGGACAGGATCGAGAACCGTTGCAGGGAGCTGGGGACCCCGTTCACGGTCGTCGTCGGCATCGGCTACGACCGCATGATGGGCGATACCGACACCTTTGCCAAGTGCATCCAGCGCGCAGACAAGAAGCTCTATCTTGACAAGGAATACCTCAAGCTCAAAAAGAGAGGCCGCGCCGAGGACGGCGTCGCCGATCCCCGGTGAGCGGGCGGCAACGGGGTCCCCGGAAGGACGCGGTCCGGGTCTTACGAAGACAGGAACGGTCCCGGGCCCGTGAAGACGCCGGGATACAAAAAA
>JAEEJM010000097.1 GCA_016281895.1 Clostridiales bacterium
GGCCTCGAGCACGCTGCGGAGCTTGCGGGTGAGCTCGTCGTCGGAGGGCGCCGTTTCGGCTCCGGCGGCGTCGCCGCCTGAAGTCTCCGTGCGGCGGCCGGAGAGTATCGCGCTGAGCAGCGACCTCGCGTCGAAGGCGGGTTCGGGCTCGGGTTCGGGCTCGGGTTCAGGTTCCGCTACGGGTGCCGGTTCCGGTTCGGGTTCCGCAATGGGTTCCGGCTCCGGTTCCGGTTCCGCAATGGGTTCCGGTTCCGGCTCCGGTTCCGCAACGGGTTCCGGCTCCGGCTCGGGTACAGGCTCAGGTTCAGCTATGATTTCCGGCTCCGTTGCCGGTTCCGGTTCGGGTTCAATGATGGCTTCCGCTTCCGGCTCGGGCTCGGGCTCGGTAAGATCCATATCGCCGATGCCGGGCCCCGGCTCCTGCGGCGCGGGGACCTGGCCGGCCTCGGCCGCGCCTATGAGCATCAGGTTGAGCTGTTCGACCAGCTCGTCCCTGCCGGCGTCGTCGGCGGGCTCTCTGCGGGACCTCGCGGAGTCCGCGTCCTCGTCCCCGTCGGGGCAGGCGGATTCAGGATCTTCCCCGGCGCCCTCACGGCGCATCTCCGCGACCGACCCCGAAAGATGATCGAGGCGCGCAAGGATCTCGTCGAGAAGCGCGCGGATCTCGGCGGGCGAGGTCTCTTCCGCGGCCGATGCGGCGCCGTTCACGGCGGCGCGACCGGCTTCGGCGCGGACGCGGCCCAGCTCCTCCATGAGCTCGGTGTTGCGTCCGGACATCTCGGAGATGCCGGCGCCGAGGCGGCGGTTCTCGGCCGAGAGCCTGTCGTTGGCGGCCTTGAGCACGCTGTTCTCTTCTATGAGCTTCTCGCGCAGGGACTTCTGCTCGGAGGCCTCGGCCTCGAGCCGCGCGTTCCTGTCGGTCAGGCGGTTGTTCTCCTCGGTCAGGCGGTCGTTGTCGGCGAGCACGGACTCGCCGTCGCTGGCCATGCGCTCCTTTTCGGCGGCTGCCGCGTCCTTTTCGCGCCTGAGCGAGTCGACCGCGGCGGTGAGCGTGTAAAGCTTGCCGGTGATCTCGCGGTTCTCGTCCTCCAGGCGGCGGATCTCCGCGGCCGCCTCGCCCGCCGCGGCGGTCTCGCCCTCTTTGAACCGGGCGAGCTCGTCGCGCTCGGCGGCAAGGGCGTCGGCACGGGCCTGAAGCTCGCGGTTCTGCAGAGCGAGCTTCCTCGAGAAATCAAACAGATCCGAGATGGCTCTGTCGGCGGACTGCGCCGGATAGGCGTCGCCGGACAGGCCGTATTTCGATCTTATGCTGTCAATATTTGCCATTTAAGATGACCTGCTTTCAAGATGATTTCGGCGCCGGTTCAGAGGGCCATATAGGCCTCGAGATAGAGCTCAAGCGTCGACAGCAGTACGAAGGATATCATGAACGGTAAGTCTACGGGCATGTTCTCGAACCATCCGAAGCGGCTGCAGAGCGCCCTGACCGGATAGATGAGCGGCTCGGTGACGGCGACGAGGAAATACATTATTCCTCCGTCCTCCTCCCTGAGGAACCAGCTCAGCACGGCCCTGGCCAGCATGGCGATGCACGCCGCGTCAAGAAACAGGGTGACCGTCTTTTTGAAAACAAATGCAAAGGTATCCAAAACAGTGATAACGACCTCCCCGGGAACTCAAAAAATGCAATCGCGGGCTGCCGCGTGCGGCAGCCCGTATGGAGAGAGGAAGCAGATAAGGCGCGGTTCAGCTTCTGTATCCGTATCCGCCGGAGAAGCCGCCGAAGCCGCCGTAACCGGCGCCGTTCTGCGCGGGCTGCTCTTCGGTCTGCTGGGGAGCGGATTCGGTCCCGGCCTCGGTGATGTCCATGTTCTTGGGAGTGAGCATGAACGTGTTGGCCGAAACGGGCTTTAGATGGCCGCTGATGGCGTAGGTCACGCCGTCGAGGAAGAAGATGAGGTTGGCCGCGGTCTCGGCGCTCGCGTTCTCGAGGTTGATGATCACGGCGTTGTTGGCCAGCAGCTCGTTGGCGATCATGGGGCCGTCCTCGTAGGAGGAGGGCTTCATGAGCTTCATTGAGTAAGAGGCGGGCTCGGCGGCGCCGAACGCGGCCCTTCTGGCGGGAGCGGCCGGGCGCTCGGGCTCTCTGGAGGGAGCCTCCTGCGCGGGAGTCTCGAAGCCGGCGTCGTCGTCCTTGGCGTCGTTCTTTCCGTAGTAGTCCTCGTCGTAGTCGCTGTCCCTGTCGTTGTTCTTAAGGCCTTTGAAAAAGTTCATGTCATCCTCCGTCGGACCGGACGGGATGCCCGGCCCCAGTATATTTTTTTTAATTCCCTTTCACGACCGCTCCGGCAGGCGCCGTCGGTCCTCCGAACACCGCCCTGCCTATGCGGACGACGGTCGCTCCCGCCGCCACGGCGGGGACGAAGCTGTCGCTCATGCCCATAGACAGCACGGGCCCGTCTATATTATGTAATATTTTCGTCCAAATGTCAAGTGCAAGCCTGTAAGTTTCAGTAAAAATATTATAATAGCCGTCCTGCGACAGCCCTGCCGGCCCCATGGTCATGAAGCCCCTGAGCCGCAGGCCCGGAAAGCCCGCGAGGGCGCCGCAGAAGTCCGCGGCCGCCTCGGGCATGACTCCGCCCTTTCCCTCCTCGCGGCCGCTGTTGATCTCGACCAGCACGTCCTGCACGGTCCCGAGCTTCATAGCCGCACGCGACAGGTCGGACGCGAGCCCGGCGGAGTCTAACGAGTGAACGAGCGCGACCTTTCCGGCCACGTATCTGACCTTGTTGCGCTGAAGGCTGCCGATGAAGTGCGTGCGCAGCTCCCCGGCGCCTCCCGCCGCCCCGAGTCCGGCGAGGTGTTCCAGCATGGTCTGGACGCGGTTCTCCCCGATGTCCCGCAGGCCCTCTTCGGCATAAAGGTAGGCGATCTGTCCCGCGTCGGCGTACTTGACCGCGGGCAGGACGGTCACTTCCCCTCCGGGTCTTCCGGCCGCCCTCTCGGCGTCCCTTACGCGACCGAGCACCGCACGGTATCTCTCCCCGAGCTCCCGGTATACGTTCTCCGAATCCAAGTCAGTTCAACACCTTTCCGTGGTACAGATCCGACCCCTTGAGAATGATCTCCTCGAGGTCGCTGAGGTAGTAGTAATACAGGTAGCTCTCGCCGTATTTCACGGGTATCCCGCCGTTGTTCCGGACGCTCCGCGCTAGACCCAGCTCTTCGGCCTTCTCGTGCATCGCGGCGTAATCGTCGATGGCCCCGCGGTCGCCGTAGGCTATTACACGGTAAGTCAGCGGAGCGCCGGGCTCGATCTCCGAATAAGGGGAGACGATGTAGTAGCCCTCGCCCTCGAGCAGGACGTTGATCTTCCTGAAATAAACGTAGCCGCCGTGGAGGGTGTACACGCCGGTCATGTCCTCCCACCGGTGGACGGCGCTGACGGGGATGCGGTAGCCGGTTACCTCGTTGTACTGGATCCGCACGTTCTGCTCGCGCATGTAATCGAAGCCCTCGGGCATCTCGGACGAGGTCAGCAGCAGTATGACGCCGTCGGCCGTGCGCAGCTTCCTTACGACCTCCATGCTGACCGCGGTCCCCCCGTTGTCCGTGAAGGACACCTTCAGCTCCTCGCCGGGCTCGGCGAAGTCCATGTCGAAGCCGTCCGTCACGACGGCGGCGTACCACGTAGGATCGGCGACGAGCTTGCCGACGGTCCCCGCCGTGGAGGCCGGGGCCGACGATATCGCCTCGCGCAGGGCGGACTCTGTGAATCCGCTGACGAGTTTCGTGCCGAAGATCTTCTCGTAGCCGTCGCACGAATAGTAAAGATAGCCTGCGGACGGGGCCTTGACCGTGCCCGCGGGAGTGCCGAGCGCGGCGACCACCGAGGCCCTGCGGCTCCGGAGGCTCTGGAGCCTGGGCAGCATGCCGTCGCCCTTCCCGGACAGGTACGTAAGGCGGCCGAGGTCGGTGCAGAAGACGGATGCCATGTCCGCCGCGCCGGAGAAGTCGCCGGACGCTATGGCGGCCATAACGGAAGCGTAGTCGGAGTCGACGTCGCCGGCGACCTCGAGCACGCCCCTGACGACGGTCCCGGCGCCGAGGCTCTCGCGCAGGCCGGCGATCTCCTCGTCGAGCGAGGCTATCTCTGCTCTGGCGGTGCCGGTCGAGTCGAGGTAGATGCTGCAGAAGGTCTCGCCCTTGGCGACCCTCCGCCCCTCGTCGACCGAATAGTCGGCGACGCCGTAGATCCCGGCGTAGACGGGGGTCTCGTCGCGTATGATGTAAGCGGTGCCTTTGCGGTAGTCGGTCTCGGTGATGGAGTAGACGGTCGACACGGTCACGGAGGACGAGAAAGTCCTGACCAGATGATATCCGAAATAAACGGCGGCGCAGACCGCGAAGACCGCGGCGAACACCTGCGTCATGGCCCTGAAGAAGTACGCGGCGTCGAAGCTGACCCGCGGCTTTTTCTTCCCGGGGCCGCCGAAGGACCTGAGGGCTCCGGACGTCTCTATGTTGAGCGGCCTGCGGTCCTCCTCGGGGACCGAGACCCGCCTGATCCCGCGCTTCTTCCGCCTTCGCGAAAGGGCGCCGCGGAGCCGCCCCAGGCGGTCCGATATGAAATCCTTGACAGACAAAGTCCGTTACCTTTCCTTTCAGTGTTCCGGCGGCTCCCCGCCGAGGAAGGCGAGTGTCTGCGCCTCCGCCTCCGGCCACGGGTCCGGCGAGTCCGGCCCGATCTCTATCCTCGTCGCGTAAGGCTTTGCCGCGAACCAGGTGTCCTGCCTCTTCGCGTAGCGCCTCGTGGCGACTATCAGGTCCCTGCGGGCCTCGGCGAGGGTCTTCTCTCCCCGAAGACAGCCCAGCAGTTCCTTGTATCCTATGGCCTGCGCGGCCGTGGAGCCCGATGCGAACACCCCGGCCTCGTCGAGCGATCTCGTCTCCTCGAGCAGCCCGTCGGCCAGCATGCGGTCGACCCGCCGCTCTATGCGCCTGTTCTGCTCACCGCGGTCCGCCCTGTGGAGGACGAGCACCAGCGCCCTGAATCTCGGTGCGCCGGAGCGGCGGTCGAGCTCGCTCTTGGGCACGCCCGACGAGCGGAAGATCTCGAGGGCCCTGACCACTCTTCTTACGTTGTTCTCGTGTATGCTCTCCGCGCTCGCGGGATCGACCGACCGGAGCTCCTCCCACAGTCTGTGCGCTCCTCCGGGCTCCTCAGCGGTCCTGAGCAGCGCGGCGCGGAGCTCCGTGGCGCCGCGGGACTCCGACCACGGCCGCTCGAACAGCAGCGCGTCGAGATACAGCCCCGTGCCTCCGCAGACGACCGGCAGCCTCCCGCGGGAGGCGATGTTACGCACGCAGGCGGCCGCGTCTTCGGCGTAATCGGCAGCCGAGTAGACCGTGTCCGGGTCGGCGACGTCCGTCATATGATGAGGCACCGCCGCCCTCTCGGCGGCGGTCGGCTTCGCGGTGCCTACGTCCATGCCGCGGTAGATCTGCATGGAGTCGCAGCAGACTATCTCGCCCCCGAAGCGGAGGGCGAGCTTCACGGCAAGTTCGCTCTTCCCGGACGCGGTGGGTCCGGCGACGGCGACGAGCCGCGGCAGCTTTTCCGTATCGCGCTCTTCCACGGCCTAGTTCCCGGCGCCCGGCTCCGCCGGGGCCTCGGAGCAGTTCTCCGCCGGGCAGCCGTCCCCGGGAGCCCCTTCAGCAGCGGCACCGTTCTGCCCGCCGGCAGCGGCAACGTCACGCCGGTCCGCCGCGGCAAAGAGCTCCTCCGGGACGGTCCGGGCAAGGGTGAAGTCGTCGGGACAGGAATATGCCCCCCTGCGGCGGAACAGCCTCCGCACGGGCTTCGATATGAGCTCCGGCGGCAGGCCCGGCCCCTCGGGCTCTTCATAATAATAATGTCCGGGAGATATGGCCGTCCCGGCCTGCGAGGCGCAGCGGGCGTAAGGCCCTCCTAAGACACAGGCCTCTCCGAGCTCGTCGGGGATCCCCCGCCACCACCACGAGGACACGCCTTCGCGGCGGCGGACGAACTGTCCGAAGAAGGCACCGCCGGCTCCGGTCGCGGGATCGGCGCCGACCAGGGCAAGACGCCTGAGCAGCCTCCTGCAGGCCGCGTTCCACTCGGGATAGCGGAACAGCCCCTCGGGCAGCTCGACGGAAAGATACGACACATGACCGCCGGGACCGGTCCCCGGAACGGCGGCGTCCCTTGCGGTCACGCGGACGGCGGGCAGCGACGGGAACCACACGACGGGCCTGTCGGCGGCCGCCAGGAAGGCCTCGAAAGCCTCCCTGCCGCCCGCCTCCGCCCAGCCGGTCTCGGGCGGCACGGAAAAGCCGTAGCGCTCGGGCAGGCAGAACGGAATGCAGTCCCCGAAGGCGGATACTATGCCGGCCGCGTTGGAATAAAGTCCGGCGGAGGCCGGGTACCAGAGCGATATGTACATCTTCTCGGTGAACTCGTTCACCGGGGGAAATGCGTATCTGTCGCAGCGGAAGACGAAGCGCGGGCATCCCGGCTCCGGCTGAAGGTCCTCGACGACGCCGTCGAGCCACGAAGCCTGCTCCCCGACGTATTTGCGGGCCTTGGAGCGGATCATGTCGCCGGGCGCGCCGGGCCCGAGGACGAACTCGGTCATATACGCTATGCCCGGGGCGTTCAGGCACACCTCCGGAGGCACCTCGTCCGGGCCGACGGCGACGGTCGGCAGGGCTGCGAACTCGAACCCCGTGTAGCGGGGCGGCTCGGGGGCGGCGTCGGGCTGTTTGGCCGACCAGATCCTGAGTTTGAATTCCATTTTTACCTCTCAGACGATGAACATGGCGTCGCCGAACGAGAAGAAGCGGTAGCGCTCCTCCACGGCCGTGCGGTACGCCTCGAGCATCTTTTCCCTTGAGTAAAACGCCGACACGAGCATAAGGAGGGTGCTCTTCGGCAGATGAAAGTTGGTTATCAGCGCGTCGGTGGCGCGGAATCTGTAACCGGGGTAGATGAAGATGCCGGTCTCCCCCTCGGCGGGCCTGACGAGGCCGTCCGCTCCGGCCGCGGACTCGAGCGTCCTGCAGGAGGTGGTGCCGACGCATACCGTGCGCCCGCCAGCGGCCCTCCTGGAGTTTATGACGTCCGCCGCCTCCTTTGAGACCGAGAAGAACTCGGTGTGCATCACGTGGCGGTCTATGCGCTCCTCCTTCACGGGCCTGAACGTCCCGAGCCCCACGTGGAGCATGACGGGAACGACAGCGATACCGGCCTCCCTGATCCTCGAGAGCAGCTCCGGAGTGAAGTGGAGCCCGGCCGTGGGGGCGGCCGCCGAGCCCTCCCTGCGGGCGTATACCGTCTGGTACCGCCCGGGGTCTTTCAGCTTTTCGGTTATGTAAGGCGGGAGCGGGACCGTGCCCACCCTGGACAGCATGTCGTAGACTCCGGCGAAGGCGGAGGCGTCGTAGTCGAGCCTGACGAGGCGGTTGCCCCCGTCTGTGATGTCAGTGACGACGGCCGTCATCATCCCGGATCCGAAGACCAGCTCGGCGCCGATCCTGGCCCGCTTGCCGGGGCGCACCAGGGTCTCCCATACGTTCCCGCCCCTCTGGCGCAGGAGCAGCAGCTCGACCTGCGCGTCCGGCCTGCCGGCCGGGTGGCCGTACAGGCGGGCGGGTATCACCTTGGAGTCGTTGACGACGAGGGTGTCGCCCGGCTTCAGGAACGAGGGCAGTTCCGAGAACACCGAGTGCGTCAGCGTCCCCGCGGACCGGTCCAGCACCATGAGCCTCGAGGAGTCCCTGGGCTCCGCGGGGTGCTGGGCTATGAGCTCTTCCGGGAGAGCGTAATCGAAATCGGAAGTCCGGAGCTCCGTCCCCGGGAGCTCGTTCTTTACAGTGTCGCTCATATGTGACCTTTGCGCGGCCTTTCCGCGCCGGCCGCCGGCCGCCCC
>JAEEJM010000098.1 GCA_016281895.1 Clostridiales bacterium
CGTGCCGGGCGACTCCTACACCTTCGACCTGACGGGCGGCTCGCCGCTCTTCATAGCCGCGGCCGGCAGCTTCGTCAGTTCCTCCGGCAGGAGCGACGTCTCTATGCGCCTGTCCGACCCGCGGACCGGCGCCGAGGTGTTCGACACCGGCCTGCCCGCCCCGCCGTCGCGCACGCCCGTGCTCTTCTCCGACACGGTCCTTATGAGCGGAGGCCTGTATCTTTCCTCCTCGTTCGGCCCCGATGAGCTGGGCTGCCGGGAGACGGTCGCCGAAGTGCTCCGCCTGTGGGACGCCGTCAGGGAGATGCCGCTCGACTGGAACCGCTTCTGCTCCGTCCCTTATGCCGATCCGCCTCCGGGCGAACCCGGCCTCGTGCGGCGCCGCGCTGCTAAGGCCGCCGACGGTCCCGTCTGCGAGAGGGTGCTGTCCGTTCTGCGCGACAGGGGTATCGTCGAATCCTTCGAGGTCGGCGACCGCTTCTGCGACTACAGGCTGTCCGGATCGGCGCAGACTCACGAGCTGTACGTCAAGGGCGGCTCGGTGCTGGAGATGTACACCGCCCTCGGCGCCGCCTGCACGGGGCTGTTCACGGACATTCGCGCGTCCGTCAGGCTCGACTACGACGGCACGCTTGACGGAGACCCCGCCGAGACGCGCAACGAGATCGACGTCACGATGATGTACGGCCACAGGCCCGTCTTCGTCAGCTGTAAGAACACCGCGGTCACTAAGGAGTACCTCTACGAGATCAAGACCCTAGCCGGGCATTTCGGAGGCCGCTTTGCCGTGCCCTGCGTGGTCTCGTCCGTCGACGCCAACCGCGCCGTGCGCAACAGGGCATCCGAGATGGGCGTGGTGCTCGTCTACGGAGTCTCGGCGCTCGACCGCGCCAGGCTGTGCGCGCTGCTGACGCGCAAATTCACCCGCGATTTCCCGCTTGCCGCACAGGCAGTGCCCGCCGCCGCGCCCGCCGCGGCCTCACAGGAAAGGACATCCTAAGATGATTGAGACCTTCGGCCTCTCGAAGCGCTTCGCGAACGAGACGGCCATAGAATACCGCGACCTGGTCTTCGGGACCGGCCGCTCGTACATGCTCATGGGGGCGTCGGGCTGCGGCAAGTCGACCCTGCTGAACATGATCGCCGGGATACTCACCCCCGACACGGGCAGGGTCGTCATAGACGGGACCGAGACCTCCTCCCTGCCGCAAAAGGAGAAGGACCGCTTCCGCATCGACCGCATCGGCTTCATCTTTCAGGATTTCAAGCTCATCGAGAACATGACCGTGCGGGACAACATAGACATACTGAGGCTCGAGGGCATCGACACCTCCGGCGCCGGCGCCCTGCTGGATGAGCTCGGCCTTGGCCGGGCGGCCGGAAAAAAGGTCCGCCAGCTGTCCGGAGGCGAGAAGCAGCGCGTGGCCATAGTCCGCGCGCTGGTCAAGCGGCCGGACATAATACTGGCCGACGAGCCGACGGGCAACCTCAACTTCGCCATCGGCGAAAAGGTGGTTGAGGAGCTGCTTCGCGTGTCCCGCGGGAAGACCCTCATAGCCGTCTCGCACGACGACCGTCTGGCGCCCTTCTTCGACGAGGTCATAGACATGAACGGAGTCACCGGCGGGCGCCGCTCCGCGCCGGCGCAGGAGGCGAGGGATGATTAGATTCGCTCTGCGGAATCTGGCCGTGAAAAAGGTCCAGGTGATCCTTGTCATACTGTCCGTGGTCGTCTCGGCCGGCACGGGAGTGCTCGCTTACAACACCGCCGCCCAGGTCAGCGACGGCATCACGGGCACTGCCGCCTATTATTCGGCCATTATCGGCCCGTCCGGGTCCAAGACCCAGCTGGCCATGAACTCCATGTATTTCACCGACGAGCCCCTGGGAGTGATCCCCTACTCGCTCGTGGAGGAGCTTCTGCGCGACTCACGCGTCGTCTCGGCCGTCCCATTTGCCATGGCCGACGAGTACAACGGCTACTCCGTTGTCGGCACGTCGCCGGAGTACCTTTCCGGCAAGCGCCTTGCCGAGGGGGAGATGTTCGCCGCCTCCGGCGAGTGCGAGGCTGTCCTCGGCTACACGGCCGCGAAGGTTTGCGGCGCCGAAGTCGGCGATCTCATCTACACCGGCCACTCCGCCGGACAGACACATAAGACGCCGCTGCGCATCGTGGGGATACTCGAGCGGACCCACACGGTCTACGACTCTCAGGTCTTCACGCAGCTGCGCACCATCTGGGTCCTGCACGAGGCCGAAGAGGAGGAAGAGGAGGAAGAGGAGGATCACGACCACCTCGAGCTCGACGGCATGGTGTGCGCGGTCATGGTCAAGACCAGGAATCCCGCTTACGCCACCGCCCTGGTCGGCGAGTACGACGGAAAGGTCGTCTCTTACGACAAGGGCTCCGGGGAGGGCGCCTCGCTCTACACGCTGACGGCCATCGAACCCATGGCGACGGTCCGCGGAATACTCAGGGAGGCCGACAACACCAGATACATCGTCTTCGTGCTGTGCGGCATCATCCTGGCCATGAACGTGATCGTGGTGTCTATAGTCACCCTGCTCAACATGTACCACTCGGCCGCGGAGATAGCCCTCATGAGGCTCATAGGGATAGGCATGGGGCGCATAAACCTTCTCTACCTTGTTCAGAACGCGTTTGCGGGCCTTCTGTCGACGGTCCTTGCCTTCTGCGTATCCAGGCTGTGCCTGGGCCTGATGGGCGGCTATGTGGCCTCCATGGGCGTCGTGCTCGATCCGTCTAAGGTCTATCCCGCCGAACTGCTCATCCTCTTCTGCGTCTTCCTCATCAGCGTCCTTCCGACGCTCGTCTGCACACTTGTTATGTCGAGGCGCGACAGCCTCGGCTCCTGACCCCCGGGTCGTCCTCTCATGAAAAAGATCAGACTGTCAATCCGCGCGGCCGCTCTGTTATGCGCTTCGGTCCTGCTGCTCCCCGCCCTCCTTTGCGCCTGCGGCGGCAACGGCTCCGAAGACTCCGTAAAACTCAGCTTCCGCGACGCCTCGACCATCGATTATCTCCGCTCGCTCGACGGAAAGACCGTGTCGATCAACGGCTACATGGCCTCCAGTTCTCCCGTCGACGGCTCGTTCATCTTTCTTATGAACCTGCCGTACCAGAGCTGCCCGTTCTGCGTGCCGAACACCTCGCAGCTGGCAAACACCATCGAAGTATACCCTGCCAGAGGGGACTCGTTCGACATGTCGAACCAGGCCATCACCGTGACGGGCACGCTCGTCGTGGCCGCCCCCGGCGCCGCCCCCTTCACCGATCCGTACGGCTACGAGTTCTATTACAAGATCGTCGACGCGGAATACAGGATAATCGACGCCGGCGAGCTCTCCGCGCGCTACGCGCTCTGGCAGCGCATAGCGGCCGACGGCATCGTTGGCGACCTCTACTCCATGTTCGACTACGTCTACTTCCTCTGCGCCTGGCCGGAGTACTACGTCAACACCTATACCGGTTCGGACGGCCAGACCCATCCGGGCTTCTATCTTTACCCGAAGGACGCCCTGGACTTCATAAAGCAGGACGGGGCCCAGTACAGCTACGGCTACGCCGACGGCTACTTCGACAGGCTGCTGTCCCGGCTGCGAAAGCTCGACGAAAAGGAGCTTGCCGGGATCATTGAGACGGTCTCCGGCGCCGCCGGACTGGCCGCCGAGGCCCTGGCGGAGCTCGAGAACGGCAGATACACGTCCGAATTCAGGCACGTGGACATGTTCGGCACGGACGACTACGTCTTCACCCTCGACCGCGGAGCCGAGCTCGTCTCGCGCTTCGACGAACTCTACTCGGCCTTCTCCGCCTGGATAGACAGCTGGGAGATCTGAGCCTTCCGAAGCTTCCGAGCCTTCTGAAGCTTCCGAGCCTTCCAAGTCTTTTGAGCCTTCTGATTCTTCCGAGTCTTCTTAGCCGGCCGCCCCATCTTTTTGCAAAACAGCTATTGACAACCGCGACCGGTTGTGTTATAATATCCCAGTGTCCGGAGGGGGACCTTCAGACTTCTGGGTGTGGCGCAGTTGGTAGCGCGCTACCTTGGGGTGGTAGAGGCCGCTAGTTCAAGTCTAGTCACTCAGACCAGAATAACGGAGGATGTGCGTCCTCCGTTTTTCTGATTTCAAGGGATTGTCCGCACTGCAGGGTGCGGCTTTTTGCTTTCCGTACTTGCGATTCACATGCCCGGGGCATGCCCCTTCAAACATTTTTCACCGGACGCTGCATAGCTTTGCGCATTGAGTTGTAAACGGACTGTCCAAAAGAGTTTTCAACTGTTGACAGACCGGCCCGGCGATGGTATAATAAGTAAGAAAAATAAGAAAAGGAGGCGCTCATCTGTGAAAAAGAGCGGTAGCGACAGATTCATAGTCAGCGTCAAAGTCGGCCCCAAGGGACAGATCACCCTTCCGGTCGAGGCCAGAAATATGTTCGGCATCGAGACCGGAGATACCGTCATGGTCATGGGGGATCGCAGGCGCGGGCTGGCTCTGCTGAAGGCTGACGCCTTCTACGCCATGATGGACGGCGCCGGAGCCGGGGCGGGTCCTTCCGGTCCCGGAATGGCCGCGGAACACGGACCCCGCAGTGAAGACGGAGGCGAAAAAGATGAATGACACGGAAACCGCGGCTCCGGCCCTGCCGGCGATAAGGACGGCGGGGCTGAGAAAGGAATACGGAGACACCGTGGCGGTGGAGGGGCTCGATCTTGAGATCCGAGACGGCGAGCTCTTCGCCCTTCTCGGCGTAAACGGAGCCGGAAAGACGACGACCATAAAGATGCTGACCTGCCTCTGCCGGCCGACGTCGGGCGAGGCCTTCGTGCTCGGGCACTCCGTCACTCGGGAGCCGGAAAGGATCAGGCCCCTCATAGACGTCTCGATGCAGGAGACCGCGGTGGCAAGGAACCTTACCGTCGAAGAGAACATCGCTTTCTGCGCCGGACTGGCCGGCCTCGGTCCCGAGGACGCCGCCGCGGCGCGCGAAATGCTTTACCGGGTCTTCGGCCTCGGGAGCGTAAAGAACAAAAGGGCTTCCAAGCTCTCGGGCGGCTGGCAGCGCAAGCTGTCCGTGGGCCTGGCGCTGGTAAGTGCTCCGCGCGTGCTCTTTCTCGATGAGCCTACGCTGGGCCTGGACGTAATAGCGCGGCGCGAACTGTGGACGGCCATACGCTCGCTTCGCGGTAAAATGACTATCGTGCTTACCACCCACTACATGGAGGAGGCCGAGGCTCTGGCCGACCGCATAGGCATAATGAAGGACGGCCGGCTCCTGTTCACCGGCACCAAGGAGGAGCTGTTCGCCGTCAGCGGGGCCGGAAGCGTCGAGGAGGCGTTCATACGCCTCGTGGAAGGAGGGACCGGGAATGACTGACAGCCTCCGCAGGCTGCGCGTGCTGATCCGCAGAAACGCGCTTGAGATCATAAGGGACCCTCTGAGTCTGATCTTCCTCATCGGCATGCCCCTCGTCATGGAAGTGCTTTTCTACGCTATCTTCCACAAACTCACGGCGCAGTTCGAAATGAAGTATCTGGCCCCGGGCATCGCCGTCTTCGCGCAGTCGTTCACGACGCTTTTCGCTGGCCTGCTGATCGCTGTCGACCGCGGAAGCGCTTTTCTGACGAGGCTTTACGTGTCGCCCGCCAGGCCCTTCGAGATCACACTCGGCTACGCCCTGGCCCTGATCCCCCTGGCCTTCGTCCAGTCCGTGCTCTTCTTTGCCGTCGGGGCGGTCGTCGATCCCTCGATCCTCTCGTTCTCGATAGTGCCGGCCGTTCTGGCCTGCGTGCTTACCTCGCTCTTCTTCATCGGCGCCGGCATACTGCTGGGCTCCGTCTGCACGGAAAAATCGATAGGCGGAGCGGCGTCCGCGCTTATAGCCGGCCAGTCGGTCCTGTCCGGCATGTGGTTCCCCCTCGACGGCATGGGCGAAGGCGTCGTGACAGCCATGAAGGTGCTGCCCTTCAGGAACGCGACCCTGCTAGTCCAGAACGCGCTGAACGGGACGGACGATCCCCGCGCTGACATTGCCGTTCCCCTGCTCATCGTCCTCGCGTACACCGCGGCGGTGTTCGTCCTGGCGGCGGTCTTCTCGAGGCCCGGCAGGGACGGCTGACGGTCCGGCGGTCTTCTTTATCGTACAGTCAACTTTTTTATCTTTCCGCGCTTGACAAGGCGCGGGAGCGGGTGTATAATAATTCACGGAAAAGGCAAAGGCGTCTTTCATGTCGTTTCACATGGAAGGCGCTTTGTCTTTGCGGGCCGTCCGGACCCTCTCCGCAGAAGCAGACAGGCGAGGCGGGACGGACCCCGCCGGAACCGCCGTCTGCCGTAGAATGAATAATTATCAGCGGGAAGGAAGGACAATAAATGGGAAACTGCGCAATCGTGGGAGTCAACTGGGGCGACGAAGGCAAGGGCCGCATGGTCGATCTGCTCACCGAAAGATTCGACGTCGTCGTCAGATATCAGGGGGGCGGCAACGCCGGCCACACCGTCATCAACGAATACGGAAAATTCGCCCTGCACCTGCTGCCGTCCGGCATTTTCAGAAAGGGCGTCGTGAACGTGCTCGGCAACGGAGTGGCTCTCGACCCCGAGAACCTCATGCGGGAGATCGACGAGGTCGCCTCGCGCGGAGTTCCGGTCACGCCGGAGAACCTCAGGATCAGCGACCGCGCCTCGCTGCTGCTTCCGTGGCACCGCGAGCAGGACGAGCTTGAGGAGAAGCGGCTGGCCGACCGGAAGTACGGCTCGACGAAGCAGGGCATCGCCCCGTTCTATTCCGACAAATACCAGAAGAAGACCGTGATGGCAGGCGAGCTGTTCTACCCGGACGAGCTTGCCCGGCACCTCTCCGGGATCATGGAGTGGAAGAACCTGACCCTGACAGGGGTCTACGGAGCCGCCCCCTGCACCGAGGCGGAGCTGTCCGAGTGGCTCGGGACTTACTGCGAGAGGATCAAGCCCTACATATGCGACACCTCGGAGTATCTGGCCGGGGCCGTCGCGGAGGGAAAGAACATACTGTTCGAGGCCCAGCTCGGAGCCCTCAGGGATCTCGACATGGGGATCTACCCCTACACCACGTCGTCCAACACCACGGCCGCATATGCCCCCGTCGGGGCAGGCGCGCCTTCCGCGGCGATAACCGACGTCATCGGGGTCGTCAAGGCCTATTCCACCTGCGTGGGCGAGGGCCCGTTCGTATGCGAGATGTTCGGAGACGAGGCGGAAAAGCTCCGCTCGGCCGGCTTCGAATACGGAGCGAAGACCGGAAGGCCCCGCCGTGTCGGGCCGCTTGACATAGTCGCCACCCGCTACGGAGCCGCGGTCCAGGGCGCCACGGAGATAGCGCTGACCAAGCTCGATGTTCTAAGCTATATGGACCGCATACCGGTCTGCGTCGCGTATACCGTCGGCGGAAAGCGGACCGACCGCTTCCCCTTCCCCGCGGCCCTGGCAGGAGCCGAGCCCGTCATCGAGTATCTCGAGGGCTGGGGCACCGATATAAGCAAAGCAAGGCGATGGGAGGACCTCCCCGCGGCCGCCAGAGAATACGTCGGCTTCATAGAGCGCAGCGTGGGCTGCCCCGTCACCTATGTGTCGGTCGGACCCGAGAGGGAAAGCATTATCCTGCGCGAAAAGGAGCTTGCGAGATGAAGGACGCATACGAGACCCCGCTGGCCTCGAGGTACGCCTCGAAATACATGCTGAAGCTCTTCTCCCCGGACACGAGGTACTCAACGTGGCGCCGCCTGTGGGTATCGCTGGCGCGGGTGCAGATGCGCCTGGGCCTCCCCGTTACTGAGGCCCAGGTCGCGGAGCTTGCCGCCCACACAGACGACATAGACTACGACTGCGTCCGTGCCCGCGAGGCTGAGGTCAGGCACGACGTGATGGCTCATATCTACGCCTACGGTCTGGCCGCCCCCTCCGCAGCCGGCATCATCCATCTGGGAGCCACCAGCTGCTACGTTACTGACAACGCCGACCTCATCATATACAGGGACGCTCTGCGCCGTGTGCGTGCGAGCCTTGTAGGTGTGATGGCCTCGCTTGCGGACTTTGCCCGCAAGTACGCCGCCACCCCGACGCTCGGGTATACACACTACCAGCCCGCCCAGCCGGTTACCGTCGGAAAGCGCGCCACGCTGTGGCTGCAGGACCTGGCGTCCGACCTCGCCGAGATCGACTTCGCGCTCGGAAACATCAGATTCCTGGGCTGCCGCGGAACGACGGGCACGGAGGCCAGCTTCCTCGAGCTGTTCGACGGCGACACCGCCAGGATCGACGAGATGAACCGCATGATAGCGGCAGACTTCGGCTTCGACGCCTGCTTCGACGTCTGCGGCCAGACCTATCCGCGCAAGCTCGACACGAGGATAATGAACGCTCTGGCCTCGCTGGCCGGGAGCCTTTACAAGATGGCCTGCGACATCCGTCTGCTCCAGCACGACAGACAGCTCTTCGAGCCCTTCGAGAGCGGCCAGATAGGTTCCTCCGCGATGCCTTACAAACGCAACCCCATGCGCTGCGAGCGCATATGCTCACTTGCAAGATACCTCATGGCCGACGCCGCCAACGCATCCGCGACCGCTGCCTCGCAGTGGCTGGAGCGCACGCTCGACGATTCCGCCAACAGACGCATCGCGCTGCCCGAAGGCTTCCTCTGCGCAGACGCCCTGCTGCGCCTTGCCGGCAACGTCGTCTCCGGCCTCACGGTCAACGAAAAGGCGGTCGACAGGGCCCTCCGCGAGTACCTCCCTTTCATCGCCACCGAGAACCTGATGATGGAGAACGTAAAGCGAGGCGGCGACCGCCAGAAGACCCACGAGGCCATCAGGCGCTGCTCGCTGGCTGCAACGGAAAAGATCAACGCCGGCGAGCCCTGCGACCTCATCTCCCTGCTCTGCGGGGAGCCCGAGTTCCTCATCGGCCGCGGCGAGATGGAAAAGCTGCTCGACCCCTCCCTTTTCACCGGAAGGTGCGGAGAACAGGTCGGGAACTACCTTGAAAAGCTCGCCCCGCTGCTCGAGGGCGCCGCGGACGAGACCGAGACCGTAACACTCTGAGGGATGCGATGGACAGCATACTTGTCATTGATTTCGGAGGACAGTACAACCAGCTCATAGCCAGGCGCGTAAGGGCGCTGGGCGTGTATGCGGAGATCCGGCCCTACGGCGCGGTCAGCTGCGCAGACATCGTCCGCGAGGGCCGC
>JAEEJM010000099.1 GCA_016281895.1 Clostridiales bacterium
ACGCCGCGGCCGCACTGCATGGCCGCCTCAGAGGCTATGCGCCTCCATCGCTGCGGCTTCTGCTCGGACCGCGTTCCGCGCACGACGCACCTGGACGACTCGAAGACGACCACCGAACGGGCGCCGAACTCGACGGATTTCATCACCGCCGTGTCCATGCGCTCGCCCCTTACCAGCGCCTGAAAGACCGTTGCGGAGAAAGGCGGCTCCGAGCGGCTGGCGGACGAGGAAAGGATCTCGCATACGCAGCGCTCGTCGCGGATCTCGGAGAGACGGCAGACGTAGTCCGTCCCCTCCCCGTCGCAGACCGTGACGCTCTCGCCTTCGGCCATGCGCAGGGAGCGGGCAATGTGAAACGCGTCCCCGCCCCCTATGACTATCCGTCCGCCGTGCCCGTCGACAGCCTCCCTGTCAACGAAGAATCTCGGCATGGTCCCGTCAGAGATATTTGCGCAGGAAGTTCATCCAGTTGCCGCCGGCGACCTTCCTGATCAGATCCTCGCTGTAGTTGTGCTTCAGCATTATCTCGATAAGCGTGTCGTGTATGGACCGCTCTCTGGTCAGAGGCGCGGGATAACGGTTGGACACGCCGTCGATGTCTCCGCCGAAGCCGACGCAGTCCTCGCCGATAAGGCCGAGGGCGTAGTCGAGGTGGGCGAAGTAGCCGTCGCAGTCCTGTTTCTCCGGGTCGTCGCTGATGAACGCCTTGCAGAGGTTGAGACCTATCATGCCGCCGCGGCGGGCGATCTCCCTGGCCATGTCGTCGGTTAAGTTGCGGCTGTGGCTCGCGACCGCCCTGAAGTTGGAGTGAGTGGCGACCATAGGCTTGACCGAGAGCTCGTTGACGTCCCAGAAGCTGCGGTCGGACATGTGAGAGCAGTCGAAGATCATTCCGAGGCGGTTTGCCTCGGCGACGATCTCGCGGCCGGTGTCGGTAAGGCCGGTGTCCTCCTCGCCGTCGCTGTAGACGCGGTTGGACTTGGCAAGGTCGTTGGAAAGCCAGCAGAGGCCGGTCACTCTGACTCCCGCGGCGTAGAACTCGCGAAGGACGGTGACGTCGCCCATGTAACCGGTAGCGCCCTCGACGGTCAGAAGAGCCGCGTGCTTCCCTTCGGCAAAGGCCTTCTCTATGTCAGCGTACGTCCTCACCTGGACCAGGCGATCGGAATAAAGCTGCATCTGGGTGTAGAAGCAGCCTATGTAACGCATGGCGCGGGCGTAGCTCTTCTCGGCGTCCTCGCCCGGCCAGCCGCAGAAAGCCGCGACGAACTGAAGCTGAGGATAGGTGCTGCTGTAATTGTAGGGATTCACGAGCGGCAGCTCGTGATGTGACACGGGCTGGATGCTGTCGCAGTGGCTGTCGATGACGAAAAGGTCTTTGATTTTTTCCATTTCCTGCCTCCGGTGTTTTTCCGGCCCGCCGCTCGCGGCGGCCGGTACGGCTATATTATATCACGCGGAAGAGAAAAAGGCAAACGGAAAAACGCGAAACGCGAAGATGAAAGCAGAAGACGGAGCCGACACAGATGTTTTTTCGATATAATGATCATCGGCGGACGGAGAGCGAGGATGAGCGTCCCGGAACGGGCGGCACGTCCGGCGTGAATACGGCCGTCTGTTGCTTTTTTCCGTTTCCGGATTGCACAAACCGGTTTTTTCTGTTATAATATATCGTGCGGGTGAGTACCGTACATCAGGCCGGAGCGGTCCGGCCGGCCGCCCCAAGGAGGATCCAGTCTTTGAGAGAACTCGTTCTTGAAATACTCGGCGACATCAACCCCGACGTCGATTTCGACAAGGCAACGGCCATCATCGACGACAAACTGCTCGACTCTTTCGATATCGTCACTCTCGTCGGTGAGCTTAACGACGCCTTTGACATCAGCATCGGCGTCGTCGATCTCGTGCCCGGGAACTTCAACACCGTCGACGCCATAGTCGGCCTGGTCGCGCGTCTGCAGGATCTGTGATCCGGCCGACGGCTGTTGCGTTCGGTTCCGCCGCATGTCACTGATATCGCTCGCGTTCGCCGTCTTTTTCGCGGTGACGCTGTTGCTGTATTATCTCATCCCCCGCAAATGGCAATGGTGTCTGCTGCTGGCGGCCGGCATTGCCTTTTATCTGTATTC
>JAEEJM010000100.1 GCA_016281895.1 Clostridiales bacterium
ATCTATTTTGGCTGTTGTTGCAGCATCGTTTTATCCGTTGTACATGGGCGTTAGGGTTATTTATGATATGATAGCCAACGGAACGGTGATGAAAGAGAATTACCCAAAATATATTATCCCTTATACCCCGATCGCGCTTGCTCTAATAATCGGCGTATTGCTGATGCCGCTTTTTATAAAAGCGTTAAAACGATACGCGCTGGTTGCAGGCGGCGCCATTTCAATCGTTGCTTTCTTTGGCTTTGAACTGTTGTTTGAAAACAAAGTAGTGGTAACTGCCGCTGAAACGGTTGCAAAGCTTGAAGATTGGCAAATGTATATGTGTTATGTTCCTCCGGAGGGTTGGGGAACAACCGTAACGGAATACAAAACTAAAACTGCAGTTGAGATTCTAATGGGGGACTACAATCCAGCGTTCAAACTTCATTTCTATTTGATATCTGTCGTATTGATCCTTGCGATTCTGAACTGTATTTATGGTTTTGCTCAAATGATCAAAACAGGAGAAACCGGAAGAAAAAAGGCTTTGATTATGCAATCGGTCTCCGCGGTTTCTTTCCTTGGATTATGTATTCTTGCTTGCTTTACGGCGTTTTGGCGCGACGGCAATATTACAGTCTCTCCGCTCTCGGCTTTTCTAATGTCGGTTTTCTTTATCATACTTGGTACGACAGTCGGTCTGTTTATCGGATCATTATTATTGAAACAAAAAAGAGCCATTACCCTTTGGATTCCGACGATTGCAGCAACCATTACTACACTCGTAATGTATATCGGAGAAATGATCTTGCTTCACGCTCATCTTTACCGCTTCGGTACCGGCTTTCTCTTTGACGGGATACCCGGGATTGTCCTTGCACCGATAGATATAATCGTGATAATAGCTTCGGGAGTGGTCACGTTCATGCTGATGTATATTGTAAAAAAGAAAAACAACGATACTGTTTCTGTTCAATGAGAATACTGTTTTTTGCAAAATAATTATTCACGTTTTGAAATAACTGCTAAAACTACGTCATTTTTTAAATAACCAAAACGCACTTTTGACGGCCTCGGGCTGTCAAAAGTGCGTTTGCGTTATTTATGCGGAAGGATATTATACAGATCAGACAGGTTCACAAATCAAAAGAAAGATCGAGATACCTGCTCTATCGAAAGCGCATCGAGGCGCTGCTTTTTGTGTTGACTGGCAACGGACTTACTGCTTTTCCGGGTCCGGATGATCGGTCCCCTTGGTGCCCTCGACGGGCTTCTTTTTCTTTTTGACGGAGTCCCGGGCTATCTCGTCCCACATGTCGGCCTTCTCGAAGCTGTCGAGCTTGCCGTCTTTGTCGTAATCAAACGTCTTCTCGTACGGGGTGAGTCCGGGCTTTCCGGGTTTCGGTTTCTGTGGAGCAGGCATTGTTGACCTCCTTGGAGTGATCAGGGATTGAGACGGTCGGGTCCGCGGAAAACGAACTGGGCCTCTTTGATTGATATACCGAGGAAGAGCATGGTCAGGCGGTCAAGTCCGAGTCCGAACCCTCCGTGGGGCGGGCAGCCGTAGCGGAAGAACTCCGTGTAGAATTTTACGTCCTCACCGAGGCCCTTCTCCTTCGCGTTTTTGCAGAGCTGTTCGTAGCGGTGCTCGCGCTGGGAGCCGGAGGTTATCTCCGTGCCGCGCCAGATGAGGTCGAAGCCCTGCGGCACGCCGTTCTCGTCGCGCATGTGATAGAACGGCCTCTTTGCGCCGTCGTAGCCGATGACGAACATGAACTCGCTGCCGAAGAGTTCGCGGGCCAGGTCGAACGTATAGTGCTCCGCGTCGGTGGTAAGGTCGCCCTTCTCGGAATCGGGGACCGTGTATCCGTAGCGTTTCTCGATCTCGCTGTAGATGTCCGCAACGGTCATCACCGGGAAGGGGGCGGTCGGCACGACTACGCGGTATTCCTCGCCGTAGAGCCTGACGATGTCGTCGCCGAACTTCTTCTCCACCCTGCCGAGCATGTAGGTGAGCATCTCCTCCTCGAACTTCATGACGTCGTAATAACTGTCGATGTAAGAGAACTCGAGGTCGAAGCCTGTGAACTCGGTGGCGTGCTTTCTCGTGTAGGACTTTTCGGCGCGGAACACCGGGGCGCACTCGAACACTCGCTCAAAGCCGGCGGCCATGGCCATCTGCTTGTAGAACTGGGGCGACTGAGCCAGATAGGCGTCGCCGTCGAAATAGCTGAGCCTGAACACGTCGGCCCCGCTCTCGGACGCGGCGCCGATGATCTTCGGGCTGTGGAACTCGAGGAAATTGCGCTCCAGCAGATACTCGCGGAAGGCCGCGGCCATCTCGGTCTGAAGCTTGAATATGAGGGCGTTCTTCTCGGTGCGCAGGTCGATCCAGCGGAAGTCGAGCCTCGAATCGATAGCCGAGTCGGGCTTTATGGGCAGGGCGTCCGCGACGGATTCGATCCTGATGCTCTCGGGGAGGATCTCGATGCCCCCGAGCTTTACGTAATCGTTGGCGACGGCGGTGCCCTCGACGGTCACGACCGAATCGAGCGTAATGCCGTCGGCGACGGCGGCCAGATCAGGATGCTCCTCTTTGACGAGCGTGACCTGGATCTTTCCGGTTATGTCGCGGATGACGATGAATGCCATTGTCCGCTTGTTGCGGAAGTTCTCGACGAACCCCGAGATGCGGACCCGGCTGCCGGGCTGAACGTCGGCTATCTGTGTTCTTTGCATGACATATACCTCGAAAAATGATGATACTGACGGAAGCGCTCCGGCCGGTTCAGCCGTTGCGTCTGAGCCACTCGGCACAGCGGGCGATCTCCGACGGGCCGTCCGGCGTCTGGGTCTCGCTCTCGACCACGCAGTACAGGCCGAGCTCGCGCGCCTTGGCGATGACGGCCGACAGCGGAGCGGAGCCCTCGCCGAGCGCCCTTCCCTCTCCTCCGGGCAGGCCGTCCTTCAGATGCAGGACTCTCTCGCGGGAGCGGTACTTCTCGAGCAGGGCCACGGGATCCTCTCCGGCGTTGAAGGCCCAGAAGGTGTCTATCTCGAACTCGATCGCGGTCCTCCGGGCGAGCTCGTCATGGATGCGGTAGCCGTAAGGCGTGGCCGCGAACTCCCGGGAGTGGTTGTGGTAGCCGAGCGTGATGCCCTCGGCGGCCAGCCGCGGAATGACGTCGTTGACAAAGTCGGCAAAGTCCCCGAGCTTCTCTGGCGTGGACAGGTCCGCGCCGGGAATGATGTAGTTGCTGTTGCCGATGGCCTTATGGAAGGCGACGGTCTCGTCGAACCGGTCGCGCAGATCGGTCCAGGACGAGTGCGTTCCGCTGACGGACAGGCCGGCGGAGCCGAGGATGGCAAGGACCCTGTCGGGATCCATGCCGAAAAAGCCCGCGAACTCGACGGACTCGTATCCGACCGAGGCGACGTACCTGAGCGTGGCCTCGGGATCAGCGGCCATTGCCGAGCGGACGCTGTAGAGCTGAAGACCGTAATTCATACGCACCGCCTTCCCGGCCCGCGGGACCCGCCGGCCGGCATAAGATGATAGAATATTATAACATCAGCGGGGGGCCGTGTCAAGGAAAACCGTCCCGGCTCACTCCGGACTGCCGGCTATGAGCCCCGCCAGATCCGCGGCAGTGGCGCCGCTTATGAACTCGCCGGCGTCCGGCACGGCCTCGAGGACCGCGGCATACTCGGGCCGGACTCCGGTCAGCCTCGCCTCCAGCCCGGAGACGGGGCGGGTGCCGAAGAAATCGCCGCTGACCGAGACCGAAGTGATCAGCCCACGGTCGGCGTCGAAGGCCACCTCGACCCTGCCGAAGGGGAAGCGGCGCGATCTGCGGCACGAGAAGCCCCTGGACGATCCCATGTTCCACTCCCAGGAAGAGTACTTCTTCTCCGCAAGAGCGGCTATGGCCTCGGTCTGCCCGTCGGTGAACCGCAGCGGCTCGCCTCCGAAGCGCGAGAACAGATAGTCCATGAGATCCGCGGCTCCCGAGTCGCGCGAAAGGGGGGCGCCCTCGGGCAGCAGGTCGCGCAGGTTGGCGACGCGGCTCCCGACGCTCTTTATTCCCTTGCTCTGAAGCTTCGACGGGTCCGGCCTCAGGACCTTCTCCATATACGAGAAATCCGCCGACCAGAGGAGGGTGCCGTGATGAAGCACACGGCCGCCCCGGACGCACTGGGCGGTGCCGGAGACCTTGCGGCCGCCGACGGTGATGTCGTTGCGCCCGGACAGTTCGGCGTCGACGCCCAGCCCGCGCAGGGCCTCTATGACGGGCCCGCAGAATCTCGGGAAGTTGAGCGTCCCGGCGTCGTCAAGGCGGGAGATGAAGGTGTAGTTGACGTTGCCGAGGTCGTGGAAGACCGCGCCTCCGCCTGTGAGGCGCCGCACGACCTTTATTCCGTGCTTCTCGGCGAAGGCAAGGTCGAGCTCGGCATACGCGTTCTGGTTGCGCCCTATGATCACGGACGGGGCGTTGCGCCAGAGCATGAACAGCCCGTCCCCCGCATAACTGTCGGCAAGGTATTCTTCCGCCGCGAGGTTGAAGGCGGGGTCGGTATTGTCGTTCCTGTAGATATCCATGGCATCGGTCGGTATGTGCTCCCGGGGCGGTGTCGCCCGGAAGGACAGGTTATGAGACTGGCTGTTTTAAGGACGGGGGATGCCGAAAGGCCCGCGGATTCGGGTCCTTCGGCATCCCCCGGCTGTCCGGCCCTCCGTCCGGGCGCCGTGCGGCGCCCGGACGGAGGATCCGGCCTGACAAGGCTCAGACGCCTTTCTTCATGCGGTCGATCTTCTCGACGTCGCTGAAGTTGTGAGTGGGAACGTAGCCCGGGATGGGAAGCAGCTTCTCGTGGATGCAGTCGATGATGGCCGAGGGATACGGGAAGAAGGCCTCCTCGAGCTCGTGGGCGGGCGTGATCCAGTTGCGGGAGCCGAGCGCCACGGGCGGGGCGTCGAGGTAATCGAACGCCAGTTCGGTAATGTTGGCGGCCATGTCCTTCATGACGGAGTTGCGCTCGACGGCGTCGCCGACGATGAGCACGCGGCCGGTCTTCTTGACGGACTCGATGACCTTGGTGTAGTCGAAGGGCACTATGGAGCGGGCGTCGATGATCTCGGCGGAGATGCCGTACTTCTCCTCAAGGGTCTTGGCGGCCTCGAGGGCTCTGTAAAGGACCGCGCCGATGGTGAGGATGGTGACGTCCTTTCCTTCCTTCTTGACGTCGGGATCGCCCAGGGCGACCTCGTAGTAGCCGGTGGGAACGCCTTCCTTATGGAACTCCTCGCCCTTGTCGTAGATCCTCTGGGACTCGAAGAAGATGACGGGGTCGGTGCCCTCAAGCGCGTTGCACATGAGGCCCTTGGCGTCGTACGGGGTGGCCGGGAACACGACCTTGAGGCCCGGGATGTGGGCGGTGAGGGCCGTCCAGTCCTGAGAGTGCTGTGCGCCGTACTTGGAGCCGACGGAGACTCTGAGGATGATGGGCATCTTGAGGATGCCGGCGGACATGGACTGCCACTTGGCCATCTGGTTGAAGATCTCGTCGCCGGCGCAGCCGATGAAGTCGGCGTACATGAGCTCGACTATGCAGCGGCCTCCGCACATGGCGTAACCGACGGCGGAGCCGACGATGGCGGACTCGGAAATGGGGGCGTTGAAGAATCTGTGGTAGGGGATGGAGTCGGTGATCTTCTTATACACGCCGAACGCTCCGCCCCAGTCGCGGTTGTCCTCGCCGTAGGCGATGAGCGTGGGATCGTCGTAGAACTTCTCGATGATCGGCTCGCAGAGGCCGTCGCGGATGTTGTAGACCTTCATCTTCGGGACGGGCTTGCCGTTCTCGTCGGTGGCGGTCCTGATCTTGGTGGCCATCTCCTTGACGCGGTCGTTCTCGTCGTGGGGCTTGGTCATCTCGGCGGTCCTGGACGGATC
Source organism: Clostridiales bacterium (assembly GCA_016281895.1). GTDB lineage: Bacteria > Bacillota > Clostridia > Oscillospirales > CAG-272 > CAG-390. The sequence continues at coordinate 5,934 of JAEEJM010000100.1, forward strand.
CATGCTGTGGATCTTCTGGTTGGAGTACATGATGCCTGCAATGGCGTCGGGGTCCTTGTCGAGGTTCATCCTCGGCGAGATCTCCTCGTCGATGGCCAGCTTCATGATCTCGGTCATGCGGTCGACTATCATGGCGTCGATAGCGTCGAACTCAGCCTGGGTGGCGACGCGGCCCTTGACCATCTTGGCTCTGTAAGCCGCGATGGGATCGGCGGCCTTCCAGGCGTCGATCTCCTCCTGGGTCCTGTAGGTGGAGGAGTCGGAGGGCGAATGTCCGGAGATGCGGTAGGTCACGACGTCGAGCATAGCCGGGCCCTTGCCTTCGAGCAGGAGGGCTTTCTTTCTCTTGAAGGCGTCGATGACGGCAAGCGGATCGTAGCCGTTGACCCTCTCGGTGTGCATCATGTCGGGGTTGAAGCCGGCGCCGAGTCTGGCGGCCATGTCGAAGCCCATGGTCTCGCCGCGGGTCTGGCCGCCCATGCCGTAGTGGTTGTCGAAGCAGTTGAAGAGGATGGGCATGCCGGTGCCATGACCGTCGTTCCAGAGCTTTGTGATCTGGTCCATGGAGGCGAAGTTGAAGGCCTCGAGCACGGGGCCGCGTCCGAGGGCGCCGTCGCCGCAGTTGGCCACGACGATGCCCTTCTTATGGTTGACCCTCTTGTACAGGGCTGCTCCGAGGGCAATGGGAGCTCCGCCGCCGACTATGGCGTTGCAGGGCATGATGCCGAAGGGGATGAAGAAGGCGTGCATGGAGCCGCCGAGGCCCTTGTTGAAGCCGGTCGTGCGGGCGAAGATCTCGGCAAGCGCTCCGTAGAGCAGGAAGTTCTGGGCGAGCTTCTTGATGTCGCCGTCGTTCTTCATGTGCTTCTCGACGACGGACAGAACGGCGCCGCCGAGGAAGTCCTTCATTATGTCGTAGAGCTCTTTGTCGTCGAGTTTGTTGATTGAGGACAGGCCCTTCGCGAGGATCTCGCCGTGGGAGCGGTGGGAGCCGTAGGTGAGGTCGTCGATGTCGAGGCAGTAAGCCTCGCCGACCGCTGAGGCCTCCTGGCCGATGGACAGGTGGGCGGGACCGGGGTTGTTGTACTTTACGCCGTTGTACTCGCTCTTGACCTTGACCTCGTTCAGCATGGTCTCGAACTCGTGGATGGTCCGCATATCATGATAGATCCTCATGAAGTCGGCCTTGGTGTAGAGCTTCTTCTCCTCGGCAAGCGTCTTGTTGTACTGACACACCGGAATATCCTCGAAATGGATATAGCCCGGCGTGAACGCGGTCTTGGGATCAACAAATTGTGACTTAGGCATGTTGAATACTCCTTTTATCTGATTAAATAATTATCTTTGATTCCTGAGCGGTTCAGCCGATGCCGAACATGGCCTCGCGGATGACCTCGCACACCGTGGGATGCGGGAAGACCATCTTCTTCACGTCGGAGACGCGCAGCTCCCTGTCGACCATGAAGGCGCAGCCGTAGATCATTTCGGAGGCGTAGGTGCCGATCATGTGTATGCCGAGTATGTTCTTATGCTCCCTGCCGACGACCAGCTTCACGATGCCGTCGCCGCCCTCGTTCTCGGCGACGTAACGCCCGGACATCTTGAGCGTGGTGGTCTTGCAGATGACGTCGAGCCCCTTTGCCTTTGCGGATTCCTCGGTCTCGCCGACGGCGGCGACCTCGGGATTCGTGTAGATGACGGACGGGATGGAGAGGTAGTTGACGGTGTCCTTTTTGCCGAGCATGTTGGCCACGGCGACCTCGCCCTCGCGGTAGGCGGTGTGGGCGAGCATGGACTTGCCGTTGACGTCGCCGGCCGCCCAGACGCCTGCCACGTTGGTCTGGCATCTGTCGTTGGTCACGATCGCGCCGCGGTCGGTGAGCACGCCGATGCTCTCGAGGCCGACGCCCGCGGTGACGGCCCGTCTGCCGATGGAGATGAGGACCTTGTCGCAGACGGCGCTCTCCTGTTTGCCGTCGAGCTCGTAATTCACGCGGTCGGTGCCCACCGAGGTCACCTTGGCCCCGAGCAGGAACCTGACGCCGCGCTTCGCGTAATTCTTCTGGAGGACTCCGGAGATCTCTCTGTCGGTCGGTCCGCCGATGTGGTCGAGCATCTCGATGACGGTGACCTCGGAGCCGACGCTGTTGAAGTAGGACGCCATCTCGAGACCGATGACGCCGCCGCCGATGACTACGAGGCGCTTCGGGATCTCGCGCAGGTCAAGGATCTCGCGGTTGGTCATGCCGAAGCCGGAGGCGACGGACTCGCGCAGGCCGGGGATGGGCGGGACGGAGGCGGAGGAGCCGGTGCATATGAGCAGCTGCCTGCCGGTGTACTCCGCGCCGCCGGCTTCGACCGTGAAGCCTTCGGGTCCGCGGCCGGTGATCTTTCCGGCGGCCTTGACCACGTCGATGCCGAGGGCCTTGAGGGCGCCTCCTATGCCGCCGACAAGGGTCTTGACGACCTTGTTCTTGCGGTCGATGACAAAGGAGTGGTCGAAGGACGCGGCTCCGAACCTGACGCCGTAAGCCTCGCCGTGCTTGGAATAGTCGTAGATCTTTGCCGAGTAGAGCAGGGTCTTGGTGGGGATGCAGCCTTCGTTGAGGCAGACGCCTCCGAGGGCTCTGGCCTCGATGACGAGCGTCTTCATGCCGCCCTGTGCGGCGCGCTCGGCAGCGTTGTAGCCGGCGGGGCCTCCGCCGAGAACTATGAGATCGTACACCATGCCGTTCACCTCTTATTTCGCGAGAAGCAGGTTGAAGTTCTCGAGGTTGAAGCAGAGCTCCTTGAGGAACTTTGCCGCGGGAGCGCCGTCAAGCACTCTGTGGTCGAACGTGAGGGAGAGGCCCATCGCGTCGTAGAAGACGTCCTGGCCGCCGACGTTCTTCACGCGGCGGGTGATGCAGTCGACGCCGAGAATGGCGGTCTGGGGAGGATTGATGACCGGGGTGAAGCTCTCCACGCCGAGCGATCCGAGATTCGTGACAGTGAAGGAGCCGTCCTTGAGCAGATCGGGGCTGATGGTCCCGGCCTGGGCGGACTTGATGACCTTCTTGGCCTCGGCGGAGAGCTCGTTGAGAGACAGCGTGTCGGCGGAGAACACGGTGGGAACGAGCAGTCCCCTGGGCGTGTCGACCGCGACTCCGAGGTTGACGTGCGAGAAGTAGCGGATGATCTCCTTATCTTCGAAGTAGTTGGCGTTGAGGTCGCGGTGCCCGGGAAGGGTCCTGGCGACCGCGTAGAGGACGATGTCGTTGAGCGTGATGTTGTTCATGCCCATGCCCTCTCCGGCCGCCTTGACGGCCGCGCGGAAGGCCATGATCTGCGTGGCGTCGAAGGATGCGTTGAGCGTGAGCTGCGCCATATTGGACAGCGACGCGTGCATCGCGCGGGCAATGACCTTGCGGATGTTGGGCATCTTGACGTCCTCGTACGCCGCCGCGGGAGTCGCTGCGGGAGCGGACGCTGCGGGCGCCTGTACGGCCTCGGCGGCAGCGGCGGCCTCTTTTGCGGCTGCCTGGACGGTGAGTCCTCTGTCGAGGAGGGCGTTGACGTCGCGCTCGATTATGCGGCCCATGGGTCCGGTGCCTTCGGCCTTGGAGACGTCGGCCCCGGTCTTCTCCGCGAGCTTTCTGGCCCTGGGGGAGATGCGGAGGAATCCGCCGGCTTCGGGAGCCGCGGGGACTTCCTGAGCGGCAGTCTGCGCGGGAGCCGCCGCCGGAGCTTCGGCCTCGGGCTTCTTTTCTTCGGGCGCGGGGGCCTCCCCGCCCTTTCCGGCTTTAGCCTGGGCCACGAGGGCCGAGATGTCCTCGCCGGGCTCGCCTATGATGCAGACCGGATCGAGGCAGGGGACGTCGTCGCCGTCCTTGACGAAGACCTCGAGAAGAGTGCCGGCAACCGCGGCCTCCTCGTCAAAAGCGGACTTGTCCGTCTCGTAGGAGAACAGAACGTCCTTTACCGCGACCTTATCGCCCTTTTTCTTTTTCCATTCGGTGATAATGCAGCTTTCGACGCTCTGGCCCTGCCTCGGCATGATCACTAATGTCGCCATGAGTATTCCTCCTGTGAACCATATATTAATTATTTTTTTGTCAGTTCGGATCAATCGGTGCGACGGCGATTGCAAAAGACCGGTCTTTATGCTATAATATAGTGCGCGGAAGCCGGCGATGCATATCTTTCCAAATAATTATTATACTACGCGCCGGCGCGAAAAGCAATTATCATTTTGTAAAAAACCGTCAATCTCTCGCATAATAATTCAGTTAAACCGCCGAAAGAAAACCGCCCTGAGCGGCGGAGCTCCGCCGACCGGCCGCAGGGCCGGCGCGGAAGGTCCTCTCGGCAGAACAGGAAGGCTCATGAAGATCGTTATAGCAGGCTGCGGAAAGGTCGGAACGGCCATTATCGCAAGGCTGGTGGAGGAGGGTCACGACGTCGTCGCCGTGGATTCCAGCCCGTCGGCCATAGAGGAAATTATCAACGTCTACGATATAATGTGCGTCTGCGGGAACGCCGCGGACGACGACATCCTGGCCGAGGCCGGAGTCCCCGGCTGCCAGCTGTTCGTCGCCGCCACCTCCCAGGACGAGACCAACATGCTCTCGTGCTTCATCGCCGGCAGGATGGGGGCCGCGCACACCGTCGCCAGGATCCGCAACCCCGAGTACAACGACAAGGGGCTCGACTTCCTGTGCCAGAACCTCGGTCTGTCCATGGCCATCAACCCCGACCGGGTGTCCGCCGAGGAGCTCTACAATCTGCTCAAGTTCCCGAGCGCCGCTAACATCGAGCATTTCTCGGGCAACTTCGACCTGATCGAGACGACGCTGGACAGTTCTCCCGCCATAGGCGTGTCCCTGGCGGAGCTGCGCCGCAGGTACGACGCCAAGTTCCTCATCTGCGCCGTCCAGCGCAACGGAAACCTCTTCATCCCGACCGGCAACTTCGTGCTGTCCGAGGGCGACCGCGTCGCCCTTACCGCCGCGCCCGGCGAGGCGCAGAAGCTGCTCCGCAAGCTCGGCATATTCAGAAAGTCCTCGAGGAACGTGATGATCCTCGGCGCCAGCCGCACCGCCTTCTATCTTTCCAAGATGCTGACGGCCGCGGGGATCAGCGTCAAGGTGATAGAGATCGACCGCAGGCGCTGCGAGGAGTTCTCCGCCGAGGCCGTCGGCAACGGCATGTTCGTCATCAACGGCGACGGCGCCCGCCAGGAGGTGCTCGAGGAGGAGGGGCTCACCTCGACCGACGGCTTCGTTGCCATCACGGGGTCCGACGAGCAGAACATCCTGATATCCATATACGCGTCGACCCGCCACGTCCCTAAAGTCATCGCCAAGGTCAACAGGCCCGAGCTTGCCGCCCTTGCCGAAAAGCTGGGCCTCGGCTCGGTCGTGTCGCCCATGCGCATAGTTGCCAACCAGCTGAGCCGCTACGCCAGGGCCCTTCAGAACACCGAGGGCAGCAACATCGAGACCCTTTACCGCATCATGGACGACAAGGCGGAGGTTCTCGAGTTCAGCGTCAACGGAGACTTCCGCGGAGCGGGGATCGAGCTCAAGGACCTCGGTCTGCGTCAGAACATACTGATTGCCGGCATAGTCAGAGGGCGCAAAGCCATAATTCCCAGCGGCTCCGAGACCATACAGCCCGGCGACCGCGTCATAGTGCTGTCCGCGGGCCACCGCCTCGGCGACCTCAACGACATCCTGTCCGGCGAAGAAAGCGCGGCCCAGTCATGAACCGTAGAATGATCCTGTACGTGATCGGGTTCATTCTGGCGGCCGAGGGAGCGCTGCTCCTCCTCCCCGCCATAGTGTCCCTGATCTACCTGGAGTCGGCCATCTGGAGCTTCCTCATAACGGCCGCCGTCTGCGGAGCCCTGGGGGCCGTGCTGCTGCTCACCTGCAGGCCGGCCGACACATCGATGTACTCGCGCGAGGGCTTCGTCATAGTCGCCCTCGGCTGGATACTCATGTCGGCCCTCGGCGCCGTCCCGTTCGTCATCAGCGGCGACATCCCCAATTACATCGACGCCTTCTTCGAGACAGTCAGCGGCTTCACTACCACCGGAGCGTCCATCCTCAACGACGTCGAGACGCTCAGCCGCGGAGGGCTCTTCTGGCGCAGCTTCACGCACTGGATAGGCGGCATGGGCGTCTTGATCTTCATCATGGCCATAATCCCGAACCTGTCCGACAAGCCGGTCCACATAATGAAGGCAGAGATGCCCGGCCCGGTCTTCGGCAAGCTCGTGCCGCGGGCCAACGACACCGCCAAGATCCTGTACATAATATACATTGCGCTCACCGGCCTCGAATTCCTGTTCCTGCTGTTCGGAGGTCTGCCCGTCTACGACAGCCTCGTGACGGCCATAGGCACAGCCGGCACCGGAGGCTTCGCGATAACGAATTCCAGCATAGGCGGCTACAGCCCGTACATCCAGTGGGTCGTTACCGTCTTCATGACCCTTTTCGGCGTCAACTTCAACCTGTACTACCTGATACTTGTCAGGCAGTTCAGGTCGGCCGTCAGCAGCTTCGAGCTGAGGGTCTACCTTCTCATACTGGCCACGGTGACCTGCGTCATCACGGTCAACATCCTCGGCACCTGCTCCTCGCCGGGCGAGGCGTTCAGGCTGGCCGCCTTCCAGTCGGCGTCCATCATGTCCACCACGGGCTTCTCCACCGCCGACTTCAACGCCTGGCCGGGCCTCTCGCGCGGCATACTTATGGTGCTTATGTTCTTCGGGGCCTGCGCGGGCTCCACGGCCGGCGGCTTCAAGCTCTCCCGCGTCATCATCCTGTTCAAGGCCATGAGGCGCGAGATCCGCAAGCTCCTCCATCCCCGCTCCGTCAGCACCGTGACTTTCGAGGGAAAGCCCGTGGAGGAGGCCACGATCTCCAGTATCAGCAACTATCTTGCCGTCTACGCGGCCTGTCTGCTGGGCATTTTCCTTCTGCTCTGCCTCGATCCCTCGGCCGGCTTCGAGGAGAACTTCTCCGCTTCCGTCGCCTGCTTCAACAACATCGGCCCGGGCTTCGGAGGCATCGGCCCGACATCGTCCTACTCCGCGTATTCGGTATTCTCGAAGCTTCTTCTCTCGCTCGGCATGCTTGCCGGCAGGCTCGAGATATACCCCATCCTCATCACGCTCATCCCGTCCACCTGGACCCGCAGATGACGGCCCCTGCGCGCGCCGCCCGATATGCTCCGCGCATTTTTTAATTGACACGGACGGCCCTTTGTGCTATAATTGCCTCACAAAAAGCAAAAAGATATGAAAAACTATTATTCTTGACCAAAAAGAAAGGAAAGAACGATGAAAAAACTGCTTTGTCTGGCCTTGGCGGCCGTGCTCTGCATCTTCTGCGTCGCCTGCACCGGTAAGGGCGGCGACGAGACCACCCCGATCTCGACTCAGGCCACTCCTCAGTCGACCGGCGAGCCCGAAGGCTCCTCCGCTCCCGCGGCCGATGCCACGTCCGGCGACGCCACCTCCGCAACCGATCCCGCCGACGTAACTACCGAGGCTCCCGCTGGCCCGGCCACCGTCCCCGAGGCTGACGCCGTCTGCTCCATCGGAAGCGACTTCTACGGCACCCTTGCCGACGCCTTCACGGTCGTAAAAGCCGGTGAGACCATTAACATCACCAAGGACTTCACCACCAACGAGCATCTCTACACCACCTCCGAAGGCCAGTGGTCCATCAACGGCAACGGCCATAAGATCACCGCCCAGATCGACACCATCGAAGGCTTCATCCAGGTCGAGTACTGCACCATAGACGTCGTCAACCTGAAGATCGACTATAAGGAAGAACTCATGGGCGTCTCCAACGGCCAGCTCGGCTGCGCCGCCTTCTCCGTCGGCGCCGAGGGCACCGTCAACCTCACCGACGTCGACATCGTAGCCTACTGGGGCGACGGTCTCAACATCGACTCCGAGGGCACCATAGTCATCAACAGCGGCTCATACGCGATCTCGCTCGACAACGCGGCTCCCCAGTCCAACCTCATCTGCCTCAACGGCACCGGTAAGCTCATCGTCAAGGACGGCACCTTCTCCCGCAACGGCGTGACCGGGACCAAGCGCGCCCTCATCCGCTGCAACGGCGCCGGTCAGACCCTCACCATTGAGGGCGGCGTATGGGAATCCTCCTGCGGCCGTATCCTCTACAACAACGGCAGTGCCTCCGCCGACGCGCTCAGGAACTTCACCATCTCGGGCGGCACCTTCACGCTCGGCGTCGCCGATCCCTCCTCCTACACCTATGATCCCGCCTTCCAGTTCGGCACCGGCGGCGGCGTCAACCTGACCATCTCGGGCGGCACGTTCGAAATCAAGGCCGGCTGCCCCATGACCTTCTTCAACTGCTCCAGCAAGAACACCAACGTCGTGATCACCGATGGCACATTCGTCAACGGTTCTTCCGACCTGCTCCTCTCCTCCTACGCGGCAACCGCCGAGGATGCCGGCTCCGTCATCACCGTTAAGGGCGGAACCTTCACCAACACCTCCGGACACATGCTCTCCGCCAGCAACATCGCGGGCGGCGTCGTGATCGAAGGCGGCACGTTCAACACCGCAAACGCCGACGATGCCGCGGCCGTCAAGGCCATAGCCGGCACCGGCGCCGTGATCAAATAATCGCGGTCCGATCCGAATAAAGGGGCTGTAAAAAAGTCCTAAAAAACAGAAGCACTCAAGCGATGATCGTTAGATTAGCGCTTGAGTGCTTTTCTTTTAGGATTTGTCAACACAAATGGTGAAAAAGTGCAGAATAAATAGTTATCCAGCCGTCTTATTTTTCAAAGAAAAACACCCGGAAGTTTCGCCTTCCGGGTATCTTCTTTTTTTCGGGACTTTTTTTACAGCCCCTTTATGTGCCGGCCGTTACGGGCCGATGCTCATTCTGCGTCTATGGCCAGTATCTGGTCGCGGACCTTCTGCAGGTCCCTCGGCAGTGATTTCGAATAGCTCTTCCAGGCCGATGACACCGAGCCGTTGTAGGAGGCGTTGATGAACTTGCTTATGTCGGCCGAGAAGATGTCTGTGATGTAGTACTTGATGGAATCCTTGATGATGTCAAGCATGCTGGCCGTGACGGGATCGCTGGCGCGCTTGGTCTTCATGGTGAGCTCGTAATAGGCCTCCATGACCGTGTGGCTCGAGGTGTACGCCCAGAAGTCCATGACGTTGGTTATCCTGTCGAGGTCCGCTCCGGGGACCTTAGGCACGGTCCAGATGATCGCGTTCGTGTCGATCTTGTGGTAGTACTTCTCCTGATCGGAATTGTACTTCGGGTTCATGACAAGGCCGAAGCCCTTCTCCATCTCCTCGAAGTGCAGCGATCCGCCCATGCTCGTCTGAACGAACAGGAAGTGTCCCTGCGAGAACAGCACCCTCGTGTGGAAGAACTCGTCCGGATACTTGGATCTGTTGCCGGAGTCGAGGCTGCGAGCGGTGTCGAAGTCGATGCATATGTTGGAGTCGTTGACGACCGCCTTGAACTTGTCGAAGAAGTCCTGGGTCTTTTCGGCGTAGTCCGTGCCGATCTTGCAGACGATGTTGTTGTCCGAGTCGTACTCGACGTTGAACGAGCCGATGCCGGTCAGCATGAAGTTGCGCAGGTTGGTCTGCTCGTTGGCCAGCCCGTAGACGCCTATCTGCCCCGCGGGTCCGGGAGCCGAAACGCTCCTGACCATCTGGAAGAAGGTGTCTATGGTCCACTGGTTCTGATCGACGTATTCGTACGGAGAGGTCAGACTAAAGTCCTCAAGGACCTCCTTATTGAACCACATGAACCGACAGCCGGAGATGTTGCTGACGGAGACGTCGTTGGGCATTATGAACAGCATGCCGCCGTAGGTGTACTCAGCGGCAGCGTTGGCGTCCCACCAGGACGCGTCGTAGTTGATGTCCAGGTTCTTTAGATTGAGCAGCAGTCCGTTGTAAGCGAGTGAACCGAGGCCGAAGCGCTGATCGAGCACGACGTCGTAAGGAACCTCGCCGCCGGCCATGTCGTTGCTGATCGTCTTTCTCGGCTGCTCGGCCTCTATGAACTTGAACTCGATGTCGTACCTTTCCTCGACAATGTTGTTTCGTACGGCCGCCTGCTCGTTGACGAGGTCGGTCGCGTTCTCAGGCGAGAAGATGTACATGCCGGGGTAGTGTGTAAGGCTCGCAGTCCTCATGTAAACGGTGAAAGGCTCTCCGCCGTAGTCCGCTTCAGCGAACTTCGGCGCCGTGTCCTCCTCGCCGCTTTCGTCGGGCCGGTCGTCGATCCGCAGCGCTGTCGTGGAACCGCCTTCTTCAGTCCCGTCTCCGCACGAGACGGCTGTCAGAACGGATAAGATCGTCAGGATCGCCAGCACAAGGCATAAGAGTCTTCGGGCGTTTGTCATTTCGGTCTTCCTTTCCGTATGGTCCGTCGTTTCCTATTCATTTGTCAGGGCGCGCTGTTTCCGTATGCGGTCGCCGGGGAGTTTTACAGCGCCCGGACCGTTATCGACCCGGGCGCGCAAAATGCCGTCCGCAGGTCCGGCCTGTGCCGAAGAGCCGGTGCCTGCCGGTGCGGATCATTCGATGGCTTCTATGGCCTGCTGGACCTCGAGGAGGCTCTTCGGGAGCTTGGTGGAATATGTCCTCCAGGCCTTGATGACGGAGGAGCCGTAGGCCGCGCTGATGTAATCGTTGACGCTTGCCGAGAAGATGTCGGTGATGTAGTACTTGATAGTCGCCTTGACGGTGTCAAGCATCTCGGCCGCGGTAGGATCGCTGGCGCGCTTGGTCTTCATGGTGAGCTCGTAGAAGGCCTCCATGACGGTGCTGCTGGAGGTGTAGGCCCAGAAATCAAAGACGTTGGCGACCATGGTGAGATCGGCGGCCGGATCCTTAGGCAGAGCCCAGATGACCGCGCTCGGGTCGATCTTGTGGTAGTAGTTCTCCTGGTCGGAGTTGTACTTCGGGTTCATGACCAGGCCGAAGCCCTTCTCCATCTCTTCGAAGTGGGAGGTGCCGCCCATGCTGGTCTGAGTGAAGAGGAAGTGGCCCTGGGAGAACAGAGCTCTCGTGTGGTAGTACTTGTCGGGGTACTTCGAGGCGTTGGCGGCGTCGAGCTTGTCGGCGGTCTCGAAGTCGATGCACACGTTGGAGTCGTCGACGACGACCCTGAGCTTGTCGAAGAAGTCCTGGGTGCGCTCGGCGTAGTCGGTGGCGATCTTGCAGATCAGATTCTGCTCGTCGTCGAGCTCGACGCTGAACACACCGATGCTGGTCAGCATGAAGTTGCGGACGTTGCCGCTCTCGTTGGCAAGGCCGTACACGCCGATCTGGCCTTCGGGACCGGGGGCGGATACGCTCTTGACCATGGTGAAGAAGGTGTCAATAGTCCAGTTGTTCTGGGCGACGTACTCATAAGGCGAGGTCAGATTGAAGTCCTCGAGCACGGCCTTGTTGAAGAACATGAAGCGGGCCGCGGAGATGTTGCTGACGGAGGCGTCGTTAGGCATGATGAAGAGCTTGCCCTTATAGGAGTACTCTTTTGCCGCGTTGGCGTCCCACCAGGAAGTCGTGTAGTCGATATCCAGCTCGTGGAAGTTGCGGAGGACTCCGTCGTACGCGGCGGTCCTGAGCTTGTGGCGCTGATCAAGCACGACGGCGTAAGGGATGTAGCCGCCGGCGTTGTCGGTCTTCATAGTGGTGTTGGGGTTCTCGGTCTCGATGATCTTGAACTTGATGTTGTACTTCTCCTCGACGATGGCGTTCCGGATGGCCGCCTGCTCGTTGACGAGGTCGGTCGCGTTCTCAGGGCAGAAGATGTATCTGCTGGGATAGTGGGTGGCTGTGGAGTTGCGGATGTATACTCCGAACTCGGCTCCGCCGTAGTCGGCCACGGGGAATACGGGGCCGGTCTCTCCGGTCGATTCGTCTGCATTGTCTCCGGAGTTGACAGCGACCGTCGTTTCGTCCTGCTTGCCCGAGTCGCCGCAGGCAGTCATCGCGAAGAGCGACGCGGCCGTAAGGATCGCAAGCAGCAGGCTGATGATTCTTGACGAGAGTTTCATTTTGCTTCCTTTCCGCTGACTGATTGTCATTTATAGTGTTTTTTGGATCCGATCATAACTCGCGGCACGCGCGGGCTCGAAGTCCGCGCCGCCGCAGCGCTCAGTCCTCTATGGCCTTGATCTTGTCCTGAAGACGCTCAAGGTCTCTGGGGATCTTGACCGACAGTGCCTTCCAGGCCTGGGTCACGGAGATGTTGTATGCCGAGTTCGCGAACGAGCCGACGTCCGCGGAGAACAGGTCGGTGATATAGTAGCGGATCGATCCCTTGACGGTGTCAAGCATCTCTGCGGCCGTGGGATCGGTGGCGCGCTTGGTCTTCATAGTGAGCTCGTAATAGGCCTCCATAACGGTGCCGGTCGACGTGTAGGCC
>JAEEJM010000101.1 GCA_016281895.1 Clostridiales bacterium
AAGATCCGAGACCGAGGTGGTCTGGAAGTCGTTGTCGACTCCGGTCGCGTTGGTGTAGTATGTGGATGACATGCCGAGCGAGCGCGCCTTCGAGTTCATAAGGTTGATGAAGGCGGGGTTGCTCCCGGCCACGAAGGTCTCAAGGATCATCACCGCGTCGTTGTAGCTGCCGCAGAAGGCCATGTAGACGAGATCGCGGACGGATACCGACGTGCCCGCCCTCAGCCCGGCGTATCGCCCCTCGACGGAGGATATCATGTCGGTCGTTACCGTGATCTTCTCGTCGAGCCTCGTCGCGACGGCCTCGCAGACGATGAGCCCCGTCATTATCTTGACGGTGGAGCCCGGCGAGATCAGCGCGTCTGCGTTCTTGCTGGCGAGCGTGCGGCCGTTTTCTATATTGTACAGGTAGACGCCCTTGGCGTGCGACAGCGGCACGGATTCCATAGACCCGGCTGAGCACGTCAGAGGGACGAACAGACCGGTCAGGATCATCAGGCACAGCGCCGCGGCAGCTGTCGCAAGCAGGGCGCCGCCCTTACGGGTCGGTCGATTCATGAGTGGAAAAATACCTTTCTGAATAAGCGGCGTCCCTGCCTATCTGTTCTGACAGTTCCGCCGCGGAGGAGAAGCGCATCTCGTCTCGGATGCGGTCGATGAAGCTCACGGTTACGGTTCGTCCGTAAAGGTCGCCTGAGAAGCCCGGCACGTGGGTCTCGTACCTTACGGGCCCCGAGCCGTCGAGAGTCGGCGAGGTGCCGACGTCAGTAACGGATGCAAAAGAGCGCCCGTCGCCGGCGGAGCAGCGTGTGACGTAAACTCCGGGCCGCGGAACGGCGCAGTGCGGGGAGGGAAGCTGGTTCAGGGTGGGGAAGCCGAGCTTTTTTCCGTCGCCCCTCCCGTGCAGGACGGGGGAGCGGTGGCAGAAATGCCGCCCGGCGAGCTCCGCCGCCTCGCGCACCCTTCCGCCGCGGACAAGCTCCCGTATGGCCGACGACGATACCGTCGCCCCTCCGTAGGTGCATTCGCCGACCGTCACGTGACTGCCGCCGAAGGCCGACGAGAGCAGCTCCGGAGTGCCGGCCCTGCCGGAGCCGAAGCGGTAGTCGAAGCCGCACACCGTGCCCCTGCAACCCAGGCGGTCGATCAGGACGCGCGAGACGAACTCGCCGGCGCCGATGTCCCGGAAGGCCGGGAAGTCTGCTATTACCGCAAAATCGAGGCCGAGATCCCGGAAGATGTCGCATCGCTGTCCGGGCGTGGTCAGCAGGCCCGACTCCGAGCCCCTGTAGAACGCCGGAGGCAACGAGAAAAAGAACACACCCGAGCGGAGGCCGGTTTCGGAGGCCAGGCGGACCGTTTCGGAGAGCAGCCTTACATGGCCGCGGTGGACTCCGTCGAAGGTCCCCAGCGCGAGGATGCATTCTTTTGTCTCTTTTCGGGTAAACAGCCTTATTTCAGGCATGGCGGATCAGTCCTGCTTTACGAAATAAAACCTGGTGATGGAGTCCAGAAGCTCGTCGCGGTCGAAGCGCGTGATGAGGGAGCGGGCGTTCTTGTGATTGGTGATGTAAGCGGGATCCTCGGAAAGAATGTAGCCGACGATCTGGTTGACGGGGTTGTAGCCCTTGTCCTCCAGCGCCTCGTATACGACTCCCAGGATCTGACGGATGGTCGCGTCGCGGTCGGATACGCTCGGGAAGGTCCTGGTATCCGCGGACGGAGTGGGGTTCTCGTTTTTGACGAACATGAATATCAGCTCCTTTTCGGGAAATGTGCATTATCTCACAGATATATTATACCTTGATTCCGGGGCGATTTCAACTGTTTTTAAAAAAAGTGAAAAAATAGTGAAATATATTGACCTTTGCGGCGGCGCAGGTTATAATAAAGTGTTAATTCTTTTGTTATCTTACGGGAGAGACGGCGATGCGAGCAGAAGAGGAAAGAGCCGGCGGAAGACTGTCCGCCGCCCATACCGAGCCCGTCGACGTCGTTGTCGATGCGCCCCGGACGCCCAGCGGTCCGGCAGTCTCCCCCGAGCCGGTCGTAAGGGATCGGGCTCCGGCACAGCCGGACGAGACCTACTCGCCGGAGTCGGCCCTGATCCGTTCCGTGACAGTCCGCCCCTGGCACACGAATTACGATTACTACTCCCGTTTCCGCTTGTCGGCCGTGCGCTTTGCCGAGCTGCCGCCGCCCGACGGAGCCCCGACCGAGAACGTCCAGTTCTTCTCCTACATGCCGCAGTATTCGCAGCTCAACCGCGAGCAGTTCGGCTTCTATCTCTACCTGCGGCGCGAGATATCAGAGGGGCGTTATCCCCAGGCCGACTACAGCTACATCCAGCTCTTCATATACGAGACTGTCAATCTGACCGGCTCCGTCCCCGCCGGGCGGCTGCTGGGGCGCCTCGTCTCGGTCTGGAAGGGCTACCGCGAGACCTACCCGAGGCTCGACGTACAGCTGTCGGAGTGGGTCTGCGACTTCTGTCTCATCAACCGCCTTGCCGCGCCTTACGGCGACGTGCGGCCCTTTGCCGCGCGTGTCCTTGCTAACTCCTCGCTCAGGGAGTTCTGGATCGAGCCCGACCGGGGGAACGACATCAGCGTCTCCGTGCTTATGAACTACTGCTCGAATTACGACTACCGCAAGAGCAAGTTCTGCACGGGCGATAACAAAAAGCTGTACGACCGCTGCATGAGCGGGGCGCTCTCGGCGGCCTTCAGGGGCGGGATCGCCGGCGGCATCGAGGGCTTCGGCCTTCAGCAGACCTGCACGGTGAGGGACGCCTACGTAGGGGCCCTCTGCGTCCCATCGGTAAAAAAGCGCCTGGAGATACAGTACTGTTCCGTGACCCACTCGTACGAGCTCAGGTTTCTCGTCTCGGACATAATGAAGTATACGGAGAACCGCGTAAGGGCCGCCCTTGGCGTCAGGTCCAGGATCTCACACGGCAAGCTCCCTGACCGGATCAGGGCGGACGTCGACGCCTGGTTCGCATCTGAGGGGCCTGCGCCCCGCAGACCTCATCCCGCCGCGGACAGCCGCCCGGATTACGAGCGGCTCTACGACGTCGAGAGCGCCGGGATTTCCCCCGAGAACGCGGCTCTGATCGAGGAGGCCTCGTGGGAGACTACCGAGGCGCTCACCGAAGCCCTCGGCGGCGACGTCTCCGCCGAAGAATCATCCGCAGCCGTAGAAGATGCCGCCGGCGAGGCCTTCGCCTCTGCCGCGGAGTCGGCCGGGCCGACCCCGGCCGGGCCCGTTTCCGGCGCGGAAACCCGTGCACTTGCCTACTCCGGAACTGTCGGCGGATCGCTCTCCCCGGCGGATCCGACGGATGTCTATCTGCCTTTCCTGACGGCGCTGGACGGCCCCTCGCTGGCCTTTCTTCGCGCCTGCCTCGGCTCCGACCGGGGCGGGGCCTCGGCCGCCTGTTCGGCGTCTGGGAAGCCCCTCGAAGTTCTCGTCAGCGGTATCAACGCCCTGGCCTCCGATCTGACCGGGGATATCATACTTGAGCAGACCGGAGCGGACTGGTCCGTCCCGGACGATTATGCCGCCGAACTGCGGTGCGCTTTTGGAGTGTTTGAATGGAAGACTCGGCAATAAGACAAAGGATACCAAGGCGGGTCCTGGCCTCCCTCATATCGTCGCTGTCCGCCGGCGTCGTTCCTCGCTCCGGAGCCCCGTACATCGCCATAGGCAGAAAGGACGAGATCGCGGCCTTCCTGTCGGATCTCGAGACCGTCAACGAGGGCGGCAGCTCCATGAGGTTCCTCATCGGCCGTTACGGGAGCGGAAAGAGCTTCCTCATGCAGCTCATAAGGGGCTATGCCCTTGAGCGCAACTTCCTGACCGCGGACTGCGATCTCTCCCCGGAGCGCCGGCTTTACGGCACCTCCGGCACCGGGGTCGCCACCTACCGCGAGCTGATACGCAACCTTGCCTCGAAATCCTCGCCCGACGGAGGCGCGCTTCCGTCAGTGCTCTCGGGCTGGCTGTTCTCGCTGCAGTCGTCGCTGGCTTCGGAGGGCGTGTCCCCCGACTCCCCCGGCTTCGACGACGCCCTCGGCGCCAGGGTCAGGGAGAGCCTCAAGGAGCTCGAGTTCCTCGTCGGAGGCTTTGATTTCTCCCGCGTAATTACGGCCTACTACCGCGCCTCGTCCTCGGACGACGACAGGGCCACGGCCTGTCTGCGCTGGCTGAGGGGCGAGTTCTCCACAAAGACCGAGGCCCGCCGCGAGCTGGGCTTCGACGTCTCCGTCGTCATCGGCGACGACAACTGGTACGATTTCATAAAGCTCTGGGCCGTGCTGGCCGCAGGGACCGGCTACAGGGGCCTGATAGTCTTCATCGACGAGTGCGTCAACATCTACAAGATCCCGAACCGGATATCGAGGGAGAACAATTACGAGAAGATCCTCTCCATGTTCAACGACGCGCTTCAGGGCAGGGCCTCGCGCCTCGGCCTTGTGCTGGGAGGCACCCCCCAGTTCCTCGAGGACACCCGAAGAGGCGTCTTCAGCTACGAGGCGCTCCGCAGCCGGCTCTCCGACGGGCGGTTCTCCGACCCGGGCTACCGCAACCTCATAGGGCCCGTCATACGTCTGCGCCGTCTCACCGACGACGAGCTGCTGGCTCTCATAGTAAGGCTCACGTCGCTTCACGCCCTTTACTACGGCTGGACGCCGCCGGTTTCCGCTTCGCAGCAGGAGGAGTTCCTGCGCCGCGCTCTCTCAAGGGCCGGAGCCGACATAATGATAACCCCCAGGGAGATAATAAGGGACTATCTGTCCCTGCTCAACGTCCTTATGCAGAACCCGGGCATGACGTTCGAGGCCGTTGCCGGCCGCGCCGCCGATGCTCCGTCTACCGCCGCGGACGGCATCTCCGCCGTCGGATCGGACGGCGCCGCTCGCTCGGGTTCCCCGGCAGGCCGGAAGCCCGGCGACTTCTCGCCCGAAGACATTGATTTCTGACATGGAAGAACAGATCCTTACACCGGAACGGGATGAGCGCGGCGCCGAGCGCGTCTTCGAGCGCTTTCCCGAATACATCAGGGAGTTCATCTTCCGAAACTCCTGGGACGAGCTGAGGCCGATCCAGGTCTTCGCCGCCTCCTCCGTATTCGAGACGGAG
>JAEEJM010000102.1 GCA_016281895.1 Clostridiales bacterium
CGCGCGGCAGCTGCCCCGGGCGCGTCGGCGCGGGCCGACGCGGACGGCCCGAAGCCGCTCCGCGGCTGGGCCGAGATACTCGAGGAGTTCGGCCGCAACAACCAGGGCGCCGCGGCCATGCTGTCGACGGAAAAGGCGTTTGCCGACGCCTCCGGCAGGATCGTCATACGCTACTCCAAAGAAGTCACCAGGATGCTCGTAACGAGGCCCGATACCCTGAACGCCCTGTGCGCCGCGGCCTCCTCGGTCCTGGGGAGGCGGATCGCCCCAACGGAGCTGATCTTCGAGAAGACCGATCCCCAGCCCGAGGGACGCGACGGAGCGGACTCGCTGGGCGGCGAGCTCGGAGCCCTGGCCGGCCGCAAGTGAACGGCCGATAAAGAAAAAAACAGACCGCCGCCAACCGACGGCGCGGGAAAGGCACATGAAATGAAAGCCAGACTACCCAAGGGAATGGGGGGCGGCCCCTCCAACATGAACCAGATGATGCGTCAGGTCCAGCAGTTCCAGGCCGAGCGCGAAGCGCTCGAGGAGGATCTGGCCGGCCGCGAGTACGACATCGCCGCCGGCGGCGGCGCGGTCAAGCTGAAGATAAACGGGCGCCACGAGATCTTCGACCTCGTCATAGATCCCGAGATCATCGACCCCGACGACCCCGAGACCCTCCAGGATATCGTGACCGCGGCCGTCAACGAGGCCATAAAGCGGGCCGAGTCCGAGGCCGCCGAGGCCGTATCCGAGCTCTCCCGCAGATTCGGGATACCCGAAGGCGCGCTCTGATGGCCGACGGCATTAAGACGCTCGACGTCCTGGCCGACCACTTCGGGCGGCTGGGCGGGATCGGCAAAAGGACGGCCGTAAGGCTCGCATTCTCGGTGCTTGATCTCTCCGAAGAGGAGGCCGAGAGCTTCGCCAGGGCCATCGTCGAGGCAAAGCGCGGCATACACTGCTGTCCCGTCTGCCAGAACCTGACGGATCTCGACCTGTGCCCCGTCTGCTCCGACCCTTCGCGCGACCGGAGCACCATCTGCGTTGTTCAGGACACGAGGGCCCTTATGGCCATCGAGCGGCTCCGCGACTACCGCGGGGTCTACCACGTTCTTCACGGGCTGATCTCGCCGATGCAGAACATTACACCCGACAGCATACGCATCAAGGAACTGGTGTCACGCGTCGGCGCGGGGGACGAGGTCCGCGAGGTCATCATCGCCACTAATCCCACGGCCGAGGGCGAGGCCACCGCCATGTACATCGCAAGGCTCCTCAAGCCCTTCGGCGTAACGGTGACCAGGATAGCCAACGGCATCCCCGTCGGCGGCGAGCTTGAATTCGCCGACGAATTCACCCTTCACAGCGCCTTCGAGGGACGCAGGGAATACTGACCGGTCACGCGTCGGCGGGCGGCTCCTTTGCCTGCCCGGCGGCTCCATTGCTGAAACGCAAATCGATCAAGGAAACCGCATCTCAATTTTGAAAGCGGCAGATCAATTACAAAAACGGTAAATCTGTTACGGAAACGGCAAATCAATTACGGAAACGGTAAATCTATTACGGAAACGGTAAATCAAATGCAGGTCAAGGTAGTTAAATTCGGCGGGACCTCGCTGGCCGACGCCGATCATTTCCGCATGGTCGCGGACATCGTAAGATCGGATCCTTCGAGGAGATTCGTGGTGCCCTCCGCTCCCGGAAAGCGGTTCCGGGACGACATCAAGGTCACCGACATGCTTTTCGACTGTTATCATCTCGTTCGCGAGCGCGCGTACGGCGAGTTCGAGTCCATGTACCGCAGGATACGCGAGCGCTTCACGGGCATAATCTCCGACCTCGGGCTTGATTTCGACATCTCGGGCGAGCTCGACTACATAAGGCAGTCCATGCTTCACCGCTCCGGGCGCGACTACGCGGCCAGCCGCGGCGAGTACATCAACGGCCTCATCCTGGCCAAGTTCCTGGGCTTCGACTTCATCGACCCGGAGAACGCGGTATTTTTCCAGGAGAACGGTCTGCTCGACTCCGAGCGCACCAACCGCGTCCTCTCCGCCGAGCTCCGGAAGCACGAGCGCGCCGTCATACCCGGCTTCTACGGGGCGATGCCCAACGGAACGGTCAAGACCTTCCCGCGCGGCGGCTCTGACGTCACCGGCTCCATCGTCGCGCTGGCGGCGGGCGCCGACCTGTACGAGAACTGGACCGACGTGTCCGGCTTCATGGCCGCCGATCCCCGCATCGTCGACGATCCGTCCGTGATCGACACCATTACGTACACCGAGCTGCGCGAGCTCTCTTACATGGGGGCCTCGGTCCTCCACGAGGACGCCATCTTCCCCGTGCGCAACGCGGGCATACCCATAAACATCCGCAACACACTCAAGCCCTCCGACCCCGGGACCATGATAGTCGCCGAGGCGCCGGATACGGAGCACCGCAACATCATCACCGGCATCGCCGGAAAGAAGGGCTTCTCCGCCATCAACATCGAGTGCGACATGATGAACGCTGAGGTCGGCTACGGCAGAAAGGTGCTGGAGGTGTTCGAGAACTACGAGATCTCGTTCGAGCACCTTCCTTCCGGCATCGACACAATGAGCGTCATAGTGGCCACGGCGGAGCTCGAGGGCAAGCGCGACCGCCTGCTCAAGTCCCTGCAGCATATGGCCAGGCCCGACAAGCTCTCCATCGAGGACGGGCTGGCGCTCATCGCCGTCGTCGGACGCGGCATGGTCAAGAACAAGGGCGTCGCGGCAAGGGTCTTCCGGGCCGTCTCGGACGCCGACATCAACATACGCATGATCGACCAGGGCTCCTGCGAGTTCAACATCATTCTCGGCGTCGAGGAGCACGATTTCGAAAAGGCCGTCAGGGCCATCTACGCGGAATTCGACCGCTGACCCGGCGGAACGCAAGGACTATCACTATGGACGGACTCACCTTCTTCGACGTGCACACGCACGCCTTCCCGGACCGGCTGGCGCCGCTGGCGACCCGCAACCTGGGCAACTTCTACAATTTCCCCGTCCTCGGAAAGGGCACCGCGTCGGACCTTGCATCCAGCTGCGCGGCAAACGGGATATCCGGGGCGCTCATCCTCTGCACGGTAACGAACCCGAAGCACGTCAGGGCCGTCAACGAGGCGTCCCTCGGCTTCGTCCGGGAGCTTGCCGGCGCGGGCATCGAATCCTATGTGTTCTCCGGCTGGCATCAGGACTGCACAGACCCCGAGGGCGAGGTCGAATTCGCCCTGAACAACGGCATCCGCGGCTTCAAGATCCATCCGGACATCCAGGGCTGCGACATCGACGACGAGCGCTTCTTCCCTCTCTACAGGCTCTGCGAGGGCGTACTGCCGGTCTATTTCCACATGGGCGACGGCCGCCCGCAGTACCGCTTCTCCGAGGCCCGCAAACTCGTAAGGGTCGCCGAGCGCTTCCCGAAGCTCCGCATAGGCGCGGCCCACCTGGGCGGCTACAACGCCTGGGAGGACGCCCATCTGCTGACCTCGCTGCCTGACGTCTGGTTCGACACCTCCAGCACCATCTTCTTTGTCGGGGTCGAACGGGCCTCCGAGCTCGTTCACATGCTCGGGCCGGAGCGATGCATGTTCGGTACCGACTACCCCGTGGTCACCGCGGCCGAGGAGCTTCCCCGCTTCATGGCCCTCGACCTCACCCCGGACGAGCGGCGTGCGCTGGCCTCCGGGAACGCCAGGCGCTTCCTCCGCCTCGGCAGCTGATCCCTTCCTTAAGGCGCGCGCAGCCCGCGCGCGAAATAAGCCGGCCGGCGCTGTAACGCGCCGGCCGGCCTGTCTGTTTTTATGCGGTCATTTGGCGTTCTTCTCGGCAGCCTTGTCGACGTACTTCTTGACGTCCTCGGCGTTCCTGGCGAGATAGAGCTCGTAGTGATAGTCGTATTCCTTCTCTTCGTCGGCAAACTTGTGGAGGGTGTTGACGACCTTGCCGTCGTTGTACTTGCGGTCGTTGACCGGCTCGGAGGTGCCCATGACGGTGACGTTGAGCTGGCGGTGACGGGCGCGGACCTGGTCCCAGTCGATGAAGTAGACGTGGGCGAACTCGCCGCCGTCAAGGACGCCGTCCTTGATGGTCATGGTCTCGCTGCGGCCGAAGAAGCAGGATCTCAGATGTCCGTCGGTGTTCATGGAGGTGAAGTCGCCGGGCTCGTCGACGTATCTGCCGAACTGGGCGTGGATCGGGCCGGGATGACGGTACTGATGCTCCTCCTTGAAATCGGGGACGAGCTTGCGCATGATGTCGAGGAGGTCGTGCTGCAGATACTCAAGGTCGAAGCTGTCGACGTCGTGGGAGCACTCCTGGACCATGACGGAGCAGGTGGTGTGGTGGGAGGCGATGCAGACGGTTCCGTTCTTGACGCCGGAAGCGGCGACGATGTCGAGGATCTCTCTCGTCACATCGTGGAAGGTGGGGATCCAGCCTCTGGACTGGAGCTCGATCTCTTTCTGAAATACTTTGAATTCCATTTACGGATTCCTTTCTGTATTTTATTAAAATTCAGATCTGAAACGACTGTTGAACGCGGCTCACTTGCCGGCGTTGAGGCGCTTTCCGACCGCGCCGTTCGGGTGGATGACGGCAAACCTGCCGTTCTCGAAGCCGGTATTGTCCAGCACCGCGCACTGGAGCGCGTCGAAGATGGCCGAGGTCACGGCAAAGCTCGTGGTTCCCTGGCAGTTGTAGCGGTCGCACTCGCGCGTGACCTTCATGGCCAGCACGATGTCGGCGCCGGCGGCCAGCGGGGACTCGAGGTTCTCGGTCACCGTGATGATGACGGCTCCCTTTCCGCGGCAGATGTTCATAATCTGGATGAGCTCGTCCGTCTTTCCTCCGCGGGAGGCCAGCAGCATGACGTCGCCCTTCTGTATGAATCCGAGAGCCCCGTGAACGGCCTCGGCCGGGGATATGAACCTGGCCGGGCGCTCGACGCAGCACATAAGGTGGCAGAAGTGCTGGCAGCAGATGCCGGAGTGCCCGCAGCCGGACGCCCCGATCCGCTCGGCGGTCGAGAGGACCTCGACGGCCTTGGCGAACTGTTCGGGATCGAGCACCTCCGCGGTCGCGGCCAGCGACTCGGCCTCGATCCTGAAGGCCTCGTAAGCGCGCGATACGATCTCGGGATCCATGTCAGTCTCCCATTACGATGACGTCGGCGGTCCTCCTGCGGGCGCGGGTGGTGTCGAAGTCGATGAAGTAGATGTAGCCGAAGTCTCCGAGGTCGGGCTCGCCGTCCAGGATGGCGACGGTCACGCTGCGGCCGATGATGGAGCTGATGAGGTGCGCGTCGGTGTTGTGGCAGCCGCGGGCGTCCTCGCCGTGCTCCTCGGCGAACTTGAGGGCCTTGGGGCCCGGATGCAGATAGATGCCCTCTCTCGTGCACAGGGGGGCGATCTTGTACATTACGTCGATGAGGTCCTGCTGGAGCGTCTCGAGCCCGGTCATGGAGACGTCGAACGCGGCCTCCTGGGTGATGACGGAGCAGGTGGTGTGGTGGGAATAGACGGTGACGGTACCGTTTTTGATCCCGGAGGCCTTAACGGCTTCCCTGACCTGAGCCGTCACGTTGTGAAAGGTGACGGTGCGGTCGTTGGACTGGAGCTTGTACTGGGCGGCGTAAGTCATTTCTTATTCCTCGCTTCCTTTTTCTCTGCGCTGTTTCTCGAGGTCGTCGGCGGCGCGCCTGACCGCGGCGATCATGTCCTCCATAGTGGCAATGGGATCGGCGGCGTTCATGATGCCCGATGCGGCGCCCGCGGCGGCGGAACCAGCCATGATGAAGTCGTAGACCTCCTGGCCGCAGGTGATGCCGGCGGCCTGCTCGACCATGATATTAGGATCGATGGCCTTGATGACGCGGATGGAGTCCATAACGTATGACATGGGGCTGGCCCCGTTTCCTCCGCCGATGATCTCGGAGGGCTCGGGGTTGATGATGTCGGGATGCAGGTTTGCGATGGCCTTTGCCTCGTCGATGGTGTCGGCGCAGGCAAAGACGTACATGTCGAGCTCCCTGGCCCGCTCGATGGTCTTCTTCATCTGAGGCAGGCTCATAGGCTTCTCGCAGTGGTTGATCATGACTCCGCAGGCGCCCGCGGCCTTGACCCCTTCGGGAAGAATGTCGGCGCAGCCTCTGCCGGGCCTGAGGGTATCCATATACGTGCACATGACGAACAGGTTCTTCGTGTTCTCGGCTACTCTGCGGACCTCCAGCGCGGGAGTGAAGAACAGAACGTCGACGTCGTATTTCTCGGCGAAC
>JAEEJM010000103.1 GCA_016281895.1 Clostridiales bacterium
CGGCCCATTGGGCCGGGAGGCCTGCAATCCGCAGACTCAAATCGGCATCCCTTATAAGTGATGTGGGTTTAATGGGCCGCTCGCGTCCCGGATTTGGGAACACACGCGCACAGCAGGAGTTTTGTGATCTTATCTTATTCCATTTGTATGCCGTTTCCCGGCAAGGTATTACTCTTCGTCCTCGTCGTCGAACAGGACGCGCATGAACTGCTCGTACACATCGTCGAGCTCTTCCTCATCATCGATCGTGTCGAAGACTTCGTCCCCGTTCTCATCGACGGCGTTGCGCAGGAGCACCATTCCGTAGTCGGGGTCGTTCTCATCCATGTCGGCGGGCAGAAAAGCCGTATAGGTGTTGTTCCGGTAATCGATGCTGTCCAGCATCTCCAGGACGAATTCTTCGCCGTTCTCATCCACCATCGTGACAAAGTTGTCGCCGTATTCTTCACTCATATTTTTTCCCTCCGCTCTGTTCTTGTGTTTTTATTTTACCTTACGAGCGTACAGAAATCAAGTCTCTCCTTCACGCGCCCCTCGGCTGTTTTGCAGCGCGTCACGACCCGAGATCCTCCAGCAGCGCAAGTACTTCGGCAAGGTCCTCAGCCGGTAT
This sequence comes from Clostridiales bacterium, assembly GCA_016281895.1. Taxonomy (GTDB): domain Bacteria; phylum Bacillota; class Clostridia; order Oscillospirales; family CAG-272; genus CAG-390. The sequence continues at coordinate 611 of JAEEJM010000103.1, forward strand.
TCCTTTTTCCAGCATGGCCCTGTCGGCACGGCGCAGAAGCGCCGTTTCAATGTCCGTCATACGCGTCGGCCGGTTCTCCCCGCTTTTGTACACGGCGATCACGCCGTCCTTCTCCCGCAGCAGATATCCCGCTCTCCCGCTCTTGGCCTGATAGAGCGCGTAGACCTCTGCCGGGACCTGCGGCTTTGTCATGCGGATCGTCCCGATCGCACCCCATGCGGCGGCCGCCGCGAGCGACAGCATCACGACCAGCAGCGCAATCCTTCCGGCAAGCTTCATGTCTTTCTCTCCTTTTCCCGTGTTTTGTTATGAGTATGCCGCAAAAAGGGTAAAATTATATCTCCGAAGCGAGCGGAAGGCACGGTCAATGATCTTCTTTTTACGCCTCCTTCCTTAAAAATTCATAAAAACGCTACCTTTCTTCGCTCAACTGTGATATAATACGGGACCAGTATATGATGGATAAAACTGTGCGCCCGATCTTTTCCGCCGGGAGGTGTTTTGATAGATGGACGATAAAAAGAAAAAACGCAGCCTCGGCTTCCGCAGGCCTGACATGAAGGCCCTGTGGGGAAAGCTGCGCAGGATCGACAGCGGCGAAGTAGCCGCCCGTGCCGCCGATATCACGATCGACACGGTCTCCGTCACACTCAGCTCCATCCTTAAAGTCTTCGGTTCCCTCCTGCTGATCCTGGCCCTGACCGGGCTGATCTTCGCCTGCATTTTCGCTTATTATGTCAAAAGCTGTCTCACCTCCACGCTGGATATCTCTCTGGAAGATTACCAGCTCAGCGAATCGAGCACCATCTGGTACACCGACTCCACCGGCGGCTGGAAGCCGCTCGTGACGCTTACCGGCACGGAAAAGCGCATTTGGGTCGATTATGACAAGATCCCCTGGTATATGGAAAAGGCCCTTGTTTCGATCGAAGACAAGCGCTTTTATGAGCATAAGGGCGTCGACTGGTATCGCACGGCCGGTGCCTTTGTGGAGATGTTCGCCCGCATGTCGGACAGCTACGGCGGCTCTACGATCACACAGCAGCTGATCAAAAATCTGACCGGCAAAAACGAAGTAACCGTCCAGCGCAAGCTCTCCGAGATCTTCGGCGCGCTGGAGCTTGAAAAGAAATATGACAAGCGCGAAATCATCGAATGGTACCTCAACGCCGTCTACTTCGGAGAGGGCTGTTGGGGCGTTCAGACCGCAGCGCAGACCTATTTCGGCAAAGACGTCTCGGATCTCTCGCTCGCCGAATGCGCGGCGATCGTCGGCATCACCAACAAGCCGACGCAGTACGATCCCTTCTATGACCTCTCCGCCAACAAAAGGCGGCAGGAAACGATCCTGCACGAAATGTACGAGCAGGGCTTCATCAATTACGAGGAATATAAGAACGCCGTCGCCGAGCCGCTGAATTTCGTCTATCGTGAGAACACGACCTACACCCAGGATATCTACTCGTATTACGAAGAGGTCGTCATCGCCGATGTGACGGAGGACCTGATGGAACGCAAGGGCATCAGCAAGGAGGCGGCGCGCCACCTTGTCTATAACGGCGGTTATCAGATCTTCAGTTGCCTTGATGAGCGCATCCAGGCGAACATCGACAGCATTTACCAGAATATCGACAACATCCCCGCCACCTACGGCACCGACAAGCAGCTCCAGAGCGCGATCGTCATCATGGACCCCTATACGGGCGAGATCAAGGGACTGAGCGGCGGCGTCGGTGAAAAAACGCAGAACTTCCCGCTCAACCGCGCCACCGGCTCGCAGCGTCCGCCCGGCTCGGCCATCAAGCCGATCTCGGTCTACGGCCCCGCCGTCGAGTTGCTCGGTCTGACGCCGAACACGTTGGTCAACGACTCGGATGATATGTACCTCTCCGGGACGAGCTGGTACCCCCACAACGACAGCTGGGAAAACTACGGCATTGTAACGATCTACGACGCGCTGACCCTCTCGCTGAATACCGTTGCGGCGCAGATCGTCGACAAGCTCGGGCCTGAGACCAGCTATAATTTCCTGCGCGACCGTCTGGGCGTGACGAGCGTCGTCCCCGATGACGCCTCCTACGCGCCGATGGCGCTCGGCCAGCTTACAAACGGCATCACGGTACGCGAGATGGCCCAGGCCTATTCCGCTTTCGTCAACGACGGCATCTTCACCTACTCCCGCACCTACACGCGCATCACTGACTCCAAGGGCGACATTGTGATCGACAACACGCCCCGGACCGTCGTCGCCTTCAAGCCCAATACCGCCTATATCATGACCTACATGATGCAGAACGCGGTCGAATCCGGCACCGGCGGCGCCGCCTATCTCGGCACGATGCCTGTCGCCGGCAAGACGGGCACCTCCGGCGAAAACAAAGATCGCTGGTTTGTCGGCTGCACGCCATACTACGTGGCCGCCGTCTGGACAGGCTATGACATCCCCGAGACGATCAATGTCTGGAACAATCCCGCCGCCCGGATATGGCACGACGTCATGATCCGCGTCCATTCGGGTCTGGAATACCGCTCCTTCCCCTGGCCGTATATCGGCGGAGACAGCTATCTCTTCGGCGATCTGCACGCCGAACTGGAACAGCAGATCAAAGAAGAGGAAGAGGCTCTTCTGGAGGAGGAAAACGACACGCCCGAGGTCACCGTGGGCGAGGACTGATCCTTTGTCCTCGCCTTCGGCGCATAACCTCTCCGGGCCTTTTGGGCCCAGACTGTTTTGAATCTCTCTCGCTATTCAGTTACCATAATCTTCTTATTGACAATAAACACGTAATGTGTTACATTTTGATTACAAACTGGAGGTGCTATCATTGGCAGCTAAATTGGAGTATAAAGGTCATCCTCTCCAGCGGAAAGACAACATTATCTACTACGGCAGCTTTGCCGACAAGTACATCGCCATGCTTCAGATCCTCGACACCAAAAAGGTCAAGGATCTGGACGTCGCCACCAAGGTCTCGGTTCAGCTTCAGCTTACAGATCCTTCCATCAAATCCCGTGACCGTGTTGTGAAAAAAAGCGAAAAAGAAAGCCTCTACGACGCGATCGACGTCGCCGTCGTCTGGCTGGAAAGAGCCCTTGCCTCCAGATAAAAAAAGGACAAGACAGAGAGATGCGAAAGACACTTTTAAAGACCCTGGCGTTCGCGGCGCTGTTCTGTATCCTCTTTACCGTCTCCGTATTTGCGGAGGATGCGGTGGTCACCGGAAACGATGTCAATCTACGTTCCGGTCCGAGCACGGACTACGCCATTTACGAATGTCTGCCGAAGGGTACTGTCGTCACGGTGACCGACCGCTCCGACAGTGAATGGTATTGCGTTACATACAACGGCCGATCCGGATACGTCAATTCCGCGTATCTGAGCTTTACCGACGCTTCTTCCCCGGAAACCGAGCCTGACGAACCGTCAGTCCCGGCCGACGGATCATACGGGACCGTCAACGCGATGTATGTCCGCCTGCGCAGCGGTCCGGGAACGGATTACTCCATTCTCGGGGAATATAACCGCGGCACCGCGCTTACCGTCACGGGCAGCGCGGGCAACTGGTATTCCGTCGTGATCGACGGGATATACGGCTATATGTACGCCGACTACGTCACGCTCAGCGAGGCGCCTGCCGTTCCCGTTGAAACGCCGGAGCCGACTCCCGCGCCCACGCCCGCGCCCACGCCCGAGCCGATCGAGGTCACGCCGACGGGAGACAAGGCCGGACACATCAAGGGCGATTACGTTTATTTCCGCAGCGGCCCCTCCACGTATTATTCGATCTATGACTGTCTTAACAACGGCACGCGTCTGACGATCACCGGCCGTTCCGGCGAGTGGTATGCCGTCACGATCAACGGCATATCCGGTTATGTGTACAGCGCCTATGTCGTCAACGACGACGGCGGCGAGATCCTCGACGAGCCCGTGATCGAGCCCACGCCCGAGCCGTATGTTGAGCCCGAACCCACGCCCGAGCCCACGCCCGAACCTCCGGAGGTCGACTCAATCCCCGGATATATCACCGGAAACGACGTCCGCTTCCGCAGCGGCCCCTCCACGCGCAATGATATCCTCGGCACGTATAATTACGGCACGCCGCTTCTGATCACCGGCAGCTCCGATGATTGGAGGGCCGTCATCATCAACGGTCAGTCCGGCTACGTCTACGGCCAGTATGTGGCCGAGGGCAGCGTTTCTTCGCCCGGTGACAATCCCGAAGAAAGCAGCGAGATCGGCCGTCAGATCGTGGAGTTCGCGCTTCAGTATCAGGGCTATCCCTACACCTGGGGCGGCACCTCCCCCGACACCGGCTTCGACTGCTCCGGTTTCACGACCTACGTCTACGGCCACTTTGGCATTTCGCTTCACCGCGTTGCCTGCGACCAGGCCGCATACGACGGTGTAAAGGTCAGCAATTCCGCTCTTCAGCAGGGCGATCTGCTGTGCTTCTACTCCAGTTCCGACTATGTCGGCCACGTCGGCATCTACATCGGCAACAACCGTTTCATCCACGCCTCCACCTATACCACGGGCGTCATCATCTCCGAGCTCAGCGGCTACTATGATACCCGCGGCTATATCGCCAAACGCGTTGCGTAAACGCCCTGCTAGACACCAAACCCCTACTCCCGCGGATCTTCCGATCCGCGGGAGATTTTTATAGCAATACTGTACAATTTGGCCTCTTATTTTTTTAGCTTTTTCCCGTATTTCTTGGCTGATTGCAAAAAGAATAAATCCATACTGGATTTATTTTGTCGGAATGTTATAATGTTATCAAGCGAATTTTGACCCTTCGGCAGAAATCTATCTTCACAGGAGGAGCAATGAAAAAAGTACAGTTTACCGAGACCGTGCTGCGTGACGCCAACCAGTCGCTGATTGCGACCAGGCTTGGCTA
>JAEEJM010000104.1 GCA_016281895.1 Clostridiales bacterium
GGCGGCGATCTCGGCCAGCCGCTTTTCCTTCTCGCCGGCGGCCTGCTCCAGGTCGCCGCGGAACTTCTCCAGCAGCTCGGCGTCGGCGGCGACAGTCTCGCGCTGCTTTGCGAGCTTGGCCTCCTCGACCGCCTTCAGCGTATCGACGAGCTTGGCCTCGCCGTCCCGCGACGCGATCTCCATGCCGAGCTTTTCGAGCTCGGCGGCCCGGGACGCGGCCGTCCTGCGGAGGGCATCCGCGGCGGCGCGCTCCTTCTTGAGCTCGGACTCGAGGCGCCTGATCTCGTCGGCCCTCGTAAGAATGCCGCTTGAGGCGCGCAGCGAGCCGCCCGTGAACGAGCCGTCCCTGTTGATCTGCTGGCCGTCCAGGGTGACCGCCCTGACGGCGAAACCGCACTTCTTCTCCATGGCCGCGGCGTTCTCGAGGGTGTCGAAAACGACCGTACGGCCGAGCATCGACTCGATAACGGCCTTGAATCCGGGCTCGGTGCGGACGAGCTCGGAGCACACGCCCACGTAGCCGGCGCAGCGCGACGCGTTCTCGACCTCGCGCGGCCGGGCCGGGGCCTTGACGGACGTGAGCGGGAAGAAGGTGGCCCGCCCGGCCCCGTCGCGCCTCAGGCAGCCTATGGCGGCTCTGGCGGTCTCCTCGTTGTCGACGACTATGTTCTGTATCGAGGCGCCGAGGGCGACCTCGACCGCCGTGACGTGTTCCGATCTTACGCTGATGAGCGAGGATACGGGCCCGAAGATCTGTCCGCAGACGGCCCCGGAGTCCCCTATGTTGCCCTCGCGGTAGGAGCGCATTACGTGTTTGACGCTGTTGTTGTAGCCCTCGAAGTGCTCCTCCATACGCCTCAGCGCGTCCGCGCGTCCGGAGACGGTCTCCGCCCTGACAGTCGCGGCGGCAAGGTCGGCGGAGGTCTTTTCGGACTCGGCGCGGACCCGCTCCTCCCGGCCGCGAAGCTCATCGAGCGCCGCGTGGAGGGCTGACGATCTCTCCGCGTATTCGTTTATTGTGAGCTCGATCTCGCGGCACTGCTCGGAATGGGCGAGCGCTGCCTTTTCGCGCTCTTCGAGGTCCTTTCTTGCGGCCTCGTCGCGGCTGCCCTCCTCCGTCTCGGACCTGCCCAGCAGGTCGAGCCTGGCATCGGCGTCGGACATCTCGGCGCGGCACGAGGATATATCCCCGAGCGCCTGAGCCATGGCGTCCTCTATGCCCGCGGCCTTTTCTCCGGCCAGTCCGGCCTCCGCGGTCAGCCGCTCCTCCTCTTTTGCCAGCTTTTCGGCCTCCTCGGCGAAGGCCTCCGCCTCACGGCTGCTCCCTTCGGCCTCGGCCTGCCCCGCGGCGGCCTGCGAATCGAGGGCGGCGGCGCGCTCGAGCGCCTGAGCGGCGGCCTGTTCGGCGTTCTCGATCCTGGCCGAGAGCACCTTGACGGACGAATCGAGCGCGTAGTTCGCGCGCGTGCGCTCGCCGATGCGCGAGAGCAGTTCGGCAGAATCGGCGCGGTTGCGCGAGGTGAGGCTCTCGAGCTGTTCGAGCTCGGCTCCCAGCCGGTCGGCCTCGGCGGAGATCTCGTCGAGCTCGAGGTCCGTCATGCGCATGTCGGACTCGGCCCGGCCGATGCCCGAGCGGAAACGGTCGGTGTCGTAGAGCCAGAGCCGGACGTCGGCCTCCTTCTTGACCTCGCTGTATTCGAGGAACCGCTTTGCCCTCGCGCTCTCGCGCTGGAGCGAGGCCAGATGGCCGCTCATTATGGCCAGCGAGTCCCTGACCCGGTCCATGTTGAGGTTGGTGTTCTCGAGCTTGCGCTCGGCCTCTTTTTTCCTGTGGCTGTATTTGGCGATGCCCGCCGCGTCCTCGAAGATGTCCCGGCGGTCGTCGCTCTTTTTTGATATTATCTCGGCTATGCGGCCCTGGCCTATTATGGAATAGCCGTCGCGGCCGATGCCGGTGTTGAGGAACATCTCGTAGATGTCCCGCAGGCGGCATTCGCGGCGGTTGATGAAGTATTCGGAGTCGCCGCTGCGGTGGTAGCGCCGGGTCACCGTTATCTCGTCGTACGGCACGTCGATGCGGCCGGCGGCGCGGGTGTTGTCGAAGGTGACCGACACCTCCGCGTAGGTCATGGGCTTGCGGCTGTCGGACCCGCCGAAGATTATGTCCTCCATGCGCACGCCGCGCAGGCTCTTGGACGAGATCTCGCCCAGCACCCAGCGCATGGCGTCGGCTATGTTGGATTTTCCGCTTCCGTTGGGTCCCACTATGACCGTGGCGCCGCTCTCAAAGGAGAGCTTCGTGCGGTCGGGAAACGACTTGAAGCCCTGCAGTTCAATTGATTTTAAGTACAACTCTTACCCCTGTCCAGTCCGGAGTCCGGCGGGATCCGGAATTCATATGAAGCTTATTCTTATATTATATCCTATAAGACCGGGATTTTCAAGAATTTTGACGCGATTGATGCCGGGATCGGCCGAATATTTTTCCAGCAGGCGCCGTATGTTCCGCCTGCCGTGGCCGGCGGCCTTCGAAACGGCCCCCTTCGGGACCTCGACGAGGAGCGAGAGCCCCCCGTCCGCGCTGCGGCTCCGGGCCGTCCCGGCGGCGCCGTCCACGGCGCCGGCGATGCGGCGGTAGAAGACCTCGCTCATGGCAAGCTCGCCCATTGCGGGATGGGAGGTCCCGCCGGACGCGTCCTCGGCCGACGAGAGCCCCTCGCCGGCGCAGAGCCCGACCCTTATGACCGGTATGCCGCGGCGGTCGAAGACCTCGAGCACGTCGGCGGTCCTGCTTACGGCCTCGTCGGCGCCGAGCGGCCTGTAACGCCCGTCCTTTGCCATGCGGGACAGTTCGGTGCCGCAGAAGATCACGGTGGGGTATAC
>JAEEJM010000105.1 GCA_016281895.1 Clostridiales bacterium
CGCGTAGATGAGCACGCCCGAGAAAAGGCCGATGAACAGCGAGGAATATACCTCCTTCGTCGCCAGCGCGAGAACTATGGCTATTATCGGCGGCAGTATTGACCACCAACCGGTCTCGATCATAGCAAACTCCATCAAGTCACCTTCGTTTCGTCAAACGATCTGCCGCGGCGGACGTCCGCGCAAGGCGCCCTCCGGGCGCGGAAGACCCGCCGTCTTTTAATTATACGCTTATTTAAGCATCCGGACGCCCCATTTGTCAATAATTTCAAATCCATCCGCGCATGAAGGCGCAGGAACATAAAGCGGGAAACTGTGATCCGCTCTTGAACAACTCCTCCGATACTGATATAATATAGTTAATAATCAGCGGGCTGTTGCCGGAGCTTCCGAAGCGCGGCCGTGCCCGCGAAAAAAGGAGCGATTCGAATGAAAAGAAAGGCTTTCAGATCGGTCGGCGTCCTCCTGGCGCTGTGTATGCTGCTGTCGCTGCTGTCTGTTGCGGCTCTTGCGGCTCCGTCCTACTCGGTCACGCTGCTGCCGTACGAGCACGGCACGGTCAGCATCGATAAGACCCAGGCCGGCCCCGGCGAGATCGTCACTGTGACGGCGGAGCCCGAAAGAGGCTACGTCGTCGAAAGGATGTACTACACCATGCGGGACGGCACCGACGTCATGATCCTGTTCAACGGCTCGTTCAGGATGCCCGACAACGACGTGCTCGTCACGGTCGATTTCGCGGTAGACGACTATATGCTGACGGTCCTGTCCAACATAAACGTTCTTCCCTGCGAGCACGGCTCCGCCTACGCCAGCAAAGACTCCGCCGTTCCCGGCGAGACCGTATCGATCAGAGCGGTGCCCGACGAGGGCTGGGAAGTCGACTGCATGTACTACACCAGAAGGGACGACTCCGACGTCATGACCTTCTTTATCGATTCCTTCGTCGTTCCGCAGTGCGACGTTTACGTAAGCGTCCTCTTCAGAGAGGCGCCGACTCCGCCTGCGCAGGAGACTTACAGCATCACCGTGCTCCAGTCGGCAAACGGCGTCGCGAAAGCCGACAAGCGGGAGGCCGCCGCCGGCGAGACCGTGACGGTGACCGCAGTCCCCGACCAGGGCTACGCCGTCGAGCGCATGTTCTATACCAGGGACGACAACTCCGACACGCTGGTCGAATTCAACACCACTTTCGTCATGCCCGCGTGCAACGTTCTGGTCAGCGTCGATTTCACCGACGACATCCCTGTCATCCCCGTTCTTTACCATATAAACCTTATCCAGTCGGATAACGGAACGATCTTCTGCGATAAGCACGAGGCCGTCCCGGGCGAGACCGTCTCGATAAGAGCAGTCCCCGACGAGGGCTTCGAGCTTAAGGAGATCGGATACACCAAGGGCGACGACTCCGACGTTCTGACTCTCTTCAGCGGCACGTTCGTGATGCCTTACTGCGACGTATACGTCAAGGCCGTATTCAGGGAGATCCCCGCAGGCGATCCGGACGCGCAGCCCGAACCGCCTTCCACGGTCCCCGATCTTCCGTTCACCGACCTGCCCGAGGACGAGGAGCTGATCGATGCCGTCGAGTGGGCCTATGTAAAAGGCATAACCACCGGCGTCTCGGCGACCGCCTTCGCTCCCGACGGTCCCTGCGTGAGAGAGCAGATAGTGACGTTCCTCTGGAGAGCCGCCGGCAAACCTGTTCCCGGCATCTCCTCCGTGCCGTTCGAGGACGTCGCAGAGGGTTCTTATTACCGCGACGCGGTCCTCTGGGCATATGAAAACGGCATAACCCTCGGCGTGGACGCGACGCACTTCGGCGTCGGCGAGCCCTGCACCAGAGAGCAGGTCGTCACCTTCCAGTATCGGGCCGCCGGCAAGCCCGAGGCCGGAGACGGCGCTTCTTTCTCCGACGTGCCTGAGGGCGAATTCTATGCCGACGCCGTGGCATGGGCAGCCGGAAAGGGCATCACTCTCGGCATCGGCGGCGGACTTTTCGGCACCGGCGAGACCTGCAGCAGGGGCCAGATAGCTCTGTTCCTCTACAGAGGCAGAGAAGCCTGATCGGTCCTCTGCCCAAAGTAAAACAGCGTTTCATCCGGGGCAGCCCTCCATACGGCGGGCTGCCCCGGTCCTTACCCGAATCGAATTGACTTTTTTCTGCGGCGCATCTATAATTAAGCATATAATAAATTTCGGAGGTCATCCTATGAAACCGAATGAATTTGAAGGAATGGCGGTATTCCGTCCCCCGCTCGTCTACGAACTGACCGGCAGGAAGTTCACTCTGGTGTTCGACGACGGATTTGACCGCAATCTGTTCTTCAAGGACCGCAGGACCCTCTCCTTCGGCAAGCCCGGAGAGGAAAAGGACTACTCCTACGACTGCCTGAAGGCGGCCGACCGCTGCTACTACGTCAACTTTGAGTACGACATGTCCCTGCGCCCGAGGCTCGCCTACACGCTCGTGCTCGACCTCGAGACCAGCCTCGTCACGATGGCGCTGTCTCGGCTGCATACCAATCCGAAGATCCCCCGCATGCCCTA
>JAEEJM010000106.1 GCA_016281895.1 Clostridiales bacterium
CGCGGATGCCCTCCGCAGGACGGCCGCGTCCCGGGCCGCCGAGCTCGAAAAGCTCGGCATGGAGATCGCGTCGCGGGACGGCGAGGCCAAGCTCGTCGATACGCTGAAGGCGGTCGAGGAAGCCAAGCTCGCAAAGCAGCGCGAGACCGTCGCCGCCGACGCCGAGCTGCTGGAGAAGTTCCGCGGCGACCTGGAGCAGGCCGCCGGCGAGAAGGAAAAGCGGCTGGCCGAGATCGCCGCCTTGGAGGTCCGCAAAAAGGAACTCTCTCAGAGGATATCCGAGCTCGAGGCCTTCCGCGCGGAATCCGATCTGCGCCACGGGACCGCCCTCGGAGAGCAGGACGAGCTTCGCCGCAGGGCCCTCAGGCTGACGCTCAGGGTGACCGAGCTGCGCCGCGACGCCGAGTCGCGCAGGGCGGCCGCGGAGCTGTCGCTCGGTAAGGCCGCGCAGACGCGGGACGAGGCGGAGGCCCAGCGCCGCTCCGCCGGGGAGCTCGGTGCCGGCGCCGACGACATGCGCCGCGAGCTCGAGAACGCAAAGAAGGAGCTTGCCGCCGGCGAGCGCGAGCTCGAGGACTTCGGCAGACAGCGCCTGAGCGCCGAGAACACCGGCTTCGAATACGAGAAGCGGGCCGCCGAGCTTCGCCGGCTGACGCAGGACAAGGCGGCCAGAAAGGACATCCTGGTCCGCGACAAGATAGAGGCCGAAAAGACGCTGGCCGGGCTGCGCTCGCAGCTCGACGCCCTCTCGGCAAGATTCTGGGAGGAGCACGGCCTGACAAGGGAGGAGGCGCTGGCCTGCGGCTACGCCCCGCTCACTAAAGAGGAGCGGCCGGCGGTCATCGAGCTGCAGACCGAGTACCGCAACAAGCTGCGCAACGTGGGCAGCTGCGATCCCGCCTCCATCGAGAACTACGCCAGGGAGAAGGAGAAATACGACGGCCTTGCCGCCCAGCTCGAGGACCTGGAAAAGTCCAGGGAAGACCTGGAGAAGGCCATATCACAGCTCGAGGGCGAGATGAAGAAGGCCTTCAGCTCCGCCTTCGACCTCATAAACGAAAACTTCAAGAAGACCTTTGCCGAGCTGTTCGGCGGAGGTTCCGCGGAGCTGCTGCTGACCGACCCCTCGAACGTCCTGGAATCAGGCATCGAGATCAAGGCGGCCCCTCCGGGAAAGATCGTCAAATCTCTTCTGCAGCTCTCGGGAGGAGAGCAGTCGTTCGTGGCGGTGGCGCTGTTCTTCGCCATCCTCGAGGCCAATCCGACGCCGTTCTGCATACTGGACGAGGTCGAGGCCTCGCTCGACGAGGTGAACGTCGAGCGCTTCGCGCGCTATATCCGCCGCTACTCCGGCGACACCCAGTTCATCCTCATCACGCACCGCCGCGGCACCATGAACGCCGCCGACACCCTCTACGGCGTGACCATGCCCGAGTCCGGCATCTCCAAGGTCATATCCATCGACGTGAGGGACATCGCGGCCAGAAAGGGGGAATTCTGGGATGAGCTTTCTTGACAAACTGAAACAGGGACTGGCAAAGACCAGGGACGCCCTCTTCGGAGGGATAGCAAAGACCTTCCGCAGGGTCGACGGGGACTTCCTCGACGAGCTCGAGGAGACCCTCATATGCTCCGACGCCGGCATCGAGACCACCGAGGAGATAATGGACCGGCTGAGGGAGAAGATCAGGGAAGACAGGATCAAAGACAGCGGCGAGATCCTCGACGCGCTCCGCTCCATAATAACCGACATGATCGGGGACGGCGGGCCGCTGAAGCTCGACACCCGGCCGTCGGTCATACTGGTCACCGGAGTAAACGGGGCGGGCAAGACCACCTCGGTCGGAAAGATATCCAACATGCTCCGCAACGAGGGCAAAAAGGTCGTCGTCGCCGCGGCGGACACCTTCCGCGCGGCCGCCATCGATCAGCTCGCCGTCTGGTGCGAGCGGGCCGGAGCCGAGCTCATAAGGCAGTCAGAGGGCTCGGATCCCGCGGCCGTGGTGTTCGACGCCTGCGCCTGCGCCCGCAACCGCGGCGCCGACGTGCTTGTGGTGGACACGGCCGGCCGCCTGCAGAACAAGAAGAACCTTATGAACGAGCTGGCCAAGATAAACCGCGTGATCGATCGCGAACTGCCCGGGGCCAGCCGCGAGAACCTGCTCGTGCTGGACGCCACGACGGGCCAGAACGCGATCAGCCAGGCAAAGGAGTTCGCCCGCGTGTCCGATCTCACCGGCCTCGTGCTCAACAAGCTCGACGGCACGGCCAAGGGCGGCATGGTGCTGTCCATAAAGCGCGAGCTCGGCATCCCCGTAAAGTTCATAGGCGTCGGCGAGAAGCTCGACGACATGCAGCCGTTCGACGCGGAGGAGTTCGTGTCGGCGCTGTTCGAGAACTGAGCCGGACGGTCATATCACACGACCATGAAACTGCTGATTGCATCAAGGAACCGTAAGAAGATCGCCGAGATGCGCGTGCTGCTCGAGCGCGACATATCCGGGATCGGGCTCGAGCTGCTCTCGCTCGACGACGTCGGCTTCCCCGGCGAGATCGAGGAGACCGGCTCGACGTTCGAGGAGAACGCCCTCATAAAGGCCAGGGCGGGAGCCGAGCACTCGGGACTTGTGACCGTCGCCGACGACTCCGGCCTGACCGTCGCCGCGCTGGGCGGCGCGCCGGGCATCTATTCCGCGAGGTACGCCGACGACGAGGGAGAGGGCCACAGCGACGAGGCCAACAACCGCAAGCTCCTGCGCGAGCTTGCCGGCGTGCGCGACCGCGAGGCCGCCTACGTCTGCGCCATGGCCTGCGTGTTCCCCGCGGGCGCGCCGCTGCGCGGCGACCCGATAGTCGTAAGGGGCACCGTCGGCGGCGAGATCCTTTTCTCCCCCCGCGGCTCCAACGGCTTCGGCTACGATCCGTATTTCTGGTACGAGCCCTTCGGCGGGACCTTTGCCGAGATCAGCCCGGAGGAGAAGAACTCCGTCAGCCACAGGGGCCGCGCCATAGCCCTGCTCGCGGAGGAGCTCGGGCGGCGCATAGCCGAACAGAAGGACGAGGTCTGGGCCGAGCACATCGGGCGCCTCGAGAGGGCCGAGACCGTCTCCTGCCCGGCTGCGGAGCCCGGCTTCACGGAGGCCGACCTGGCGGCCCTGAGGGACGGACTGTCGGGCCTCTCGGAAAAAAGAAGAAGACACGTTCTGGCCGTGGAGGACATGGCCGTAAGGATAGGCGCGGTATACCTGCCCGGGCGCGGGCCCGAGCTGCTGCTCAGGGCCGCCGCCCTGCTGCACGACGCGACGAAGGAGTACGGGACGGACAGGCATCTGGAGATCCTCGGCAGGCACGGCGTCAGGCCGACCGCCACGGAGCTCGCGGCTCCGAAAGTGCTGCACGCCATGTCGGCCGCGGCGCTCATACCCGAGCAGTGGCCCCGCTTCGCTCTCCCGCAGGTCGTATCCGCGGTCCGGTGGCACACCACCGGAAGGGCGGACATGTCCATGTACGAAAAGATCATCTACCTCGCGGATTACATTGACGACAGCCGGACCTACCCCGAATGCGTGCGGCTGCGCGAGATGTTCTGGGGGCCCGATCCGGCCTCCATGGATCCCGCCGGCAGGGCGGAGCACCTCCGCCGCGTCCTTGTAGCGTCGTTCGACGCCACGTTCCTCGGACTCGCGGAGGAGGGAAGGCCGTTCCATCCCGCCACGGTCGAGGCCCGGAACTGGCTCGTAATGCAGCGATGAGGGGCCGCCCGACCCCGGCCGCCGACCGCCTGCTCACCGCGGCGGTCATAACGGTCGGAGTGCTGCTCGTGTCCGTGGCCGTGCTGCTCGGAGTCAGGGCGGCCATGTACCGGCCAGGAGTCAGCACGGCGACGCCCTTCCCCGAGACCGGGAGCGAGCCCGAATCCGTCATCTCGTCCCCCGTGAGGCAGAAGGAGAGATACACTGTCCTTGTCGCGGGAGTCGACCGCACGGCCCGGCTCACCGACACGATGATGCTCGTGAACGTCTCGTCCGACGGGAGCCTGGCAGTGGTCCAGCTGCCGCGGGACACCTACGTCACCTACCGCGGCCGGGACTGCAAGCTCAACGGCATCTACGCCGAGGACGGCATAGAGGGCCTCAGGAGCGTCGTCGAGGCCGGCCTGTGCGTGAGCGTTGACTATTACGCCGTCATCGGCACAGAGGCCTTCAGATTCGCCGTCGACGCCGTCGGCGGGGTCGAGATCGACGTGCCGGAGGACATGGATTACGAGGACCCCGAGCAGGACCTGTACATCCACATAAG
>JAEEJM010000107.1 GCA_016281895.1 Clostridiales bacterium
CCGGCATGAGCTTTACGGCCTCGTCGATGTCGGCCATGAGCTCACCGGGCGTGCGTGCGGCGCCGGGGTAGTTGCCCGTGGTCTGGATGCCGCCGTCAAGAGCTCCGTCGGAATCGAAGCCGCGGACGTCGTCGCCCTGCCAGCAGTGGAGGGAAACGGGGACTCCGAGCAGCCTGTTTATTGCGCTCTCGGTGTCGACGCCGTATTCCAGGTATCTGGATCTGGCGTATTCGTAGTATTCTCTCTGGTCCATCTTTGTCTCCTTTGAGTATCCGGCCGCCGGCAGGGGACAGTCCCGGCCCGTCGGCCGCGCATCGGTTTAAGTATACATGTTTTTTTTGATGTTTGCAACAGAAAACAACGCAAAGCGTAAATAAATGGCGATTTGACGTCTGCTATTGATTACCGTGGCGATTTATGGTATAATACATTATTAATTATGATGGGGGTGGTCTTGTGTCGGCATATGCGATCGCCGGGCGCCGCTTTGGCGCCGCTCACGGCTCGCGCCCGCGTCCGGCGCTGCGCGCGGCTGCCCTCGTCTGCGCAACTGCCGTGCTCGCCGCCCTTATGAGCGGCCTGTTTGCGGTCGGCGCCGCCGCCTCGTCCGCCCCCGGGACCCTGGGGACCGTCTCCGAGTGCGTGTACGACACGGAGGCCAGGACGGTCAGGATCAAAGGCAGCGTCAACCACAAGGTCCTCGTGTCCGCCAAAGACGCGTCTGTGGCCCTGTTCCGCGCGGCTCCATGGGAGGACGCGGAGGAGACCGTCGTCTCGACCGAACCCTGCGCCTCAGCGCCCGTTTCGGTCAGATTCGACTTCTCACTGAGAGTGACGTCGCTCTCCGAGAGGCTGTCGCAGTACGTGGTCGGCGTGATATATGCCGACGGTACCCGCGCGCTGCTGGCCGAGCCGGTCTTTGCCGGGAGCTCGTCGCGGGCCCTGACCGACGCGGCGGGGTTCAAAGGCATCTGCGGCGCCGATCTTTCCGACGAGGTCTCGGGCAACTCCGGGGCCGCGGTAGTCGACATCGACCCGCTTGCCGTCATAAGTTCCTCGAACAGCGGCTATTATCTCGACGCCGCCGGCGACCCTGCGTATTTCGACAGGACGGCCGTGGGCCAGCTCGACCGCACCGTGCAGTCGTTCATGGCGGCCGGCACCGACATATACTTCAGATTCGTCCTCCCCGACGACGGACGCCGCAGGCCCTTTGCCGGGGCCGGGCTCGACGGCAGACCCGTCCTTGCCGTTAACGGCGCCTCCGACTCGGGGCCGCTGTACTCCTGCGCGGCCTTCCTGCTGTCGAGGTATTCGCCGTACGGCAACGTGCGCGGCTTCATAGCCGGGCGGGCGGCCGACCTCGGCTGCGCCGACCGGGAGAGCTTCTCGTGCGCGCTGTCCGTCATAGGCTGCGCCGTCCACGATTACAGCCCCTCGTGCGCGATCGTCGTGCCGCTGTCGGACGGCCTCAGGCCCGACGGGACCTGCTCTTTCACGCCCTTTCTCACCGACGTGCTCGGCTTCGCCGCCTCTCGCACTTCGGCCGTCATAACGCCTATGCTCGAGATAACGCTCAACCCCTACGGGCTCGACGAGTCGTACTTTGCCGTCTCCGGAGAAACGGGCGACGAGGACGGTATCGGCGGCCCCGAGGGGACGGACACGACCGGACCCGCAGGCTCAGGTGCCGTACCGGAAGACTCGGCCGACGCGGTTCCCGACGGAACGGAACCTGAAGATCCGGACGGCGATATATCAGACGGTCCTGACGGCGTTGTTTCCGGCGAAATGACCGGCGAGATGACCGGCGAGATGACCGGCGAAATGACCGGCGATATGACCGGCGACAGCTCGGACATCCCTGACACTCAGACCGGAGGGGAAGAGGAGACCGGGACCGGTCCCGGCCCCGCCGGCGGCACCGATCCGACTCCCGTTCCCGTCAGGAACGGCGCCGGATCCGGCCGCTACTCGACCGATACGCTCGACTATCCGCTTGCGGCCCTGGCCGCCCTCCGCAGGCAGTATCCGAGGTCCCTCTCCCAGGCCTTTGCCGTATGCTGGTATCCGGATCCGATGACCGGCGCGGCGCTCAACGCCTGCTACGCCTATTCGTATTACAGCTCCATGGCGGCCGGCGCGGCCCTCTTCGCCGTCTCGTTCGACGACTGCGGCGCGGACCGCTCCCACGACCTGTCGTTCACATACAGATACATCAACACCTCGAGGACCGCCGACGCGACGTCCGGCCTTTGCGAGGCCTTCGGGGCCCCGGCTTGGGACGAACTCGTCGATCCGGCCACGGTCTCGGCCGTGCCTCCTCTGTCCGTGCTCGAGCTCTCGCTCTCTGTACAGAGCGCACAGCCGTACGGCACGGCGGACATCTGGGATTTCACCAAGGGCAACAACGTCATGGGCTGGTACGCCGGCCCGGGCTGCACGGCTGTGAGATCGGTGTCCGACACCGGAGGCGGAGGCCTTCGCGCCGACTTTTCCGGGGCCGGCTATTCGGAGACCGGCGTCATATGCGGCACACCGGAGCCGCTGCTGTACAGCGACTCACTGTCGTTCGACGTGAGGGTCAACGGCGTCGCCGGCGCCCTGTACGAGGTCAAAGCCTGCATCTATTCCGGCCTTCTGCGCATAGAGGCGTCGGCGGCCGTGCAGTCCGGCACAAGGACAGTGCTGTCTCTCGACACCTCCGAACTGCCCGAGGATTCGGGGATAACCTCGGTCAGGATCTGCGTCCGGCCGGTGAACATATCCGAGACCGACAGCGACGAATACACTCTCATGGTCTACCGCGTCAGCGTGGGCTCGTCGCGGTACGGCTCGCAGGCACTCAGGGCCGTCCTGGACGCCGCCAGGGCAGAGCTGAAGCCCGAGACCCGCGGCTCTTCGGCCGGCGGAGGCAGCCTTCTCATTGCGTCCGCGGCGCTCGTCGCGGCCGCCCTCGTGCCGGTTTCCGTCGCCGCCGTCATAGACAGGCGCAGGCGCGCGGGACGGGATAACAGCTGAATAACATCCAATTCTTCATCATACGGAGGAACAGTCATGTCCGGAAAGAACTACAGTATCGAGACGAAATGCGTACAGTCGGGCTGGCAGCCCAAGAGCGGCGAGCCCCGCGTCCTTCCGATCTATCAGAGCACCACTTACAAATACGACAGCGCCGACGACGTCGGCGCGCTGTTCGACCTTGAAAAGGAAGGGCATATGTACAGCCGCATCTCGAACCCCACGGTCGCGGGGGTCGAGAAGAAGATCGCCGAGCTGGAGAAGGGGACCGGAGCGCTGCTTTGCTCGACCGGCATGGCCGCCATACTCATCGGCGTGCTCAACATAACCTCCGCCGGGCAGAACATCATATGCATGACCTCTGTCTACGGCGGCACCGTCAACCTCTTCGCGGTAACACTCAAGAGACTCGGCGTCGAGACCCGCTTCATCACCCAGTCCATGACCGACGAGGAGGTCGAGGCCCTCATTGACGAGGACACCAGGCTGATCTTCGGCGAGACGCTTGCGAATCCGGCGCTCGACGTGTTCGATATCGAGCGGTACGCGGCCATCGCCCACAGCCACGGCATACCGCTCTTCGTCGACAACACCTTCCCGACGCCCGTAAACTGCAACCCCGTCGACTTCGGCGCCGACATAGTCATACATTCTACCACCAAGTACATGGACGGCCACGCCAGCGTCCTCGGAGGCTGCCTTATAGACTGCGGAAGGTTCGACTGGACCAACGGCAAATTCCCTGAACTCACCGAGCCCGACGAGTCATACCACGGCGTCTCTTACACCGAGCGATTCGGCCCCGGCCTGGCGTACATAACCAAGGCCCGCTGTCAGCTCATGCGCGACTTTGGCGTGCCGCTCACTCCCATGAGCGCCTTCCTGCTCAATCTCGGCCTCGAGTCCCTCCACCTGAGGATAGAGAGGCACTGCTCGAACGCACTGGCCGTCGCGCGCTTCCTCGAGGCCCATCCGAAGGTCGAGAGCGTCAGCTATCCCGGCCTCCCCTCCGACCCGCGCTATAAGACCGCGCTCAAATACATGCCCAGAGGCACCTGCGGCGTCATATCGTTCTGCGTAAAGGGCGGAAGGGACGCCGCCGTCCGCTTCATGGATTCGCTTGAGCTTGCCGCCATCGTCGTGCACGTCGCGGACGCCAGGACCTGCGTGCTCAATCCGGCCAGCACGACGCACAGGCAGCTGACCGACGCCCAGCTCGAGGCCGCCGGCATCCCCGCGGGCCTCATAAGGTTCTCCGTGGGGATCGAGAACGTCGCCGATATCATCGCCGACATCTCGTCTGCTCTCGACAAAGCCTGACACATAGTTTCCGAGGAGACAACATGCCCATCAAGATACCAAACCTCCTGCCCGCCACGGCGACCCTCCAGGAGGAGAACATTTTCGTGATGACCGAGACCAGGGCCATCACGCAGGACATTCGCCCGCTGCACATCTTAATGCTCAACCTGATGCCGAAGAAGATCGCCACTGAGACCCAGATCGCGAGGCTGATAGGGAACACACCTCTGCAGGTCGAGCTCGAGCTGCTCCAGACCGCCACCCACAAGGTCAGGCACACGGCCCCCGAGCACATGCTGGCCTTCTACAAGACCTTCGACCAGGTCAGGGACAGGCGCTTCGACGGAATGATCATAACCGGCGCGCCCGTCGAGCAGCAGCCCTTCGAGGATGTCGACTACTGGGGAGAGCTTTGCGAGATCATGGAGTGGTCCAAGACCCACGTGACGAGCACCTTCCACATATGCTGGGGCGCCCAGGCCGGACTGTACTATCATTTCGGCATACCTAAGGTCCCGCTGCCGCAAAAACTGTTCGGAGTCTTTCCGCACAGGGTGGTCCATAAGGGCTCCATCCTTTTCCGCGGCTTCGACGATGAGTTCTGGGTCCCCCACTCACGCCACACGACCGTGGACATCCGCGACGTCGAGGCCTGCCCGGATCTCAAGATCCTCGCCTGCTCGGACGAGGCCGGCATGTACGTATGCTCGACAGACAGGGGCCGTCAGATCTTTGTCACCGGCCACTCCGAGTACGACGCCGACACGCTTGCCGCCGAGTACAGGCGCGACCTGGCGGCGGGGCTCCCCATAGACGTGCCCAAGAACTACTTCCCGGGCGACGATCCCGGGAAGGCCCCTCTCGTCCGCTGGAGGAGCTGCGCCAACCTGCTGTATTCCAACTGGCTCAACTACTTCGTCTACCAGACGACGCCTTACGACATAAACGAGATCAGCTGACCGCCGCGATATGAAACACATTTTTGCAGACGCTATCATATATGACGCTTGCTCGGCGTCGTTCGTAAGGGGCTCGCTCCTGTGCGTCGACGGGAAAGTCGCAGACGTGTTCCCCGAGGGACAGAGCCTTCCGGACGCGGATCTCGTGACCCGGATCTCATTCGGGTCGGCCCTGCTGCCGGGCTTCGTCGACGTGCACACGCACGGCAGATGCGGCTTCGACTTCAATACCGCGGATGCCGGCGGGCTGCGGACCATGGCGCGCTCTTACGCGCTGGACGGCACGACCACGGTCATGCCCACTCTTGCCTCCGCTCCCTTCGACGAGCTTTGCGCCTCGGCCGCCCTCATCCGGTCGGCAAGGGGCCGCGAGGGCGGAGCGGCCTTCCGCGGCATTCATCTCGAGGGGAGGTACCTCGAGCCATCCAAGAGAGGAGCGCACGACCCGGCTCTGCTTACCCCTCCCGATGCCGGCGAGCTTTCCGTCTTCATGCGCAGCTCCGGCCTGCCTCTGCACGTCAGCGCCGCGCTGGAGCTCGATGCCGACGGCTCGTTCGCAAGGACCGCGAAGGAGGGCGGAGCCACGCTAGGCCTCGGACACACGGCCGCGACTTACGAACAGGCGCTGGGGCTCCTTCGGGCTCACGGAGTAAGCTTCACCCATCTTTACAACTGCATGCCGTCGCTCCACCACCGCGACGGAGGCCCCGTGCTCTGCGCGCTGAAGGACGGCGGCTTCTGCGAACTCATATGCGACGGACTGCACGTCAGCGCTCCCGTTGTCGCGTTCACGTACGGATGCGTCACCTCTTCGCGCCTCTGCCTCGTGTCCGACTCCATGGCCGCGACGGCGTCGCCGGACGGCGATTACATCCTTGCGGGCTCCCCCTGCACCGTCAGGGACGGCAGGGCGCTCACCCTCGACGGCAGGCTTGCCGGAAGCACGCTGACGCTGAGGACGGCGGTCGAGAACCTTGCCGCCTTCACCGGGAAGAGCATCTGCGAGGTGCTGCCCTGCGCCACGCTGAATCCGGCAAAGGAATGCGGGCTCGACGCTGAGTGCGGTTCGCTCTCGCCCGGGCGCTCGGCCGACATCCTCGTGTGCCGCCCCGACTTCGGAGGCGGGAAGATAGACATTCGCGGCGTATATGTCCGCGGAGAGGAAATAAAATGACTTCATCGCAGAGAAAAGAGATCAGGAACGCGCGGAAGTACTGTCTGTCCGCGCTTGCCGAAAAGGGCGATCACGTGCTCTCGCTGCCCGGCATCAGGGTGTCCGTGATCTTGGGCATGCTGACAGTGCTTGCGACGGCGGCCACCGGCTACATGTGCTGGTACTGCTGCCTGTACTTGCTTCTTGGCGCGTCGGGCGACCCCGAGGCCGAGATATGGGAGCTTGGAGGGATCGGCGTTGCCGTGCTGCTGTCGTATCCCGCGGCCCAGGGGCTGCGCTTCATGACGCTTCAGGCCGTAAGAAAGGGCGCCGCCGACTTCCGCGACCTGTTCGCGGTCTATCTGCCGCGCAACCTCCTGCGCACGGCGCCGGCGTTCCTGTGCTTCCTGCTCCGGTGGGGCGTCGCCGCTGCGGCCTGCCTCTGGTGGACCTTCTTCGCGGATTCGCTTCCCGAACGGGCCTGGCTGTTCCTGATCCCCGGCATTGCTGTCTCCGCGGTCTGGCTCCTTCTGACGCGTTCCTGGACCGCGCTGACGTTCCTGTCGCTCCCCGGTCAGTGCCGGGCGCGCGACACCGGCTCTGCCATGCGCGCTCTCCGCGCCGAACGCGTCCGCCTCGGATGCTACGTCCGGCTCCCCGCAAGAAGCATACCCGCGCTTCTGCTCTCGCTGCTCACGGCGCTCATACTCGCATTTGCCGACACCCTGCCGAAACTTGCCGTGCGCAGGGCGCTGTGCGCGGACGGCATGTCAGATATCATCAGATTTGAAAGGAAGACTCAGAGTCATGGCACGACCTGAATACTATATCACCACAGCAATTGCTTACGCCTCGTCCAAGCCCCACATAGGCAACACGTACGAGGCCATCATGTCCGACTCGGTCGCAAGATACAGGAGAGCCAGAGGCTTCGACGTCTTCTTCTGCACCGGGACCGACGAGCACGGGCAGAAGATCCAGAACTACGCCGAGAAGGCGGGTCAGGATCCCCAGACTTACGTCGACGGCGTATCCGGCGTCATAAAAAAGCTCTGGGACGGCATGAACGTCAGCTACGACCGCTTCATCCGCACGACCGAGCCAGGCCACGAGAAGGCCGTTCAGAAGATATTCGAGCGCTTCCTGCGCCAGGGCGACATCTACAAGGGCTATTACGAGGGCTGGTACTGCACACCCTGCGAGGCCTTTTTCACCGACACCCAGGCGGCCGGCGGCATATGCCCCGACTGCGGCGCACCCGTTAAGAAGGCCCGCGAGGAGGCGTATTTCTTCAACATGCAGAAGTACGCGCCTCGCCTTATCAGCCACATTGAGAGCCACCCCGGCTTCATCGAGCCCGAGGCCCGCAAGAACGAGATGCTCAACAACTTCCTCATCCCCGGCCTGCAGGATCTCTGCGTGTCCAGGACCTCGTTCTCATGGGGCATCAAGGTCCCGTCCGACCCGAAACACGTCGTGTACGTCTGGCTCGACGCGCTGTCCAACTACATAACCGCCCTCGGCTACGACCCCGACCTCGACTTCGACAGCCAGCCCGAACTGTTCAGAAAGTACTGGCCCGCGGACATCCATGTTATCGGCAAGGACATACTTCGCTTCCACACCATCTACTGGCCCATCTTCCTTATGGCCCTGGGCCTGCCGCTTCCCGAGAAGGTGTTCGGCCACCCCTGGTTCAACTTCGGCACCGAGAAGATGTCAAAGTCCAAGGGCAACGTCATATACGCCGACAGGATGGCCGATTTCGTGGGCGTCGACGGCGTGCGCTATTACGCCCTCGCCGAGATGCCTTACGCCTCCGACGGCTCCGCCACCTGGGAAAACGTATTCAAGAGATACAACAACGACCTCGTGAACAACCTCGGCAACCTCGTCAAGCGCACCCTCGACATGCAGAAGAAGTATTTCGACCGCGTCATCCAGGCCCCCTCGGCTCCAGCTCCTCTGGACGATGAGCTCCGGCAGGCCTGCCTCAGGGCTCGCGACGAGATGTTCGCCGCGATGGATTCCTGCCGCGTCGCCGACGCGCTGGCCGCCGTCTTCAGGATGCTCGACCGCGCAAACAAGTATATCGACGAGACGACGCCCTGGGTCCTTGCGCGCAGCGAGGCCGACAGGGAGCGGCTGGGCACCGTCCTTTATACGCTGCTCTCCGCCATCCGCTGGGGAGCCCTGCTGCTCCATCCCTTCATACCGGTCTCGTCCGACAGCATACTGAGTCAGCTCGGGCTGCCCTCGGCCGGCGGGGAGCCGCTTTATGACGCCCTTCTGCGCGACTGCGACCTCGACGCCCTCAGGCCGGGCGACTCCGTCGGCGAGTCCTCCGTGCTCTTTGCCAGGGTCGACGAGACCGCTCTTATGAAGCAGATCATTGCCGAGCGCGAGGCCGCGCGCAAGGCCGCGGAGGCTGCCGCAAAGGCTCAGGAGCAGTCCGGGGCAAAGCCGGCCGCAAAGGACGCGGCCGAGCTCATCAGCTTTGAGAGCTTCATGAAGACCGACCTCAGGTCCGCAAAGATCCTCTCGGCCGAGCCGGTGCCCGGCTCAAAGAAGCTTCTGAAGCTCACCGTGGACATAGGAGGCGAGCAGAGACAGATAGTATCCGGAATAGCCGCCTATTATGCCCCCGCGGACCTGTGCGGCAGGACGGTGATCGTCGTGGCGAACCTTGCCCCGGCAAAGCTGTGCGGGGTCGAGTCGCGCGGCATGCTGCTTGCCTGCGGCGAGGATCCCGTCCGGGTGGTCTTCCTGCCCGACGGCACTCCCACCGGGCTGCGCATAAGATGATCATCAGCGACACTCACGCGCACTACACCGATCCAAGATTCGAAACGGAGCATCCCGGCGGAGCCGCGGCCCTTCTTGACCTGCTTTTTGCCGGCGACACTGCTCTCATAATCGACATGGCCACGTCCTCGCGCGACATCCCTGAGGTGCTGGGGCTTGCCTCACGCTACCCGTCGCTGTACGCCGGTATCGGCATCCATCCTTCCGAGGTCGGATCCGAGCTCCCGCCCGAGGCCGCCCTGGCGTCGCTCGAGAGTCTTCTGCGCGACAGGGCGGGCGGGAGAGCCGTCTGCATCGGGGAGATCGGCCTCGACTACCACCGGGGCAGTGACGACAGGGAACTGCAGTTGAGCTTCTTCCGCGGGCAGATGGAGCTTGCCCGCATGTACGGCCTGCCGGTCAGCGTCCACGACAGGGACGCGCACGCGGACACTATGGCAGTCATCGCCGAGTATCCGGACGTGTCAGGAGTCATGCACTGCTTTTCCGGAAGCGCCGAGAGCGCAAAGGCGCTGGCCGCCCGGGGCTGGTACATAGGTATCGGGGGCGTCATAACCTTCCGCGGGGCCAGGCGCGTAAAGGAGGCCGCGGCAGCCGTTCCGGTCGGCTCGCTGCTGACTGAGACCGACTGCCCCTATCTCTCGCCGGAGCCCTTCAGGGGCAGGCTCAACCGCTCCGACCGCATCGTATACGTGCTGAACGCGCTTGCGGAAGTGCTCGGCATCGGGGCAGAGGACCTGGCTTGCACGGTCTTAGGAAACGCGAAGCGCCTCTTCTCCATCGTCTGATCCGGCCAGGCGCGACTATCCTCCGCAAGATGAATTTTGCATCTTGCAATCGCCGCGGATTTATGATACAATATTCAGGATGCCGACTTATCGGTCTTGATCAGATTATAAAAAATAATATATGAGCGTTCCGCCTGCGACGGGACGGGGAAAGGAAATTCAATGGCAAAGATCGAAACCGCTAACATCAGAAACATCGCCCTGCTCGGGCACGGGGGAAGCGGAAAGACCTCGCTTGCAGAGGCTATGCTGTACGCCTCCGGCGCCATCGACAGGCTCGGCAAGACTACCGACGGCAATACGGCCTGCGACTACGATCCCGAAGAGATCAAGAGGGGGTTCTCGCTCTCCGCGGCCGTCGCCCCCGTTATGTGGCGCAACTGCAAGATCAACGTTCTCGACACTCCCGGCTACCTTGACTTCGTGGGCGAGGTCAAACAGGCAGTCAGAGTCTCCGGCAGCGCCGTCATCCTTGTCGACGCCAAGTCCGGCGTCGAGGTCGGCACCGAGCTCTCCTGGAACACCGCTTCCGAGGCCGGCGTGCCGCGCATGTTCTTCATCAACAAGTACGACGACAACGAGGCCGATTTCGACAAGGTCTTCAACCAGCTGAAGGATCAGTTCGGCGCCTCCGTCTGCCCCGTGACCGTTCCCGTGAAGCAGGGCAAGGACATAGTCCTCGTCGACCTCATCGAGATGAAGGCGTTCAAGTACGACGCCAAGGGCAAGGCGACCGAGGTCCCCATGGACGCCCAGCTCACCTCCGCCGCCGAGTCTCATAAGGGCGACTTCAACGACGCCATCGCCATGGTCAACGAGGAGATCATGGAGAAGGTCCTCATGGAGGAGGAGATCACCCGCGAGGAGGCCGCGAAGGCCATGCACGACGGCATCGTCGACGGCACCATAGTCCCCGTATACTGCGGCTCTTCCGTGACCCTTGCCGGCGTCACCGCTCTGCTTGACGCGGCCGTCGACTCCTTCCCGAAGTTCACCTCCAGGAAGGAAGAGGTCCTTGCGGACGGCTCTGCCTGCGCCATCTCCGAGACCGGCCCGGCATCCATCTTCGTGTTCAAGACCGTCGCCGACCCGTTCGTCGGAAAGATGTCCTTCTTCAAGGTCATGAACGGAACCCTCAGAAAGGATATGACGCTCAAGAATCTCTCGACCGACTCCGTAGAGAAGATGGCCCACATCTACGTCATCCGCGGAAAGGTCCAGACCGAGGTCGACGAGCTCGCATGCGGCGACATCGGAATGATCGCCAAACTTGCCAACACCAACACCAACAACACCCTGCGCGAGAGCGGAAGCGGCGAGTACGCCCCCGTATCCTACCCGGTGCCTTACTACACCCAGGCCATCGTCCCCGAGACCGCCAAGGACGAGGGTAAGATCTCCCAGTCCATGGCCAGGCTCGTCGAGGAGGACCAGACCCTCAGATACGAGACCGACCCCGAGACCAAGCAGATGGTCGTTTCCGGCCTCGGCGACATGCACCTTGCCGTGCTCTGCGCCAAGCTCAAATCCCGCTACGGCGTGAGCATCAGGCTCGAGACCCCCAAGATCCCCTACCGCGAGAAGATCACTAAGAGCGTCGACATCCACGCCCGCCACAAGAAGCAGAACGGCGGTTCCGGCCAGTTCGGCGACGTCTGGATCAGATTCTCGCCCGGCGAGGAGCCCGGCCTCACGTTCACGGTGTCCGTCGTCGGCGGCGTCGTGCCGAAGAACTTCAACCCCGCCGTGGAGAAGGGTCTTCTCGAGGGAATGCAGAAGGGTATCGCGGGCTTCCCGATGACCTTCCTTGCCGCCGACCTGCATGACGGTTCATACCATCCCGTCGACTCCGACGAGATCTCGTTCAAGACCGCCGCCATCATGGCTTACAAGCAGTGCCTCGAGCAGGCCGGTCCCGTTCTCCTCGAGCCCGTCGGCGACCTCGACATCACCATCCCCGACTCCCTGGTCGGCTCCGTCATGGGCGACCTCAACAAGCGCCGCGGCTCTATCATGGGCCAGGATTCCGTCCCCGGAAGAAAGGGCTACACCGTCATCCACGCCGTCGCCCCCAAGTCCGAGCTGCAGGATTATCCCATCGCCCTCCGCGCCATGTCGCAGGGCAGAGGCTCGTTCGAGTTCAAGGTGACAGATTACAACCAGGTCCCCTCCAACATCGCTCAGAAGATCGTGGAGGATTACAAGAAGTCCCAGGAGGCCTGACCTCTTATACGGGACAAACATACTGCCGCCGGGGCGAATTCGCCCCGGCGGCAGCCGTTTTTAGTATTTAGGGATCAAAGTCACAGCGCGAAGAGCTTTTCGGGCTTCACGGCGGGACCGTCATCGTATGTATGCACGGATCCGAGCGCAAAGAAGCCGCAGCCCCCGCCGCGGATGCGCAGGAAGGCGCCGTCGGGCGGGGCGGGAATGCCGAGCTTGCGCAGGTAGATCTCGCAGCCGGAGCGGAACAGCCTCTCGAAGAACGGCGGCAGTGTGACTTCCGGCAGTCCGCGGAAGAGGTCCTCCGTGGGTCTCAGCAGAGCGCCGAGAGCAGCGGCATCCGACTCTTCGAGAGCCTCACGCGTCGACGCCTGCGTTATGTCGAAGCCGCAGGCCGAGAGTCTGCGCAGCCCGGCCATGCAAGCCCCGGTGCCGAGGAGCTTTCCTATGTCCCGGCAGAGGCTGCGAACATAAGTGCCGCTGGACACGGTGCACCACAGGGTGAAGTCCCGCGGGCCGTTTGCGCGGCAGGTGATGGAGCTTACGGTCACAGGGCGCGCTTCGGCCTCGACCGAGCCGCCCGAGCGGGCGATCTCGTACATCCTGCGGCCGTCCACCTTGAGAGCGCTGTACTGCGGAGGGACCTGATATGTGGTGCCGAGCAGGCTCCCGGCTGCGGCGCGGAAGGCCTCCTCGGAGGCCCCGGCGCCCGTATCCGCCAATACGGTCCCCGTTATGTCGTCGGTGTCCGTAACTGTGCCGAGCCGCACTTCGGCGCGGTAGGTCTTGGGGTGTGACAGCGTATACTCCGATGCCTTGACGGCCCGCCCCACGAGGATGCACAGGACGCCCGTGGCAAGCGGATCGAGCGTGCCCGTGTGACCGGCCTGCTTCGTGCCAAAGAGCCTCCTTGCAAGGTTCACGGCCGCGTGGGAGCTCATCCCCGAGGGCTTGTCGAATATGAGCACGCCTCCTGCCGGCGGAAGGGCCGGATATTCACCGGTCTCCATCGGCAGCCTCCGATCCGGTCTCGGTCTTTGCGGGGAAGCGGACGCCGGCCGCAAATATCGGCTTGCCGTCGGCTGCGAAGCGCCGCTCGTATTCGGTCTCGATGTTGCCGGCGCAGAGGTCGCTCGAGTGCAGGTCGCGCGTCACGTAGAGCGTCTCGAGGCCGGCGGCCCCGAACTGCTCGAGAGACCAGTCGAAAAGCGGCTCGTTGTCGGTCTTGAAGAACAGCTCACCGCCGGGCTCGAGTAAGGTCCCGTACCTCTCGAGATAGGCCGGGGAGGTGAGTCGCCTTTTGAAATACCCCTTTTTCGGCCAGGGGTCGCTGAAGTTGAGATAGATCCGCCTGAAGGTCCCGGGGGCAAACCAGTCGCACAGGTACTCGGCGTTGCCTATTATGAATCGGAGGTTGTCAGGCCGTCCTTCGGCCGCCGTTGCCTTCTCGAGGGCAAACATTGCGACGTCCGGGATGCGTTCGACGGCTATTATCCCGCTGTCAGGGGACCTGCGAGACAGCTCGACGCAGAAGTCTCCCTTGCCGCAGCCTATCTCGAGCAGCAGGGGCCTTCTGCCGCCGAAGATGGTCTCCTCGGCGCCGAAGCAGGCCGTGGGATCCTGTATGAGCAGGCCGGAGCATCTGGCTATTCTTTCGGCCGAATGCTTCTTTTTTCTCATTCTCATCTTGATTTATGACTCCGGGTATGATAAAATATAATGAACTTGTCTTATTATATCACACTTTCGCACTATTTTGCACTTTGGTTTCCATTTTTCGATCGATCTGGAGAAAGGTATGGACAGAAAACAGTTCATTGAGGCGCTCAGGACGGATCTCATAGCCCGCGGCTTCCCGGAGGCTGTCGTGAGCGACGAGATGATCAGCGTCGCCTCATATTTCGACGACAACAATATAACCGACGTTCCCGTGCCCGTTAAGGAGATGGCCGACGAGATAGCCGAGATGCTCTCCGAGTCCCCCGCCTCCCGGGACGGCGACGATGACGCCGGCGCCGCTCCCGGACAGCCCGCCGATTCGGTGCAGTCCGGCGACGATGACGACATAACTCCGACGCGCGCCGAGGACGACATCATCCCGTCCGCGGTGTCCATAGAGGACGAGATCGAGGACGCGCTGCGCACGATCGACTCCGGTTCCGTCCCCGCCGGCGACGACCGTCCGGACGGCGGTCCGGCCGGGGCCGATGAGGCGTCGGACTCCCGGACGGACGGGAAAGACTCCGCCGACGCGGGCCCTGCCGGGCGCTCCGGCGAGGGCGCAGACGGTGCCGACGACGCTGACGCGTCCGCTGCCCGGACCGATCCCGCCGCGGACGAGCGGCGCGACGCCTCTCCCTCAGAGCCTGCCGATGAGCGCAGGACCGTTCAGCCCCCGCCCGTCAGGACCGACGACGAGGACGAGGACATGATGATCTTTGCCGGCCCGTCCGAGCGCAAGGCGCCCGAGCCCATCGCCGACGACATAGACTACATCGACTCCGGCGAGGACGTCGACGACTTCTCCCCGTCAGCTTCCGGAAAGGGCGGCCGCAAAGGGAAGAAGAAAAAGGCCGAACAGACCCCCTCGCAGCTCACCGACGCCTCCGACTACGACTCCGACGAGGCTAACAACTACGACAGCCGCATAGACGACTTCCTGCACGGATACGAATCCAACAAGGTCCTGTTCTGGGTGGTGTTTGCTGTCGCGCTGCCGGTCATCATCGCCCTCGCGCTGCTCATGGTGGCGCTCTACATGGGCTTCTGGATCGTGCTGGCGCTGCTCATGATAGGCATCGTCGCCGGACTCATAATCTTCGTCACGGCCGGAGTGCTTGTATCGCTGATAGGGATAGTTTACGGGGCCATTCAGCTGGTCAAGGGAGCCATCCCCGTAGGCCTTTTCGAGACGGGCCTCGGAGTGACCGTCGGAGCCGCCGTCATGTTCGTCGGCATACTCGTTTACAACATCGCCATAAGGCTCATCCCCTTTGCCATGAAATCCCTCGCGAAACTGCTCGCCTTCGCCTTCCGCAAGGCTAAGGACGGCTTCGTGGCCCTGAAAGGAGTGCTTGACAAGATATGAAGCCGACATCAGTCATATTTCTCATAGTGTCGGTGCTTCTGGCCTGCGTCGGGCTGCTCCTGTGCTTCACGGCCACCAACATGGCCGACGCCCAGGGCGTCGCCCTCTTCACGCAGACCGGCGACGCCGACAACAACTTCACCACGACTCTCGATTTCGACTCGTCCGAGGTCAGAAAGATAGTCATGAAGGTGAGCGGCGTCGACGTGAACATCATCGGCGGCGTTACCGAATCGAGGCTTGAGCTCGTCAACTTCCCCGACGGTACTTACGACTTCTCGCTCAGCAAGTCGACTCTGCAATTCACCGACACCACGGCCATAACCAACATCATCGACATCGACAACTTCAAGATCAACTTCAACGGTTTCCGCGACTACCTCAACTACTACAAGTACAAGGACAGGGAGCGCACCGTCAACCTGTATCTGACCGACGATGCTGCCGTCATCATCCTCAACGTCCAGACCGACGGCGACCTGCAGCTCAACAACCTGCGCTGCAACTGCGACTATAAGTGCACCGTCAGCAACGGCGACGTCACCGTCACCGACATACGCACCGACTCCTCGGTCAGCATCGAGTCCACGGGCGATTCCTCCATCAACGTCCAGAGCCTCTACACGAACGATCTTTCCATCAACGGCAATACCGCTTACGCGACCGTCTCCGAGTCGACCTTCGTCCGCTCGCTCTACATCAAGATCTCAAGCGGCGCCGTTGACTACGACCGCGCCGAGGACGACTTCGACGGCTTCGACGTCCTGCTGAGGGCCGACAGCGGAGTC
>JAEEJM010000108.1 GCA_016281895.1 Clostridiales bacterium
AACGGAGGCGCTTTGAAAGTAGTCAGATGTGAAGCGGGCCATTTTTACGACAGCGAGGTCTTCGAAAGCTGCCCGCACTGCGCGGGATCCGCCGGCGCAGGAAACGGGCGGAGGGGATACGCCGCGGGAGGCGTCTCAGACGGATCGGACGGCGCGGCCGGGAGCCGTGCGGCTCATGGCGCCCCGTCGGACAAGCCTTTCGGCGGAGTCTTAGGCTTTTTTCGGCGCGGCCGGCGCGAAAAAGAGAGCGCGGACCCGGATCACCGCTCCGCACGCAGCGTGTATTATCCGGACGGGAGCGGGGATGTTACCGATCCCGTCCGTCCGTCCCCGTCCGCGGGTCTCGCTGATGGCCCTGCGGGCCCGGCCGGACGTACCCGGCCCCGCTTCGAATGCGAACCTACGGTGCTGCTTTACCGCGGTGCCGGAGAGCAGGCGGAGGATGCCGGGCTGTCTACTGAGCCCGGGCCTGTTACGGAACCCGGGCCTGCTACGGAACCCGGGCCGGTCCCGGAGCCCGGGCCGGTCCCGGAGCCCGGACCGGTTACGGAGCCCGGACCGGTTACGGAGCCCGGGTCTGTTAAGGAGACCGAAGACTCGGCCGCGGAGTGCGCCGGAGGCGCTGAAAAAGCCTGCTTCCGTGACGTTGAGAAAAAAGGTTCCGGCGGCTCTGAAATAATTTGCGCCGGCGGCGTGCGCGGGGAGCCGGGCCCTTACAGCTGTGACTTCGATCCCGTCGTGGGCTGGCTCGTCTGTCTCCAGGGGGCGGACCGGGGCAGCGCCTTCTGCCTGTATTGCGGCCGCAACAGCGTGGGGGCCTCTATGACCTGCTCGGCAGCCGTCCGCTGCGCGCCGCATCCCGGCACGGCGGCGGTACTGTTTGCCGTGTACGACCCGTCGACCGGTTCGTTTTATGCCGAACCCGGTCAGTCGAAGCTTAACGCTTACCTGAACGGCAGTCTGCTGCGCGCATCCGAGGAGCTCGCCCCGGGTGACGAACTCAGTTTCGGGGACTGCGTTCTGGCGCTTCATCCCTTGTGCGGCCCGGATTTCTCCTGGGGCCGCCGTAGCGGAGGCGTCTGAGTCATGTACAGGTGTCCATGCTGCTTCGAGGCGTTCCCGTCGCTCTTTGAGGTCTGCCCGGGCTGCGGAGCCGGGGCCGTGTACGAGCCGCGCGAGGACTGGCAGCTGCCGCCGGGGACGGTGCTCGGAGGAAGGTATTTCATCGGCTTTGCCGCGGGCACCGGCGGGAACGGCGTCGTCTACCGCGCCTTCGACCTTCAGAGGGAAAAAAGGGTCGCCGTAAAGGAGCTGTTCTGCGCGGGCAGGTCCGGCAGGGCGCCGGACGGAACGGGAACGCTGTTCTGCGGACAGGAGGACAGCCGCGAGTACCGATCCAGAAAAAAGCGCTTCATCACAGAGATAAGGCTGAACGCGTCGGTGGCCGACTGCCCGTGCTTCCCGGACGTCTTCGACTGCTTCGAGGAGAACAACACGGTCTATTCGGTGACGGAGCTGCTCACCGGAATGACGCTCGAGCGGTACATATCGCTGGCGGCGCCGGGCGTGCCCGCGGGAGTGTTCGCATCCGTCGCGTCGCAGCTGTGCGTCGCCGTGGCCAGACTTCACTCGGGCTCGGTCATACACGGGGACATAGCCCCGGACAATGTATGGCTGTGCACCGGCGGCCCGTCGGACCTTCCTTCTGAGCGCACCGGGATAAAGCTGCTGGATTTCGGTTCCGCGTTCCGCGAGGGCGAGCCGGATACGGAATTCAGGCGCTCGGGCAAGCCGGGCTTCTCGGCGCCTCATCCGGACGGCGACGGACCGGCCTGCGCCGCGGACGACGTCTATTCGTCGGCGGCCACGCTGTTCGCCCTGCTGACGGGGAAAAAGCCGTCGGAAGGAAAACTCCGGGAACTGAGGACCGGCAAGGAGCTGCCGGGAGGCGCGTGCACAGCCGCCGCCCTGAGAAAGGCCATGGCTGACGATCCCGAAGAGCGGTTCCGCAGCATAGTCGAATTCATGTCGGCCATGGGGCTGAAGAGGCCGGACAGGCCCGAGCGCCTGAAAAGAAAGAGGACGAAGGCGGGGAAGGAGCGCGATACCCCAGCGAGGGAGGCCTTCGCCGCCGCGCAGGAGCTCTCCCCGGGAAGCTGCGTCGCCGGCAGGTACCTGATCTCCCTAGGCGCGTTCAGACAGGACCGGTGCATAATCTACAGGGCCTTCGACCTCATGCTTGAGCGGGAGACAGACGTGTGCGAGTTCTTCCCCCGCGGCATATGCTCAAGGGCCGCGGACGGGACCTGCGTCGCCGCCGTCGAGGGGCGGGACGATCTGCTCCGAGACGGAGCGGGGGCCTTCATGCGTATCGCGGCGGCCGCGGAAAGACTGCCCGAGATCGAAGGCATCGCGCGGGTCGAATCGTCGTTCATGTCGGGAGGCACGGCTTATGCCGTGTTCCGGCGCTGCGGGGATCCGGTCTGCTCTTACAGGACCGATTCGGAACTGTTCTTCCGCAAACTCGTTCCCGCCGTGCGCGGCCTTGGCCGCCTTTGGGAGGCGGGCTGCGTGCACGGCAACATAACGCCGGACACGTTCCGCAGCCGCGACGGATCGGAGGTCACCCTCGTGCCGGGCTGCTGCCTGGCCGGGGACGTAAGGACCAATTTTCCGTTCGGCCTGTACTGCTCGGCGCCGGAACTGCTGAAGGGCGGCGAACCGTCCGCAGCGTCTGACGTTTACGCGCTGGGAGCATCGCTGTACTATATCATTTGCGGCATCCCGCCAGCGGCGGCCGGCATCAGGATGATGTATGCCGAAGGCGGCAGGGGGGACTGCCTCGTCGCCCCGGAACGTATGAGGGCGGGAATAGGCCGCAGACTCGGAGACGGGATAATCAGGGCGCTGTCGCTCGATCCCTCAGACAGGCCCGCGGACACGGACTGGTTCACGGGTGAGTTCGAATGAAACTCAGGATCGCCATAGCGGATCCCGGGGGGAACTACGGCAGGAGACTTGCCGAGAGCCTCAATACGGCATATTTCGACAGGACCGAGACGAGCCTCTTTACGGGCGAGAGCGCCCTGTCGCTGCCCGCCGGTCTGCATGCGGACGTCACGCTGGTCCCTGAGGGCTATCCGGGCGACATGGCGTCGCTCCCCGGCAGGGTCTGCGTGATAGACGGCAGCGGAGCCGGTACGCCGGAAGGCCTGCCTTCGGTGAGCAGGTTTGCCGGCACGGGAGAGCTCGTCGCCAGGCTGTTCGAAATGTGCGCCGGAGGCGGGGCAGGAACCGCCCCGGAGCCCGGAGGCGGAGAGCGGCCGAAGCTTGCGGTGTTCATGTCGCCGTGCGGAGGCGCCGGCAACTCCACGCTGGCCGAGGCATATGCCGCGTCGTCGTGCTACGCGGGCCGGCCTGCGGTGCTTCTGAGCTTCGACCGCTCCGGATACCCGGAGGGAAGCGGGCGCGGCATGAGCGATCTGATATTCGCGCTCAGGACCGGCCGCGGGGACCTGGCATCCAGAGCAGGTATATGCACCGGAAAAACTCAGGGAGGCACCGCCGCCGTAAGGCCTCCGGAAGGCCCCTTCGACGTTTCGGAGCTTCGAAGGGAGGACATGGCCGCTATAGTGAAGGCGGTCTCGGCATCGGGTCCGTACGGCCTTGTCGTGGCCGACGTGCCGTTCGGGTTCGAGCCGTGGAAGCTTGGCCTTGCCGACCTGGCGGACAGGCTGTTCGCTGTGTCGGCGGGGGGCCCCGACAGAATGGAAAAGACCCTGTCCGGGACCGGGGCTCTGATGAAGGCCTCGGATGGCGCAGGGAGCCTCTGTATCGTCCGCAATCTCGTCCGGCCGGGAGACGTGCTTTCTCCGCGGGCCGGTGCACTCCATCCGGCGGGAGACGTACTCCATCCGCCGACTGATGCACTCCATCCGGCGGGCGAGATTCCTCATCCTGCGGCCGGCGGCGCAAGAGGCTTCGCCGTACCCCTGATCGAGGGCATGAGCCGCGCCGGAGTGACAAGAGAGATCGCCAGGTCGTTCATTCCGCCGGAGGAGCTTCTGTGAGCGGCCCGGCCTTCGATCTCGAAGCCCTTACGGCCTCCGTAAGGGACGGCTTCCCGGTCGCCGGGATGAGCGACGACGAACTCAGGGACGTCATCGAGAGCGTCGTCGCCGAGCGGCTGGGAACGCTCCCCATGTCGGAGCGTATATCGGCCGCCAGGGGAGTATTCAGCTCCATGAGGGGCTACGGCATCCTCGACGGGATCCTGGCCGACGACTCGGTGACCGAGATCATGATCAACGGCCCCGACTGCATTTTCGTAGAGAAGGGCGGCAGGCTGTTCAGGACCCCGCTGCGTTTCGAGTCGGCCGAGATGCTGGAGAACATAATCCAGCGCATCGTCGGCACGGCCGGAAGAGAGGTTAACAGGGCAAATCCCATAGTAGACACAAGGCTGCCGGACGGGTCCAGGGTGAACGTCGTTCTGCCTCCGGTCTCGCTGTGCGGCCCGGTAATGACCGTCAGGCGCTTCTCCCGCGATCCCATGACTATGGAGAGACTGGTGTCGCTGGGCTCGCTGACGGACAAGGCCGCTGAGGCGCTGAGGAGCCTCGTCGTCGCAAAATACAACATCTTCATCAGCGGAGGGACCGGAAGCGGGAAAACGACCTTCCTCAACGCCCTGTCGGACTTCATCCCCCCGACCGAGAGGGTCATAACCATCGAGGACTCGGCAGAACTGCAGATAAGGAACATCGAGAACCTCGTCAGCCTCGAGACGCGAAACGCCAACACATCCGGCGCGGGGACCGTCACAGTCCGGGATCTCATCAGGGCGTCGCTGAGGATGAGACCGGAGCGCATAATAGTCGGCGAGGTTCGCGGCGCGGAGGCGCTGGACATGCTTCAGGCTATGAACACCGGCCATGACGGTTCGGTATCGACCGGCCACGCTAACTCCTGCCGCGACCTGCTCAGCCGTCTGGAGACCATGGTCCTGACGGGGGCGTCCGGCCTGCCGCTTCCCGCCGTAAGGTCGCAGATCGCCTCTGCCATAGACGTGATCATTCATCTGGCGCGCTTCAGGGACTGCTCGAGAAGGACCGCGGAGATCTGCGAGGTCGCCGGCACCGAAAACGGCACGATCGTCCTGAACCCGCTCTTCGTATTCCGCGAGACCGGAACGGCTCCCGACGGAAGGATCGAGGGGAGGCTCGAAAGGACGCCGAACAGTATGAAAAACGTAAGGAAACTGCGCTCGGCAGGCATTGCCGGCGAGATCTGAAACATGAAGAAAGCAAAAAAGACCGGGAAGGGAAAGATCGCGTTGCAGCTCCGGCCCGCGGCGACTGCTGCCGCGGCCGCGGCGGGCTTCGCGGCGGGGGCGGCCGGAGGATATATTCTGTTCTGGCTTCCCGCCGCGGCCGTGATCTGCGGCCTGGCAGGGGCGGCCGCCGCCCCATTCATAACGGCCGCCGAGCTCGGACGCAGGAGGGAGAAACTCATGCTGCTTCAGTTCCGGGATTTTCTTGGCTCGCTCTGCAACTCCTTTTCGGCGGGCCGCAATCTCACAGGAGCTCTCGAGGACAGTTACCGCGAGCTCTCGTTCACCTACGGCCCGGGAGCCTCCTTCGTTAGAGAGGTCAGAAGGATCAACGACGGGCTCGGAAACGGCTTTACGGCCGAGGAACTGCTTAACGAATGCGCCGGGCGCTGCGGCAGCGACGCCGTGGAGAGCTTTGCGGAGACGTTCGGAATATGCATCCGGACCGGAGGGGATATGAAGAAAGCGGCGGCGGACTGCAGGGACGTCCTGTGCGCAAAGATCGACACGGAGATGGAGATCCGCGTCTGCGTGGCGTCCAACCGCACGGAACTGAACATACTCAGCGCCATGCCGTTCGCTGTGGCTCTCATGCTGAGGCTGATGGGAGGAGGGGCGGTCTGTGCTGATACGCCGCTGAACACCGCGGTGAGGGCGGGGGCGCTTGCCCTGTTCGCCGCAGCTTACGTGACCGGCGCCAAGATAACGGACATAAAGGTGTGACATGGAGATATGGATTATCACGGCCGACGTCCTCGGCACGGTCTGCACGTTCGCATGGATACTGATGCTCATACGCTCAAAGGGCCGTTTTTCCGATCTGATCCCGGCCATGAAGACGTCACTGTTCCCGCTGAGGGCGCTCAGTCCGGTCGGGTTTGCGTCATACGGGCTGATAGGAGCTTCGGCGGGAGCGTTCACCGCCGGCGTCAGACGCAACGCGGCCGTGCTGTACGGCGACGCAGAGTCGGATTTTTACGGCTACTGCGTGCCGGCCCACGCCGTAGCGTCGATCCTTACGGCGGTGCCTGTGGGCTGTTTTACGGCAGTGCTCGCCGGCGAGCCTTTCCTGGCTCTGATAGCGGTCAGTGCCGGAACCGCCGCGGCTTTCTATCCCGCCGCGGAGCTGCGGAGGCTGGCCTCCGCGCGGAAGGCGGAGTTCGAGAGCGAACTGCCGGACGTCATATCGAGGCTATCTCTGCTGACGGGGGCCGGACTCACCCTGAGAGAGGCCTGGGCCCGGACTGCAGCATCGTCCGACGGAGAACTGTATCTCGAGATGCGCGCCGCGGCCGACCGGGCCGGGAACGGCGTACCTGACGGAGAGGCTCTTGCCGGCTTCGCATCGCGCTGCCAGAGCAAGGAGGTCAGACAGTTCGCGTCAATGCTGATCCGCAACCTCAGCGGAGGCGGCACCGGACTGACGGCGCTCCTCAGGCGAATGAACGAGGACAGCTGGGAGCAGCGACGGGCCAGGGCCGTCATCGGCGGCCAGAACGCCAACCAGAAGCTCATGATACCTCTTATGATGATGTTCACGGGCATTCTTGCAATGATCATTATCCCGCTTTTCGCGGGGATCTGAAACACACTGACGACCGGCGGCCGTCCGGCCGTCCGGCGGAAGGAACATAATAGAAAGGAGCAGCTGAAAATGAAGAAGAAGATCGCGGCGGCGGCGGAACGCGCCCATAGAGCGGCGGCGCGGGCGTTCGGGCGGCTCGGCGAAGAGAACGGCGAGACGAACATAATTGCCATAATCCTGATCATCATAGTGGTCATAGGGCTCGCTGTGATATTCAGGGAACAGCTTACGGGTATCGTTTCGGGTGCGCTTCGGAATGTCGGCAACGAGATCAGCTCGTTCTGAATCCTCCGCGCGCGTGCGCCCCGCCGGAGGGGATCGCGGCGGGGCGCAGGTGCTGGAGATGACCGTCATAATGCCTCTGATCGTTGCCGTGGTCCTGGCGCTGGTGATCACCGGGATCACGGTGTACGAGAGGTGCGCCGTATCGATGCTCGCGGAGCGCATGGCGCTTCTGGCGGCCAGGTCGTCCGTCATCCCGGGCTATCCGGATCTGTTCGCGTCCACCGGGATCGGCCCGGCTTTCGGCTTCGGCCGGCTGGCCATGGCCGAGCCCGGGACGGACGCACTTCACGCGGCGATATCGGACATAAGGCCGTACAGATACCTGACCGGGGAAGCCGAGACCTGCGAGAAACTGTCGGCGGTATTCTCGGTACTGGCCGGCGACGTTTGCGCCCTTCCGGGAAACTATGACTGCACGGTGGCCTTCGTCGTGCGCTCGGGAGTAAGGTGCGCCGAAGTGAGAGTTACGGGGGCGACCTCGGTGCTCGGAGACAGCCTGGCGGGGAAGCTGGCAGGAAGAAGCATACGCGCTTATGCTCTGGCTCCGGTCTGCGACGGCGCGGAGTTCGTAAGAAACACCGACCTGATCTTCGACGTGTTCGAAGATGCGGGAGGGATGATACCTGCGGGAAAAGACGGGAACCTGGCTGACAAGGTCAGGAGCCTGACCTCAAAGATAAAAGGGGCCGTTGATGAGATTTTCGGGAAAAGGACCTAAGATCAGCCGGCGGGCGGCGGACGCCGTCCGCGGATCTGTGTGCATCTTTCTTGCCCTCATACTGCTGCCGGTCGTGGCCTCCGCCGGAATGATTGCCGACGCTGCCCGGATCGAGGCGGCCAGACTGGAGATCTCGGGCGCTGCGGACCTCGCCGCCAACACGGCCCTGTCGTACTACGACAGGACCCTGCGGGAGATGTACGGTCTGTTTGCCGTATCCGGCTCGGAGAAGGAGCTTCAGGAGAACGCGGCTGCGTATTTCAGAAGGACGCTGGAGGGGAACGAGTTCCTCGACATGAGCGACCCGTTCACTCGCCAGTTCATCAACGGAGTGATCGGCTCGGCGGTCGGATCGGCCTCGTCATACGGGCGGGCTCTCGAGCTGTCGGCCGAGTCGTTCTCGGTGAACGGAGTCGGCTCATCGGTCCTCGGCGACCCTGCCGTGCTGAAGCGACAGATCTGCGAGTACATGAAATACCGGGCGCCGGTCGAGCTGTCGAAGGGCCTGATGACGAAGATCTCGTGTTTCAGGGAGAGCTCGAAACAGTCGAAGGCGGTAGAGAAGAAGCTCGTCAGCGACAATAAGATAGGCGAGCTCGAGGACGTATGCAGATACGCTTTCGAAAAGCTGGAGGACCTGAGAGAGGCCGAGGAGCGCCTCTGCGCGGGCCGGAGCAGCGCGGAGATCTCCTCACAGCTCGCTTCAGACCTTGAGTATCTGGGCGTCAGTCTCAGACTTGCGTTCGGGTACGCGCTGCTGTGCGAGAAGTACCGCGGCGACACTGTTCCGTCCGGCGGAATGGAGGCGGCGGACAGGAGCGAATACCGGCGCATCCTGTCTCAGGATGGAGAGGCCGCAGCCGCGGTCTGCCTCGGCGGGGTGCTCTCGCGCCTGGCCTCGGACGCCGGCATTGTCCGGATGAAGCGACTGTGCGGAACAACGCAGATCTCCACCGCGTCGGCGGCGCCGTCAAGGATGACCGCGGGCGCGGCCGGGACCCTGCTGGACAGGTGGACGGACTATCTCGAGTGCCTGAGAAGCTGCTCGGCATCGCTGGGCCATTACGCCTCAGCCGGGGAGACGCTCTCCGGGCTGCTCGACAAGGGAGGAGAGGCGCTGGCCGAGGAGATCGGGGCTCTCGGGGGCGACGCCGGCCGGCTGAGATCGGCGGCGTCGGCGGCGGAAGGCCTCAGGGAAGAAGTCTCGGCCGGAGCGGAGGCGATCACCGAGCTCGCCTCCAAAGCCGCCGGGGACTGGAGCGCCTCCGGCGCCGCTCTTATGCACGGGGCGTGGTACACTCCGCTGGCGGCTGTCAGGGACGCTGCTTCGGCAGCCGGGGAGGCCCTGAAAAAGCTTAAGGCCGGGGCCGCGTCCGCGGAAAAGAGTCTCAATGAATACAAATCCGCGGTCGACGACCTGTCCGAGAGCCCCGTAAAAGCCTCTCTCTACGAGGATTATCTGAATTCCGCGGAAGGGCTGTCGTCCGTTGAGATAGACAGGATGACGGAGTTCGCAAGGCTCCAGGAGATTTATGCCGGAGGCGCCGCGGAGAAGCTGGCCGGGCTGAGAGTCGCCGGATACGACCCGGACATAGACGGCTGGGAGAGCCGCGAGCGCAACGCTGACCTCAGGAGGATCCGCGCCGCCGTATCGGGGGCGGCGGGTTCGGGCGGCTCGCCGGCAGAAGCGGCCGGCGGACTCGTGCCGCCAGGCTCGCTCCCCTCCGCCGGGGAGGTGCTTGCCGAGGCGATCGTGCCGATCGGACCGACCGGAGGCCCGGCCGAGGCGGCGCTGTATCTCACGCTGAAAGAGCTTTGCGCCTCAAAGGGCGCGGAGTCGTCTGTGGGAACGGAAGAGGCTGCGGAGCTGAAAAAGACCCTCGTATCGATGGCTTCGGACGGAGGCGAGCGCACCGATCTCCCCAGTGACACGCCATCCTCGTTCGGGGCGGCCGTCGGTGACGACCTGCGCAAGGAGCTGATGCGTCTGAGCTCGGGGGCCGGGAACATAGCCGAGGCCTTTTCCCTGGACAGGGGGATCTCGGCAGACTCGGACGACGATAAGACCGCCGAGAAGGCCGCGTCCGATCTGAAGCTGGTCTCCGGGTTCCTGGACGGAGTGAAAAAACTTGCTTCGGCAGCGGCAGAGGACCTGTACTGCGAGGAGTACATCACGGGCATGTTCAGTTGCTTCACGGACGTGGCCGCGGACAGAGACGCCAAAGTCCTGTCGCTCTCGGGCTGCGAGATGTCAGGCAACGTGTTCTTCGGCTCCGAGATCGAGTACATCCTATGGGGCGCAGACAGTCCCCGCAGGAACCTCAACTATACCAAGACGGTAATCTTCGGGATCAGGTTCGCCCTCAACACGGTCTACGCCATGACCTCAGCCGAGCTCCGGGGGGCCGCCCTCGGGGCGGCAGCCGCCATCGCCGGCTGGACGGGGTTCGGCATACCGATCGTTCAGAACGTCATCCTCGTGGCCTGGTCGATGGCCGAGAGCGTGGCGGACCTGAATTCGCTGTGCAAGGGGAATAGCGTGCCGATATACAAGACGGCGGGGACATGGACCCTCGGACTGGGCGGGGCGAAAACGCTGCTTGTGAACACGGCGGCGGATTACGCCTGCGGGGCCCTGGACGAGCTTTTCGGGATGCTCGGAGACAGCCTCTCCGGAGCCGCGTCCGCGGGGATCGGAGAACTTGCCGACAAGGTCACGGATGTCATCGACGGCGGGATCGACGGGGTCTACGAGAGCGTTCGGAGCGCCGTCGCTGTACCGGTTGAGAGGCTTGCCTCAAAGATCGCCGTTATGACTCAGGAGCCGAAACTCGCGGACATAGAGGCATCTCTCAGGGAGTCTTTAGCCGCGCTGAAGGGCAGCTGCGGAGGTCTCACGGGGAAATGCCTCGATCTGGCGGCCGACAGGCTCATCAGCAGCGACGTCAGGAATCTCGCAAGGCAGCTGCGAGAGATCTACACCCGCCTGAGGGCCCCCGGCGGCGCAAAGGAGACCCTCGAGCAGATCCTGTACGGGAAGAACGGAGACGGGGGCATAATCGGGAGCCTGTTCACGAAGCTCAAGAGCTACATCTCGGGCACCGTCGGCAAATACTCGGAACAGTTCAGATCAGAGATCGTAAAGGAGATCGGGAAGGGAACGGACGCCGCAAAGGACCTGATAAAGAAGCGGATCGGCAGCTTCGTATCGGGACTTACGTCCGACCGGGCGGAAGACGTATCGACGGCCGGCGGAGGCTTGACCGCCGGGGCGGCCATGAGCATGAACTACCGCGACTATCTCAAGCTGTTCGTTCTGCTCGGCTTCGCAGCCAACGGGAACGCCATGCTCAGGAGGACGGCCGAACTGATCCAGATCAACATGAACTCCGCTCCGGGAGGAGAGGATTTCAACATAGCTGCGGCTCCGACCTTCGTAACGGTGTCTGTCTGCGCCGGCGTCGGCACGCTGTTCGCCGGGCGGCTTCTTACGGGCGCCGAAGGCGCAGTCAACGGCGCCTCCGGCGGCCTGCAGTCGGCATACGGCGCGGGCAGAGTCGTCCTCACATACACCGCCGTCGACGGCTACTGATGTGGGAACCCGTTCCGAAAAAGCGCGCAGGAACGGCGAGAGAGGCTCTTATACGGTCGAGGCCGCCCTGGCGCTGTCGATATTCATTATAGCTTTCGTCGCGCTGATAAACGTCGTCACTGTGATCACCTGCGAGAGCCGCGTCCAGTACGCCCTGGACATGGCGGCAAAGGAGACTGCCCGCTGCTGTTACGCCGTCGACCGGCTCCTGGGAGTCGGCGGCGACCGCGGGACCCTGGCAGGCGACCTGATCAACGCCGCATCGTCATTCTCGGAACTCGTCTACACGTCCGGGACGTCCGGCGGCGGGACCGATCTTGCCGCGGAGATAGGGCAGAAGGCCGGGAGCGCGGCGGAGACTTACAGATCGGTCTCGGCAGTGGCGGGACAGATCACCGAGGCACTCGAACAGAGCAACGGGAGCATATCGGACGCCGTCGCCCTCCTTGCGGGAGACCTGATGAAAGACGGGCTCAGGAGGACGGCGGGACGGCTCGCCGGGAACGTCGCGGCAAGGATCGCCGTGCCGAAATACATCGCGGAGGATCCCGACTCGTGGCTCGAGAACTGCGGGGTCGTGGGGGGACTCGGGGGCCTTGACTTCGGGCTGTCGTCCGTACTGTTCGACGGGAAGACCGTCAGGATCGCGGCCGTGTACAGGATCAGACTTGCCGGACTTGGGGTGTTCAACTCGGTGTACAGGGTCTGCCAGTGTGCGGAGACGCACGCCTGGCTCGCGTCTGAGGATCCCGTCGAGGCCGGCCCGGAGAACACGGTCTGGAGCAAGACCGCCTTCGAACGTGGAAGGTTCTTCGTCAGAGAGTTCAAGGACCGCGATCGCTACCATGCCGTGAAAGAGGGGACAGGGATCGATCTTTACGACCCGACGGACGGCGTCGTGACGGCCGTCCATTCCCTGAATGTGTTCAGCAACTGCTATTCCGTCTATACCCCCGTAGCCAGCACCGAAGGAAAGGGGGCGGACAGCTACAAGCTTACGTACGGGCGCCTCAAGTCCGAGATCAAGGGCTGGGCCAGGGACCTGGCCTCGGCCGTCTCGAAGCGCAAGGGCGGGCTGCTTGAGATGGAGAGCGGAGTGAGGTACAAGCTCATAAGGCCTGAGGAGCTCCGCGTACTGATGGTCCTTCCGGCCGAGGCCGACCGGGAGAATTACGAGCTGCTGCTGTCAAGGATCGCGGAACAGATATTACAGGAGACGGGAGTCGTCGTCGAGTATGAATACGAGTATAATGCGCTGGATTGAACCTGTGCTGTATACGCTGTCGCAGCTGCTTTGCGCGGCGGCAAGCCTTGCATACCTGAGATTCCGGAGCGGGGCCGAACTGACCGGAAAGAAGCTCCGGGCGGCGGTCGCCGTGGTCTGCGCCGGAGCCGCCGCGGGCCTGGCTGTACAGCTGCTTCTTTCACTGCGGGCCGGACTGCCGCCCGCCGAATGCCTGCCTTACGGGCTTCTGATATCCGCCTCGTTCCTGGTGACGCTGACCGATCTTTCCGAGCGGCGTATCCCTGACGCTGCGGTGATCGCCGTGCTGGCGGGGGCGGTGATCCTGACGTCTGCCGAGATGATCCTCGGCGGCGGAAGGCCGCTTCGGTGTCTTGCCATGAGACTGCTGGGAGCAGCCGTGGGAGGAGGAGTCCCGTTCGCCGCCTCAGCCTTATCAAAGGGGGGCATCGGCGGCGGCGACATCAAATACCTCGGGGCCACGGGGCTGTTCCTGGGCCTCGGCGACATGCTGACCGTCATGACCGCGACGATGCTGCTGGCGTCGGCGGCGGGCATTGCCATGATCGTCTTCAAGAAGGCGGGTCTCAGGGACGAGATGCCGCTGGCGCCATTCATCTGCGCCGGGATCCTTCTGTGCCTGGTCTCGCGCGCCTTGCCGATATGAGCGCCGGATCATGAACC
Source organism: Clostridiales bacterium (assembly GCA_016281895.1). Classification (GTDB taxonomy): domain Bacteria; phylum Bacillota; class Clostridia; order Oscillospirales; family CAG-272; genus CAG-390. The sequence goes on from JAEEJM010000108.1 coordinate 13,440, forward strand.
GCAAACTGGTCATTACAGGGACGGCGCTGGCAGTCCTGATGCTCCTCTCGTGGACCGTCCCGGCGCTCTCGGCCGCGGGAAACGCGGAAAAGTTCGGACGGCTTATGGAAGAGGCCGGGGAATACGAGCGGGCGGGGGCGTATTACGACGCTCTTGAAAAATACATGGAGGCCTCATCACTGAAGAGGAGAGACTATGGCGTAAGACTGAAGATAGCCGAGATGTACCGGGAGCTCGGAGACCGCCGGAGCTTTCTGGCTGCCTGCGAGGAGGCCGTCATAATGAGGCCGGGAGCCGGCGACGCCTACTATCTCGAGGCCCGCTTCTACGCCGACAGCGGCGAATTCGCCTCGGCCATCGCCGTGCTGAACAGCATGCGCGCAAACTGTCCGCCCGACAGCCGCGCCGAGGCCCTTGCAGAGGAGCTGTCGTTCACCTATTCGGAGAAGTATGTCAGTTTCTCGGAGCTCGCCGGCTTCCGACGGGCAGGTTCGTCTTACTATTCGGTCTGCGAGGTCAACGGACGGGCCGGGCTGTGCGATTCCGGAGGCAAAAAGAAGATCATGCCCGAGTACGACAGCCTCGGCTTCCCGGATCCGGAGAGCGGACTCATGCCATGCAGCAACTCGGGAGAATGGTTTTTTATTGACGGCTCGGGCAACAGGAGATTCGTTACCGGCGAGAGCTATTCGGGCCTTGGCAGCTTCGGGAGCGGCTACGCTCCGGCAGAGAAAAACGGGATCTGGGGCTACATTGACCGCTCGGGAGGAGAACACCGGTTCGAATTCAAATATGCCGGGCCTTTTTGCGACGGGGTAGCGGCCGTCCGCAACGGAGAGGGATGGGGACTGATAGGCGGAGATCTGTCCATGATCACCGACTTCGGCTTCGAGTGCATACTTACCGACGACTACGGGTACTGCAGTTTCTTCGGTGTCACGGTCGGCCGAAGGGACGGGCTATGGTATTACATGGATACGGCCGGGAACCGTCTGTCGGAGACCGGATACGAAGAGGCAAGGCCGCCCGCCTCGTATGACGGGCCGGTCGCCGTCCGCCCGGAGGGCTACGGCGGCTGGAGCTTCGTCACCACCGGCGGCGAACTGCTGTTCACCACCGGTTACGAGGACGCCGGATCCTTCTCTTGCGGGCTTGCGCCCGTGTTCGACGGGGAAAACTGGGGATACATCGATATGAAAAACGAACTGAGGATCCCGTCCGAATACTCTGATGTCACCGTTTTCTCCGGTGACGGAACCGCCGGAGTCAGAAAGTACAGGCTCTGGTATCTGATAAAACTGTGTGCTTATGAACGGTGATGCGCTTATGCTCGAGTCCGGCTACCTTGACGGGAAAGAGATTCTGAAGTATACTATAAAAGACGGCGGCATCCCGGACACGGTCACGATGGGCATGATGACGAACGCAGATATCAGCACCCTGGTGCCGGCTTCGGTCAGCTCCGTCGACGGCACCGTCACCGTGACCTACCTTACGGACGGGCTCGCCCGGCTTCTCTCCTGCCTTGGTAAGGAGATCGGCTACATGCGCCTGACCGACTTTCTGGCCGGGATCTGCGACGCCTACCTGACCGCTTCCGATCATCTCATACCTGAGAACAGCCTCGTCCCCGACCCGGGAATGATCTATTTCGATCCCGTTTCCGGGAAGATCAGGATGATCTGTCTGCCGGTATGCGGCGGGATCGCGGGCTATTCGGCGGGTTGCGCGTTCTCGTCTGTGCTGAAGGCGGCCAGGCCGGATTCGGAACAGACTGCCGCGTTCATAAGGGCGTCCGCCGCTGAACTCGATCCCGGCCGCCCGCTCTCCATCCACGGCTTCAAGGTCTTCGTTTCTTCCCTCAGACCCTCCGGGGCGGGCCCTGACGGAAGTGATCCCTCCGCGGCGGGATCCTGCGGCCCAGAAGATGAACCGGGTCCCTGTGGATCATCCGGCCGCGGCTTTTTCCCCGGCCGCGGTGACGTCTCCGTTCCGGGCGGCCCTCCCGGAGGCGATTCTCCCGGACGCGGACTCTTCTCCCGCGGCCTTCCTGTCCCGGACCGCCCCGCCGCCGGCAAAAAAAGGCGCCGCGGCGAAGGCAGAAGAGGCGGAGCGGCCGACGCTTTCGGGGAGGCAAAGCCCGCTCAGGCAGTGAGCGGCGACATCCCGTATCTAGTCAGGTCGTCCGGCGGAGTCATACCTGTCACTCTTTGCCGCTTCAGGATAGGCAAGGATCCCTCGGCCTCGGATTACACAGTAGAAGGGAACAGGGCCGTCAGCAGAAGACACGCGGTGATAGAGGGCTCCGGCAGGAGCTGGACCGTGACGGACTGTTCGTCGACAAACCATACGTATCTCGACGGCAGAAGGCTCGTGCCGGGCAGGAAGTATCCCCTGAGTCCGGGCTGCTCGCTCCGGCTCGCCGACGAGGATTTCACTTTTTGTTTCAGGGACGGTCTGTTCCCGGAAGAGGATCAACATGACAAGACTTGACCGGCGTCTCGCCGCCGCGGCTGCGTTCGCGGTCCCCGGCCGGCGATTTGCCGACATCGGCACGGATCACGCCTTTCTGCCGATCTGGCTCTGCGAGAACGAGGTCTCTCCCGGAGGTGTCGCATCAGACATAAACGAGGGCCCGGTGAGGAGGGCCTCGGCCAACATCGCCGCGGCCGGGCTGTCCGACCGGATCGCCGTGTTCAGGACCGACGGACTGTCCGGGATCGAGAGATTCTCTCCGCAGGACATCTTCATCCTCGGGATGGGCGGGGAGCTGATCGCCGGGATCGTCTCTTCGTCGAGGCTCGCTGCCGATCCGGATGTGAGACTGATACTCCAGCCTATGACAAAGGCCGCCGAGCTCAGGGCCGCCCTTGACGCCCTGGGCTTCAGGATCGACGGCGAGACCGTCGTCAGGGACGGCCGGAGGCTGTACCAGGTGATACTGGCC